>DATKZH010000543.1:0-19506 GCA_035528065.1 Thermoguttaceae bacterium | reverse complement strand
CAGGGCGATTGCGTCACAATGACCCCGATGGCGGAAGATGGGTAACTGGCGTTTGATCTTGATTCGAAACCTGGGAATCGAGTATGCGAACGACAGGCTCAGCCTTAACGGCAGATCTGCTCGGTTACGTCAAGACAAACTGGGCTGTCTGTGTGTCAACGTAAACCCCCGCATCACATACAACATGACGCAATCGCCCTGGTCTTCAGCCCTTTCTCATCGATTTCCGTCGGAAGTCGATCCTTGCCCATTGACTTTCGCCGCGAGCCCCTAAGGATGGTTGCATCATGGATGCCACGCTGCTTCAGGAACAACTGCGTCAAAGCGAGCAACGCAACGAAGCGTTGGCGTCGTCTCAAAGCCCGCCAGCAGGCGCGTGCAACCCAAGCGGCAGGGGCTCACTAGCCGCTAGCCGCCCTGCTCCCGGGCCCTTCCTCCTCGCCCACGACCCCCGTCGCCGCCCCCCCGTCCGCGCCCCATGCCTATCTCGGGCGCTTATTTTGGATTCGCGTAGCGCGGGCTCGCCGTCTTGCGGCCTTTCCGCCCCGGTGGTGTCCTGCACAGACCGGTGCGGCGGAAACGGCTGGTTGATCTCGTGCTCGAGCTCTTCAATCACGGACTCCCACTGGAGGCTCACGACGTGCTGCCCGACCATGCCTGCGCCGAGGCCAATCAGTATGCAGGCCAACATGAAGTACGTGCCGCCCTGGCCAATTCTTGCTCCGCAGTGTGGGCACACGGAGCGGCTTCGAAAGACTGCCCGGCACCATTTTCTCCAGAGGGCCGGTCTTCTCTTCGCTTTCTTCATGATCAGGTCCTCCCGCCTGCAACGCCGCGCTCGAGGCCGGTTTCTGCGGCCGCCTCGAGGATTTCGCGTACGCCATCACGTGTCCCGTCTAGTATGAGCACACTTAGGATTGGCCGAAGAACAACTTCCGCATTTGCGGAGTAGTAGGCACACGCCGTGTGCCGTAACCGGCGGACGGCACACGGCGTGTGCCTGCTACTGAAGTCGGGAATCTGTTTTTCGGCCGACCCTTAACGTCGTCCTGCTTCACCAAAGGCCCCCACGAGAGCGAGAAAACGACCTAGGCAGGCGACCCGGATGGAACGCCGTCCTTGGGCAGTAGGGCAATGATCTCCCGGCTGACCTCTTCAACCGACTTGCCGGAAACGTCGATACTCCGCCAGCCATGCTCGAGACAAAGCCGACGGGAATGGAGCAGCTCCTTTCCGATGTATTCCAGGGACGTATACGGCTCCGCGGGAATCCCTTGGCCGCTTGCCCGGATGCGACGCAGCTCGCGTAGCTGGCGGGCGTCCATCAGCAGGCAGACGACTCGCTCGGACCGCACCGAGAGGAGCGGCGCGGGGAGAGTCGTCTCCAGGATGAGGGGGACGTTGGCGGCGAACCATCCGCGGTAGGCCAGGTAGAGCATGGTGGGCGTCTTCATCGTGCGAGACGCGCCCACGAGGACGACCTCCGCGCGGTCGAGCTCTTCCACTTTCTGGCCATCGTCGTGGTGAAACGCGAACGCGACGGCCTCGATTTCCCTCGACTTGGCTTCCGTCAACTGCCTCAGCATCCCGGGCGTCTCTCGCGGCGTGAGCTTCAGATGGACGGCAATCCGCTCCAGCACAGGCCCGATCGCATCCAGCGAATCGACTCCGCGGAGCCGGGATTCCGCCAGCATCCGTCGACGCAATTCGTTGGAAACCAGCGTGTGAAGAATGATCGAGTCGCCATCGGCCGCTTCCCGCACCACGCCGCGCACTTGCTCTTCGGTCCGAACCTGTCCGCGTCGCACCAGCCTGACCGGTGCATCGCCGAACTGGACCAGCGCCGCCCGGGCTACCTGCTCGACCGTCTTACCGCTGGCGTCGGAAACCACGAAAACCGTCAGCATGCGCCCATCGCCTCCCTGAGATCTCCGGCGCGGCAATCTCACTTCCCTACAGTTCTGCCCTCTTGGGAATCCGGTAATAGCCCGCCGGATCCGACTCGTCGATGATGTAACACCACGCCTCCGACTCGTAGGCAAGTATCGGAGACGCGAAGTCGCGATTCTCGCCCACGAGACGGCACGCGGTCTGGATGCCCTTGATCTCGTCCGCGCGTTCCTTCGGCCCCTGCTTCTTGTGGTGTTTCTCGAGGAAACGGCGGAGTGCCCTGAAGTGCTCGGGGGGCTCCGCTTCTGCGCCGGCAGGACGCGGCTCATCGGCCTTGCCTTCTTCGGCGTCATGCCGGCGTAATTCAACGTAGCGTCGAAACCACTCTTGCGCTGACATGTCCTTGCCCTCCTTTCTCGCAGTCGTGGGCGCCCGCCGACCCGCCGCCAGTCGGGGCCGCGCCGGCGTGGCAAGAAAACACACTATCGGGGATACACGGTTTTCTGTCCCCGCTCACTGATGAGCTGAACCCGGCCACCAGCGGGTGGGGAGCCGATGTATGCGCGGACTTTGCCGAAGTCGCCGTCGACGAACATCAGGCACGGGTCCTGGTTTCGCCCGTGGAGCACGACGCGCGGTTTGCCCGTCCCGTCCACCATGGCGATCGAGGGGTCGAGATCCGTAACGTCGATCGTGACCCGTCCGTCGCCGCTCGCAAGGCTCGCCAGCGTCTGCGTTCCCGCTTCCATCGATGCCCAGCGCTTCGGGCCGCCGGACACTTCCACCTGGGCCGTGTCCTCGGAGGCCAAGAGCGAGGCCGTCGTGCGGCCCTGCCGAAGGACCAACGAAGGCGACCCCTCTTCGGACAACCCCAGAAAACCGACGTCCTTGCCCTCGGCGTCTACCAGATCAATCCTCTGCGCCTTCAGCGATCGCACTTGCACGTCGCGGTCTGCCGGACTGGCGGCAAGGAACGCAGCCGATCCAGCCAGGAGGCCCATCGCCACGAGCAGTGCCTTCATGCGTCGGTTCTGCCGCTCCAGGTCGGCGAGGCGTTCTTCGACTGGGTCCATGGGAAACCTCCCGTATACAACGGCGGCCGGAGACTTCGTAGACGAATTCCTCCATCAGGATGAATCGTGAGCGTGCCCTTCACAGGACGTCCGTGACCGGGCGCGACTCCTCCAACGACTTCTCGGCACTGGTGGGGTCAACGCGGCGGCAGGTCTCGGTCAGTGTTTGGGCCAGATCTTCGAGACCGCCGCGCCACTCCTCTTCGCTCGTCTGGGGAGGACAAAACTGGGCAAACTCGCGGACCAGCAGAATCAAGCGCAGCAGGTGCCGAAAAACCACGCCCTCCTGCTTCTGGAGTCCCTTGCTGGTGACGTACTTGTTGAAGTCGCCGCCGAACTCGATCACCTCGCCCGCCGCCCAGACCGGCCACGTTCGCAGGTCGTGCACGCCGGGGAAGTCGTAGTCGAAAATCAATCGCAGCTTCTCGGCCAACGTGAGGATGCGCGGCCGCTCGTCGGGAAGCATCGGACTGCGATCGTCGGCGTCCTTCTGGGCCGCGGGGGTAAGCTGATCGGCCGTCGCCAACCCCAGGCGCAAGAGCTGCTCGTCGAGCCGACCGGTGGCCAACGGCCCCGGCGGGAGCTGCTCGTAGCCGGGCACGCGGACAAAGCGACCGACGGACCGCGGCAGCTCCAAGACACTCTCCAGGGCCTGCACGCGCTCCTGGCCATCGGCGATGCCGAGTTGGCCCACCAGGAACACGCCGTACAGCGGGTTGACGCCGCGGAACAAGAGAAGCTTCTCGAGGTCCGGCGTGGGATGGGCCAGCCTCGGCACGTACTGCTCCGAATCGCCGGACGTCTCCTCCGGCTGCTTCTCCTTCTCTGCCTCCGACTTGGACAGAAGGGAGCCGAGAATGCCTCCTCCGAATCCCTCCTGCGGTTTCGGGTTCTCCTCCTTGCGCGGTTCCGGGGCGGGCCGTCCCGGCTGGCGCGGCGGCTCCGGCTCCAGCGTGACGTAGCCTGCCCGCCAGAGCGTCAGCAGCATCCGGTCCAGGTCTCGCTGGGCCGCTTCGAGTCGCTTGGGAGCCAGCAGCCGCTTGGCGACCAATCGGCGAATGATCTCGACGTCCGGGGAAGCGTCGAGCATGTACGCCAGCAATCGCCACGGCAGGTGACCGCGGCTCTGGAGCTTGCTGGGCGGGGCCGCCCGAAGCTTCTCGAACTGCTCCTCCGTCCAGTACTGCTCGGTCGCCCGATGCTTGGGCATCTTCTTCTTCAGTTGTTTTTTCGCCTTGCGCAGGTTCGGGTCCTTGGTGTCCTCGGGGATCTGGTCGAACTTGTCGCGCCAGCGGGCGATCTTGACGTCGTCCTGATGGGCCAAAACGAAGACGTACCCTTGGGTATCGTACTGGGGACGGCCGGCCCGGCCGAAGATCTGGTGGGCGGCGCTCGGCTCCAGCACTTTCTTCTCGCCCACCGGGCCTTTGAGAATCGACGGCAGGACGACCGAGCGGGCCGGCAGGTTGATGCCCGCCGACAACGTCTCCGTGCAGGTGGTGATCGAGAGCAGCTTCCGCTCGAAAAGCTCTTCGACGATCCGCCGGTACTTGGGCAGGACCCCGGCGTGGTGCACGCCCACGCCACGCAGCAGGAGCTGCCGCAGCTTCGGCCCGGCGCCTTGCGACCAATCGTACCCCTCGATCGCCGCGGCGATCTCCTTCTGCCGATCCCCGCCGAGGACCTTCTTGCCCTTGATCTGCTCGGCGAAGGTCCAGCAGTCTTCCCGGTTGAAACAGAACACCAGGGCGGGCGTCGTGCGGGAATCGTCATCGCCGCGCGACATTTCTTCGAGCTGCTCCGGCAAGATCCGGTCGGGCACCCACTGGAACGTCAGCGGCACCTTCCGCTCGTCGCTCTGGACCAGCTCCAGGCGCCGCTTGTGGTGGTTGCGGAGCCAGGCCGCGAATTCCACGGCGTTTCCCACGGTGGCCGACAGGAGCAAGGTGCGGACGCGATCCGGCAACAGCCCCAACGTGAACTCCCAGACGATTCCTCGCTCCCGGTCGTTGAAGCTGTGAAACTCATCCATGACCACGGTGGCGACGTCCGCGAAGTCAAACGCCTCGGGATGGAGCAGACGATTGAAGAGGATCTCGGCCACGACCACGAGGATCCGGGCGTCGGGGTTCTCGCGGCGGTTGCCGGTCACCAGGCCGACGTCGGTCGACTCGAATCCCCAACGGACCGCCAACCGCTGCATCTCGCGGAATTTCTGCTCCGTTAGCGCGACGAGCGGCGTGGTGTAGTAGGCGGTCTTGCCCAGATGCAGCGCTTCAAACAACGCCGCTTCGGCAATCAGCGTCTTCCCCATCCCCGTGGGCGCGCAAACCAGCACGCCCTGCTCGGAGGAGAACCAAGCCAACAGGGCCTCCTCCTGCATGGGATAGGGCTCATAGGGAATCTGCTCGAGGTACCGCGTCGCCAGATCGTCGCGGGAAAGGGCTTCCAAGGCCATAGGGTCTCTTCGCCGGGTTGCCGATGGGGCCATCGAGAGGATCGCGATTGCGGGAGAACCGTATGTCATTATAGACGTCACTTCAATTCCGCTCCAGTCTGGCGGAGGTTGGGGGCGGGGGGCAAGATTTGCCGGCACGAAGACGAAGGCCGGTCCCCGTCGTCGTTCCGAAGCTGCGAGTTTGGATCGCATCTCAACCAGGCTCCGCCGAGTCGCGTTGCCCATCCGGCGGCCGGCTTCTCCGATCCGGCCACCACAAGCCCGAGATCGTGAACGAGACCGTCTGCCGAGGAATCTTGCCGGACGCGAGGGTCGCCGGCATCGTCCGCCACGCCTGGAGGATCGAGTTCCGTGCCGGGAACCGCGCCGCGACCCCCACTTGCAGGGTATTAGGCATTGATTCCCCTCTCCGCCGGTGTTATCTTGCGGTTGGCGTCTCGGCGCTCATCGGGGGGCCGCGGCGGCGTCTTCCACCCCGTTTTCTTCCGCCGCGGCGGTTGTGTTCTCGTTGCCCAATTCGATTCACGCCGGGTCCGGCGGCCGATCGTGGGTTGGCGATCGCCGTGGTCACGATGCCCCCGGATGACGGAGGCGTTGGTACGCCGTTGAATCTTTGCCCCGCACGTAGTATCCTAGTCACAGCGTCGCCCACCCCGCTCTCCGCGGCACGCGCACTCAGCCGCCGGAGGCCATCCCCGCATTGGGTCGTTCTCTCACTTTAGGGTTGCGTCACAGAGATGTTTACCTTGAAGGACCCATGGCTTCCAGTTGCCTGCTTGGCTGCGCTGTTGATCTTCACACCGCTTGCCATCTGCGGCCTATTCGCGCTCCGCGAACGACGCCTGAGGAGTCAGAAGCGGAACATGAGGCACATCCGTGCCCTCGGCCACGTAGCGAACCGCCGCCGGCCACGCGACTGAACCGGCCACGCCCTTCACGCGGCCCCCGGTGCCTCTCTCCTCCCACTCCGTCGCCGCGGATCCTTGGGTCTTACCGGGGCCCTGCTGCACCTATCTGCCGATCGAAGGCGACCGACTTCTCCTCGTTCCGCTTGCCGTCTCGCCTGCCGGGCATCACGGCGCATGCTAGACTTTGGTAGGGCAGCCTCCTCTCGGTGAGATTGCGCGGCGGCGATGCGATAGCCGGCGCAGGCATCCCCGCCGCTGTCCGGCCGATCTCCTTGTCTTCACCCGGTATCCTCCTGCTTATAGTCACTTCGCACCTATCCGTACGCTCACATGGGGATCGCCCGACATGCTCGTCCGGTGTCCCAAGTGCAAGAAGTCAGTCAGCGCATCGGCGTCACGGTGTCCCTACTGTGGCCGAAGCACGGCTGCCTACCAGGCGAGCCCTTTCTTCCTGGGCACGTTGGCCGTCGTTGCGGTGATCGTGCTCCTGCTCCTGCTCCTGTTGTGGCGGCATTTTCGCGGTGACGATCCTCAACCGCCTCCACCCACCGTCGTAACGGCGTACACCGTCCCCAGCCGTGTCACGGGGAACGCAATCCTTCGTCTTCCGGGCCCTCCGTTTCCTCGAGCACCTTCGAAAGCGGCTTCACCATTCCCTCTTTGATCCGCTTGCGGAATTCCCGCCGAAACGCCGGGATGGCAAGCAGCAGGCAGTAGATCCCTTCTCGCAGCCGGGTGGCGAGGCTGCGCTTCGGGAAGTCGTAGAATCCGTGGGTCTTGTAGTACCGGTGGTCGGCCTGGAAGACGAGCCGCATGTGGGCCCAGATCTCGTCGCGGAACAGCTTTCTCCCGGCGACGCTGAGGAAAGTCGGCGGACGGATGTAGCCCGTGTCGGCGCACGCAATCAGACCTCGTGCAAGCGACTCCAACTGCCCGTCGAGCTGCCCCGAATCGTCGCACTCATCGGTGACGATCTCCACCAGGTTTGCCTGCTGCGACTCGATGTAGCCCTCCAGGAGTTGCCGCAGGTTTGCGATTTGCATCAGCGGGCCGGAAACGAGCAAGCCGACTTGCTTTCCCACCATGATGGGCACGTGGTTGTTGAAGAACCCCCGGTCGAAGAAGAGCTTCCATCGTGACGACAGGTATCGGTCCTTGACCGTCCCGGCCAGCACGAGCACGTCGGCCGCCTTCAGCTTCTGGTAGGTCTCGAACACTTCGTCGGCGTCCCGATAGACGCACGTGTTGTCCAGCCCGCACTGGATGCAGCCGAGGCAGGCGCCGCGGATCTTCACTTCCTGGAGATTCACGACCTCGACCGGGTCCGCATAGCAATGCCGAAAACGATCGACCATGCGGCCGAGGTTGGCCCCCTCGTCCATCTCATCGGTAACGACGATCACTCTGCGGCCGCCGGTCGATATCGCCTCGGCGCCCGGGGTGGGGGCATAGGTGAATGGGCGAGGTTCGATCGGGCGGTGCATCCTCGGCGTGGGGGCTTCGGCACGAATCGCCTCGAAGAAATGCCGGGCAAACAGGGCGAGCCGTCTCCGCTCCGACGCTTCGAGCAGGTCGTACATCGCAGCGGAGTACGACCCGAAGAAACGCATCCCCAGATCGTCGCAGACGGCGTGGATGTAGTTGTGGGCGGTGTGGTCGAAGAAGCGGATCGACGTGGAGAGCGCGGCGGCGTACTTCCCCCGGAAGGCGTCCCCGGCGCCCCTCTCGAACACCAGCTCGATGAACCGCTTGTAGTGGGCGTGGACGAGGAGGTAGTAGAGAGGAAACGCCCAGATCACGCCGTCCGCCCCCTCGATCGCCTGAACCACCGCGTCAAAGGCCCCCGAGTCTTCTTCCAGCCGCCGCAGGTCCTGGCAGACGTGGAGGATCTGGAAGTCGTGCTCCGGGTACTTCTTGGCCAGGAACAGGACGTAGTGGACCGTCACGCTCATCATGCCCTTGGGACTGCCGCTCAAGACGACGATCTTCATGGAATCGCGACCTTTGCGTTGGGAGCTGCAACAAAGTGAGTTGACCGGCAGCATGCTTTGGGTGCAGGCGTCTCGCCTGCACTGTGCAGTCGGGCCGGGAGGGCCGCACCCAAAGTCCGCGACCCGCCACTGGGAAATTGACATGGTACTGCCCGATCGTGCCACCCTCACTTCAGGGGGGCTGCGTGTCGCTGATTGAGCACCGAGCCTGTTGCCCGATCCCTCCGGTCATGTCCTTGGCCCACGCCCAGCGAGGTTACACTCCTCCGAGGCAACGTCGGGGTCCTTGCAGGCACACACGCGAAGCCGCTTCCGCTCCGAGTCGATCGGCGAGAAACAGTACGCACCCTCCGCCCGGATAAAGATATGGGCGCAACACGTCCTGCCCCTTCGGCCCGATGCAGATGATCCGCTCCCGGCCGTGGTGCTCCGTCTCGTGCAACTCCGGCCGATAGATCCACACGTCGCCCGACGTGTCCACGTCACAAGGCCGAACCAGATTCGTCCCCCACTTTCCCAGGTAGATGTCCCGGCCGTTGAGGGTGACCCCCGCTTGGCCCGAAGGCTTGTGACGGCGGTAAGAGGGAACCCTGAAATCAGACTTACGGCGTGGCACTGCAACCTGCTTCCTCCCAAAATCCGGTAGTCTACCGGATTCTCGAAGGAGAACGGGCCGCACTGCCGACCGCCGGCACGTATCCTAACTCCAGGATTCCGCGGGGTTTATGGTGAGGGTGGCTGAGGGGACTCGAACCCCCGACTTCTGGAACCACAATCCAGTGCTCTATCCAACTGAGCTACAGCCACCGTGCGAGGGGGCGAATGCAACAGTATACCGGACCCAAATCGCGGGGTCAACGGGGTGTACCGTGCCACCCGGAGAGGGGTACCGTTGGTCAGTAGGGAAACCGCTCGTCCAGCTCCGCTTCGGAGAGATCTACCAGGAAGCCGCCCAGGCGGTCGACGAGGACGTCCATCAGGCGGCGGCCCTTCTCGGCCGTGGCGGCGTGGGGGTTGCCGGCGCCGGCGTTGGTGGTCAGGAGGTGCCAGGGCCGGGTGATCGAGACCCAGCCGCAGTTGACCGCCTCGAACCGGGTTTGGGCCTTGCGGCCCTCATCGGCGGCCAGGGTTCCGTCCGGATTTCGAGCGACCAGGTCCGGCCAGAAGGCCAGCCCCAGCGAGGTCTCCATCTCGCCGGCGTGGTCGTCCGGCTCGTCGAGGATTTCGTCGTAGCAGTCGCTGAAGATGGTCCACCAGTTACAGAGGAAGAGATGGGCGGGCGTGCGGCCGTAGAGCTCGCGCAACAGGCCCTTGAGGTCGTTGCCCCCATGACTGTTCAGGAGCACGATTTTCCGGATGCCGCTGCCGACGAGCGAATCGACCAGGTCGGTAATCACCGCGTTCAGCGTCGACGGGTTGAGGTTCAAGGCGAACGGGAACTCGCGCTGGTTGGTTTGCGTGCCGTACGGCAGCGTGGGCAAGAGCAGGACTTTCGCCCCGCGCTCGTGGGCCGCCTCGCAGATCTTCTCGCCGACCAGGTTGCCCTCGAACACGTCCATCCCGTAGGGCAGGTGCAGATTATGGGGCTCGGTTGCCCCCAGCGGCAGCACGGCCACCTCGTACTGCTGCCCTTTGACCACGGCGTAGTTCGTTTCGGCCAGCTTCCAGGGTTGCACGATCGTCTCCGTATGAGGGAAGTGCAGCTTGCGTATCGGGATCAATATCCGAATCAGTATCCGAGTGTCTTTCGGACGAACTGCCGGCTGATCTTCAGGCTCTCGCGCAGGGGTCGCGTGGGCGTGAAGTCCCGTTCGTGGGCCAGCTCGATGACCGCGTGGCCGGCGAACTTGATCTGGTCGAGGGCCTTGGCGATCGCTTGGTAGTCCATGTCGCCTTCGCCCATTGCCTCCGACCACTTCCCATCGGCCTTCTGATCGCGAAGGTGGAGGAAGACGATCCGGTCGGCGAACTGGAGGAGGAACTCGACCGGGTCCACCCCGCCACGGACCAGCCAGTTGAGGTCGGGGCCGAGCTTCACGCCGGGGACCCGGGCGAGAGTGCCCCGAAGGTCGTGCATGTCGTGCTCGACTTCGTACGTGTGATTGTGCAGGTTGAGGACCACGCCGCGGGACTCGGCGATGGAGATGATCTTCTTCAACAGATCGGCTTGGGCGTCCAACTGTTCGGGGCTTTTTGGCTTTCGGGCGCCGCCGACGGAGGTGCCCAGCGTCCGTCCGCCCAGTTTGGCCAGCCGGGTGATCACCCGCTCGGCATCCTCGAGGATCGCGCCGTGCTCCGCACGATCGGACATCTTCCCGCCGAAGGAGGTGCCGAGGACGGCCAAGTCGTGCTTCTCCGAGAGCGCGCCGATCCGCTCCACGGCGTCGTCGGGCCGGAGGGCCGTGTGCATCAGCTCGATGCCGTCCATGCCGGCGTATTTCATGTCGGCGAAGACTGAATCGAGAATCGGCGTGATGTCGTAGCCCGGCTGCTTGGCCGCGTAGACCCAAGGGTGCGCGCCGACGATGACCTTCTTCGCTTCACTCGCTCGGGCGATCCCGATCGGGGCCGTCGCCGCCGCGGCAATCGCCGCCGTGCTCGATTGCAGGAAGCGTCGCCGGGAAACTCCGCTGCACGTGCGAACGCTGCTCGCCAGCCTGCGCTCGGGTATTCGGTCGTCAAACATATCAGGAACCCTTCGTTCGGAACCGCAACCTGGGTAAACCGATCCACGGATTGAGGGATGTCTCCGTGTGCCACTGCTTCGCAGAAGCAGTGCTTGCCGGGAAATTGTCCCCACGCTCACCGCGGCACTGCTTCTGCGAAGCAGTGGCACACGAGTGGGGACTGGTGATTCTCGGCATCGTGCAACTCGATGCCGCACGGTAGCAGAATACCTCATCGCCCACCGAAAAGCAAACGTGGTGGACGATCGCCCACGCACATCGGGCGATTGACTTCGCGCACGCCCCCCCTTAAGCTCCGGACAACCGTGTGCGATGGTCCGGTCTATCCGGCGAAGCGAGGTCAGGAAGGGAGCCAGCTATGACCGTGCGAACGTTTGTCTTCGGGATGCTCACCGTGCTTTGGGCCGTGGCGGCCAGCGCGACTGCCGAGGCGCAGAAGGACTCGGACGGCGACGGGATCCTCGACCATCACGAAGAGATCCTGGGGACCGATCCCGCCTCGGCGGATCGGTTTCAAGTCGTGCTGAGCGACGCGGTCGAGTCCGACCAGCGGCGAGCGAGCGAGAGCTACGACGCCACCAAGGACTTCACGGCGATCGAGTTCTGCCACGTCGGCGACGACCGTTACCTTTGGCGGGCAACCTTCGCCACCGAGCCGCGTCTGGAGGACACCGTCTTCCACCTTTACGTCGACGCCGATGCCGACCCGGAAACCGGGCGCAAAGGCCCGGAGGGCGCAGCGAGCACGGGCACCGAGTACATGCTCAGCGTCGTGGGCGACCGGGGCACGTCCGGCTATTACGATCCCGAGGGCAACCACACGTCGGGCCCGCCGGTGACGCACGTGGTGGCGGGCAAGACCCTGATCGTCTCGGCCGACGTCAACCTGGGCCGCGACCCCGCCGGCGTCCGCTACTCCCTCTACGTCTTGTGCCATACCACGACGACTCAGTCGGGCGAGAGCCCGCGGATGAGCGATTCCGCCGGCAAGAAGCTCATCGAGGGGGTACCCGTCTCCGATCGCAAGAAAATCATGCGGCCCGGCGACTACGCGGACAACTTCGGCGTCCAAGCGACCTTCGGCCTCGACTTGCTTCACGCGGTGCTCCGCTCGGAGGAGACGGTCGTCGTCCCGCACGACAAGCTCCAGTTGGACGGTTTTGCGGTCGACCTGTTCACCTCCCGCCGCTTTCCGCATCTGCGGCTCGAGGGCAGTCGAGGAAAGGCATGGACGCAGGCACCCAAGCCCGGTCGATACCACGTGGGCTTCATGATGTACGACGACTCCAACCCGGAGCGGGTCGTCCTGTACGTCGACGGCAAGATGCGGGGCGTGGCCGTCGCGGGCGGCGACAACAACCGGACCTGGCTCTACTGGCTTGCCGAACCGATCGAGTTCCGAGGCGGCGAGCGCGTGGAGCTGCGGGCGGCGGGGGCGAGCGGCCTGCACGGGATCTGCAATCTGCTGTTCCTGCCCAAACCGCCGGAGGTCCGCACGATCCAGTACGCCGTCGAGAACCTGACCTCGGCCACGCACGTCGGCTCTCCCGGAAAGGTCACGGCTTCCTGGACGACCACGTGGCCTTGCCCTACGCAATTCGAATACGGCACCGACACCGCGTACGGGCAGACCGTGCAATCGGACGGCGACTGCCTGGTGCATCGGGTCGTGCTCGACGAGCTGGACCCGGGGCGCGAGTACCACGGTCGCGCCGTGGGGACCGCGCGCGACGGCTCGCCGTTCCATTCCGGCGACTTCGTCTTCGGTGCCGCCCCGCCCGTCCCGCCTGAGACAAAGGCGGACGTTGGCTCCGTGCCGATCACGGTTCGCAATCCATACTCATTCCCGCTCGACGGCTGGCCGATCACGACCGGCATTCCCTTCCCGCAAGGCAAGCTGGGAGCGCCGGAGCACGTCCGTCTCGTTGCCGTCGACGCGACGGGCGAGCGCGAAGTGCCCGCTCAAGTCCGGCTTGCGGCCCGGTGGCCGGATGGAAGCGTGAAGTGGCTGCTCGTGGCGTTCGAAGCAAGCGTGCCCGCTTCGGCCGAGCGGGATTATGGGCTCCAGTTCGGCCGACAGGTCCGGCGGGCCGCAGTTGCCGAAGGGCTCTCGGTCGCGCAGAACCCGTCCGGCGTGACCGTCGACACGGGCGAGCTCCGCTTCCGGATCAGCCCGGAGGGGAACCTGACGGACGTCCGCCTCGGGGACAAGTTGCTGGTTGGGGGAGACGCGGGATGTCACACGCTGGCCGTCGATGCCGGCGGCGCGAGCTACAGCACGGCCACGGGGGAAGCGGAGGTTGTGGTCGAAGAAGCCGGGCCGTTGCGGGCGGTGGTGAAAGTGGCGTCGCGTCTGGCCGGTCCCGACGGGGCCAACCTGATGCGGATCGAGAAACGCGTCGAGGCCTATCGCGGGGCGGCATTCCTCCGCGTCCATCACACGTTCGTGGTGGATCGGCCGGAGAAGTTCACGGACGTCAAGTCGTTGTCCTACCGTATCCCCGTGGCGGGGGCCGGCGCGAAGTGGCGCGTGCCCCTGGCCGGCGGCGAAGCGATCGAGCTGGGCACCGAAACGCCCGTAGTGCGCCAACGGTTCGACAACGAGCTCGTCACCGTCGCAGGCGAGCAGGAGACGCCCGCCGAAGGCCGGATCGTCGGCTCGATCCTGGCCCCGGGCGAGAGCGGTTGTGCCGTGGCGGTGCGCGACTTCTGGCAGAATTACCCCAAGGGATTCTCGATCGGCCCGGAGGGGCTCGACGTGGGCCTTTGCCCGGCCTTCGACGCCGGCCTGTACGACGCGTTCCCCTTCGAGAAAGAAGGGCACCACCTCTACTACTCCCTGCTCGACGGCCGATACCGGTTGAAGCGCGGCGTGTCGAAGACGCACGAGATCTTCCTGTGCTTCGCGCCGGAGCCCCGGCGGGAGCAGCTCTCGGCGGTGTTCCAGCGCCCCCCTGCGGCCACGGCTCCGCCCGAGTGGTACTGCGGCACGAAGGTCTTCTACGACGTGGCTCCGCGCAACGAGGATCACTTCAAGCTCTACGAGGAGGCGATCGACAAGAACCTCGAGCAGTACGTGGTCCGGCGCGAGCGCCAGCAGGACTTCGGCATGCTCAACTACGGCGACTGGTACGGCGAGCGGGGCACGAACTGGGGGAACATCGAGTACGACACGCAGCACGCCTTCTTCCTCGAATACATCCGCTCGGGCAATCCTGCCGCGCTCTGGCTCGGCCACGTCACCGAGCTGCACCACCGCGACGTCGACACGGTCCAGTGGAGCGAAGACCCAAACGAGGTCGGCGCGGTCTACGTCCACCAGATGTGCCACGTGGGCGACTACTACGACAAGCCCGTGCCCGGCTTCCTCGGCTATCCGCGCGGCGGATACACCGTCAGCCACGCCTGGACCGAGGGGCACTTCGACCACTACTTCCTCACCGGCGACCGCCGCTCTTACGAGACGGGCTGCGCCGTGGCCGACTTCTTCATCCGCAAGCAGCTCGGCCGACCGTACGATTTCTCGACCTGCCGCACGCCGGGCTGGCACCTGATCATGCTGGCCGCCGCGTACGCGGCCACCGACGACCCCTACTACCTGAACGCGTCGAAGGTGGTCGTCGAGCGCGTGCTGGAGGCGCAGGACAAGGAGCCCCGCCCCCTGCCTGAGTATCAGTGCGAAGGCCGAAAGCCCTATCAAGTGGGCGGGTGGTCGCGGATGATGGTGCCCGGGCACTGCACGTGCGAGCCGCGGCACCGGGGGAACGCCGGGTTCATGGTGGCCGTGCTGCTTTCCGGCCTGAAGTACTATCACGACGTGACCGGCGACCCGCGCGTCAAGCAGTGCATCATCGACGGCGCCCACTACCTGCTCGACGAGTGCTACAGCGACGAGACCCACGGGTTCCGCTACACGTCGTGCCCCAACACGCGGTACACCTCCGGGGCCTCGCCGCTGATGGTCGAAGGCGTCGCCCGGGCGTACCTCTGGACCAAGGACGAGCGTTTCCGCGACGCGCTCACCGAAGCGCTCCCGCGCGGGGCCGGCGGCAGCGGGTACGGCAAGGGCTTCTCGATGTACTACCGGATGGCCCCCCGCCTGCTGGCCGACCTGGAAGCGGCGGGGATCACACTGAACGAGCCGCCGGGCGATTCACCCTAGGCCCGGAGCAAGCGACCCTTCGGAGTGCGGCGACTTGTCGCCGCTTTTCGAGCGGCGGGAAAGGCTGGCAGGCAAGCGAAATGGGGACGATACTCGCCGTCGTCGGCAGCCCGCGCAGGGACGGGAACACGCACGTGCTGGTCTCCACGATCCTCGAAGGGGCCCAAGAGGAAGGGGCGTCCGGGGAGCTGTTGCTGCTCGGCGACCTGACGATCGGGGAGTGCAACGGATGCCACGCCTGCTGGCAAGGCAAGCCGTGCAGCAAGAGCGACGACATGAACGACGTCTACGCCAAAATCGCCGAGTGCGAGGCAATCATCTTCGGCACGCCCGTCTACTGGTACGGGCCTACGGCCCTGATGAAGGGCTTCATCGACCGGTTCGTCTACTTCAACTGCCCGGCCAATCGGCCGATGGTGCGGGGGAAGCCGGCCGTGCTGGCGACGCCGTTCGAGGACACCGACCCCCAGGGCGCGCAGCTCCTGGTGGCCTTTTTCGACCGGTGTATCGATTACCTCCAGATGCGCCCGGCAGGGCGAATCATCGTGCCGGGCGTCGGCGAGAAAGGCGCGATCCGCCGCCACCCGGATGCGCTGGCGCAAGCACGCATCCTGGGGGGAAGACTGGCCCGGCGGCTGCGCAACCAGTGACCTTCGACGGGGAGTGTGCATTCTGTGGGTAGGTGTGAGTCCACTTGATCGAGGAGCAAGCCTGATGAGAGTGCCGTGCTGGATCGTATGGGGACTCCTGATTCTCGCAGCGGCCGGTCGTGCGGCGGCCCGGGCGGAGGAGGAATCGTCGTCAGCAAAAGCGCTGCCGGCCGACTGGCTCGCCCGGTGGGAGAAGCCGCCCGCGGAAGATCGGCCGATGCAGATCGTGCACGGGATTCCACCGCAGCGGGCAACGCCGGAAGGCATGCGGTACTACCTGGACCGCGGCTTGGGCGGCATCGTCTGCAACGTGGCCTTCCAGGACTACATGCGTTCGGAGGAGCACTGGAAGACGCTCGTCGCCGGCGTGGACGCCTGCCGGGAGCTGGGCATGGTCGTTTGGCTCTACGACGAGGACGGCTATCCCAGCGGCGCGGCCGGCGGCCTGGTGCTCGAAGAGAACCCCGCGTTCGAGGCGACCGAGCTGGCGTTCGACCCGACGCGCGACGACCCGTTCATCGTCCGGCCCGCCTACGAGCACACCCACGCCAGCAACAACTACCACGCCGCCCGGCGCTACGCCAACCTGATCGACGATCGGGCGATGCACACCTTCATTGCCAAAACGCACGGGGCCTACTGGAAGCGGCTCGAGCCGCACTTCGGCCGAACGATCCGCGCGACGTTCACGGACGAGCCCTCGCTCATCGCGATCAACATCGGGCAGATCCCGGAAGACGTGCGCAAGCGGGTCCGCGTGGTCGACCCGCTCGACCCGGACGTGAAGCCGCTCCCGTGCGTGCCGTGGTGCTACGACCTGGCCGAGCGTTACCAGGAGCGATACGGCGAGGATCTGATGCCGCATCGGCGGAGCCTGTTCACCGGCGACTCGCCCGGCGATCGCAAGGTGCGGCGGCAGTTCTGGGCGTTGGTGGCCGATCTTGTGGCCGAGCGGTTCTTCGGCGCGATCCAGGAGTGGTGCGGCGAGCACCGCGTCGCCTCCTCCGGGCACAGCCTGCACGAAGAGAGCGTCATGCACCAGGTCGCCCTGAACGGAAACAGCCTGAAGGACCTGGGCCGGATGGACATTCCCGGGCTGGACATGCTCACGTCCGATCCGCAGGCGGTGATCCACAGCGGATGGCTGACGGCCGGCCTGCCCAGCTCCGCGGCGATCCTGAACGGCCGGCGGCGCGTGATGACCGAGGTGAGCGACTTCGCCCAGAAGATGGGCGGCGCCGGCCCGGCGGGGCTCGCCCAGATGCAGGCCACGGCCGCGTGGCAGGCCGCCTGGGGCGTGACCGAGTTCACGCTCTACTATGGGCCCGGCGACCGGTCGGTCGAAGACTACCGGGCGTACTGCGACTACGTGGGCCGGCTCAACGCCGTGCTCAAGCCCGCCCGGTACGACCGCAAGGTGCTGCTCTACTACCCGATCTGCGACCTCTGGGAGGAGTACCTGCCGGTCGCCGAGCGGCTGCGGCTCGATTCGCAGTCGTCTCGGGCGCAGCACATTGTGCAGTCGTTCATGCGGCTGGGCCAAACGCTCCAGCGGAGCCAAATCCCGTTCGCGCTGGTCGACCATGAGACGCTCGCTTCGGCCACGGCGGACGCGGGCGGAGAGTTGGCCATCGCGGACCACAGGTTCGGGGCCCTGGTCGTGCCCGAGCAAGCGAAGCTTCCGCCGGAGGCAGCCGAAGTGGTCGACCGGTTCCGCCAAAGCGGCGGGCGCGTGCTCGTCGACCAACCGCCCGAGGCGGCGGCGACCGCCGAGCGGCTGGTGGACGCGATCCGGCCGCCTCATCGCATCTCGCCGCGGTCGGACCGGATTGCCCTGGGGCAGTTCACGCGTGACGGGCGGGCGATCCTCCTGATCGTGAACGTCGGCCAGGAAGCCTCCGAGGGGGCGATCACTTCGGATACGGTCAAGGCTTGGCATCGGATGGACCCCGCCGCCGGCGCGATCCGTGCCGTCGCGGCGGACGAAGCCGGCAACGTGCAGGTCAAACTGGCGCCCCGGCAGGCGGTGCTTCTGGTACAAAGCGAGTGAGTGTTCGACGGGCCACGGAGTGCTGCCTGATGCATCCCGTCTTGATCCTACTGGTTGCCATCGCCATCGTCCTCGGCGGCATCCTGCTGTTGCGGCTGCACGCGTTCTTGGCGCTGTTGCTGGCGGCGTTGGTGGTTGCCATGCTCACTCCCACCGGGGCGCTTGAACAGTACGCTCGAGAGCGCGTCTCTGAGGAAAAGAAGCCCTGGTCGGAGAAGGCGGCGGAAGCGTTCGTCGGCTCCACGCCCGGGGAGCGCGTGGCCGTCGCCTTCGGCGAGACCTGCGGCAGCATCGGCATCCTGATCGCCATGGCGTCGATCATCGGCAAGTGCCTGTTGGATAGCGGCGCGGCCGACCGGATCGTGCGGAGCGCCTTGCGGCTGTTGGGGCAAGCCCGGGCGCCCTTGGCGTTTGTCGGAAGCAGCTTCCTGTTGGGCATCCCGGTCTTCTTCGATACGGTCTTCTACCTGATGATCCCGCTGGCCAAGGCGATGCGGCTGCGCACGGGGCGGAACTACCTGCTCTACGTGCTCTCGATCCTGGCCGGCGGCTCGATCGCCCATTCGCTCGTTCCCCCCACGCCGGGCCCGCTCTACGTGGCGGGTGAGCTGGGGGTGGACCTGGGGACGATGATCGTGGGCGGGTGCATCGTCGGTCTCTTTCCCGTGACGGCCGGCTACCTGTATGCCAAGTGGGCCAACCGGCGCTGGGACCTGCCCCTGCGCGAGTCGGCCGACGTGTCGCTGGCCGACTTGGAGAAGCTGCGAGAGCGCGACGAGCGCGAGCTGCCGCCCACCTGGCTCTCGCTCCTGCCGATCCTCATTCCCGTCGTGTTCATCGCCGGTCAGACGGGCTACGGCACGTGGCTCGGCGCTATGGAGCCGGGGGCCGCGCCGGCGTGGGCAATCGCCGTCAAGCCCGTCGTCGACACGCTGGGGAACAAGAACGTCGCCCTGATCGTCGCGGCGGCGGTCGCCCTGGGCACGCTGGCGTGGCAGAAGCGGGCCGGCCGCCCGGAGCTGGCCAAGGCGGTCGAGACGGCGCTGGCCAGCGGCGGGGTGATCATCCTCATCACGTCGGCCGGGGGCGCGTTCGGGGCCACGATGCGGCAGTGCGGCGTGGGCGGCGAGATCGCCAGGCTCACCCAGGGGATCGATCCGCTCTGGATTTTGCCGGTCGCCTTCCTGGTGACGGCGCTCGTGCGCGGCGCCCAAGGCTCGGCCACCGTGGCGATGATCACGGCCGTGGGCATCCTGGGGCACTTCGCCACGTCGGGCGCCTTGAGCTTCCACCCCGTTTATCTCGCCCTGGCCATCGGCTGCGGCTCCAAGCCGTTTCCCTGGATGAACGACAGCGGCTTCTGGGTAATCACGAAGATGAGCGGGATGACCGAGACGGAAGCCCTCCGCGCCCTCTTCCCGATGCTCACGATCATGGGCCTTGCCGGCCTGGCGGCGACGATGATCGGGGCGGCGCTGTTTCCATTGGTGTAGGGGTGTAGGGTGATACTATGGAAGCGGAGGCCGAGCCGAACTAGCTTGGTCCTTGAACACGTGGTAAACCGGGGGTTTGTACGAGTCTCAAACCAGCGATTTCCACAAAAGGAGCCAAGCCATGAAGTATGTCGGCGTCGACCT
>DATKZH010000542.1:0-15253 GCA_035528065.1 Thermoguttaceae bacterium | reverse complement strand
CGGCGCGCGAAGAATGCAAGCACCCCGGCGTCAGCAAGCGTCCCCCCGGCCCGCGCTCAAGCTGCCGACCGCCATGCACCCGACCGACCGGCCGGAAAAAGGAATTCGCGGAAATTGCAGGGCAGATGTTCGGAAAGGCGGATAGACAGGGCACCGCGGTCCCAGCTTGTCGTACTCTTTTCGTACCTTCGCGGGTAGTCTCGTGAGCCGGTCTGCCATTCTCGCCACACGCTAGTAGACTCGGACTAGACTCTTCCAGAGCTCAGTCATTCGCCAGGGCCACCTTCGCATCACTCGCTAACTCTGGACGGCAAGGGGGGGCTTGAGAGGCTCCTCCGTTGCTCAGCAGTGAACTCTGGCCGCTCGACGGGACAGCCTCCCGAAAGCGGCCCTGTTCGGGACCCATCCCGAGCACACATTGCCCCAACAATATCACACCATCCCGCTGTAAAGCAAGCCACCTCGCCCAGCCGCCTGGGGTCTTGGGGAAAATCAGGTGAAGCGCCCGGACCACGCGAGCATGCCCGATCAGCGTCATGCGCCGAGCCCCCATTCGTTGCCATGTGGCCAATTCTGGGCGTGGAAATACGCCCGGCAAAGGAAACACAATTACGCGTACCGTGAACCGATTCTTCGGACTGCTGCCCAGGCAAAACGTCCGCCCCGGATCCTGACGGTCGCGTCGGCCGGATACAAGCCGCAGGCAGTAGGCGGGCCGTGCGAGTGTTTACTGCGGGAAATGTCAACTCGTCCGCACCGCGCGGACCGCTCGGCGCCCCCGCGGCAGAGGGGGACGCCATGGAAAAACGCCCGACAGGAGTCCCCCAACACGGAGAAACCGCATTCTGTTGACCAAAGGGCCGCGGCGCGGTTTGAGGGGGTGCGGGCGTCTGTGGCTGGGCGGCCTCGGCTTTGCGCCTGCCAAGGGGCGGTGGTCGTTGGTTGGCGCGTTTCGCGGCGGGCGAGTAGGGCCGTGCTTTCGGCTGGCGCATGCGCAGGAAGCGCGGCAGCGGTCGGTCTATTTGGGCCGGTCCGAGGAGGTCGTTGGGTAATTGTGGTGGGGTTCGTGCTCAGCGGGACGTTTGCTCACTGTCGGAGAGCGTGAAGAGGGTGAGGCCGGCGAGGTCGCGGCGTCGGGCGGGGGTGAGGAGGCTGACGGTGTAGCCGATGAGGACGCAACTGGCGACGCCGACGGCGGCGTAGAGGATGCCGTGGACGGCTTCGTGGGCGGCGACCCAGTAGAGGACGACGGCGCTGGCGAGGAAGCCGGCGATCGCGCCGGCGGCGTGGGTCCGGCGGGTGAAGATACCCAGGGCGAACAGGCCCGCCAGCCCGCCGCCGAAAAGCCCGATGACTTTCATGTACTGGTCCCACATCGAGGGGCTGTTGAGGATCGCCATCAGGATGGCCGAGCCGGTGCCGAGGACGCCCAACAGCACGGTGAGCCATCGGGCGACGGCCAGCAGGTGGCGATCGGAGGCGGCCGGCCGGAGCCAGCAGTAGTAGTCGGTGGTGATCGCGGTGGCCATGGAGTTCATGCTGCTGTCGAGGCTCGACATGGCCGCGGCGAACAGGCCGGCGATCACCAGCCCCGCCACGCCGGCCGGGAGCTGTTGGGCGATGAACCAGGGGAAGACGTCGTCGCTGGTGCCGGTCGGGTTGAGCAGCTCCGGCCGGGTCTTGTAGAAGGCCCACAGCGCCGTCCCCACGCCGAAGAAGATGAGCGAGGCGGGAATGGTCAGCAGGGCGTTGGTCCAGATACTGCGTGCGGCGGCCTTTTCGTCGGCGGTGGTCAGATAGCGTTGGACCACGGTCTGGTCGCCGGTGTAGGAGACGAGGATCTGCGCCGCGGACCCGAAAACGATTACCCAGAGCACCGGCTTGGTGACCGTCCAATCGAAGTCGGCCAGTCGCAGCTTGTCGGCGTCGCCGATCATCGTCAGTGTTCCGGCCAGCCCACCGTCGGCGCCGGCCAGCTTGACGGCGATGATCGCCAGGCTCAGAATCGCCCCCCCCATGAGCACGACGACCTGGAGCACGTCGGTCCAGACCACGGCCTCGATCCCGCCCAGCACCGTGTAGAGCGTGGCCAGGACGCCCATCACGATGATGCACTCGTAGACGTTGATGCCGGTGACCGTCTTCAGCGCCAACGCCGGCAGGAACAGCACCACGCCCATGCGCCCGAGCTGGAACAGCACGAACGACGCGCTCCCCAACAGCCGGGTCGCCTTGTTGAACCGCTTCTCCAGGTACTCGTAGGCCGACGTGACGTTCAGCCGCCGGTAGAAGGGCAGGTAGAAGAACACCACCACCGGGGCCATCACCAGGATCATCATGTTGAACAGGAAGAAGATCCAGTCGGTCCGAAAGCTTTTGGCCGGGATGGACATGAAGGTAATCGCACTGAGCTGCGTGCCGAAGATGCTCAGGCCCGCCGCCCACCAGGGGATGCGATGCCCGCCGAGGAAGAAGTCGCCCGTGCTCTTCTCGCGGCGCGAGAAGTAGACCCCCATGGCCACCAGCGCCGCCAGGTAGACCGCCAGCACGGCGTAGTCGAGGGCGGCGAAGCCGCGTTGGATTTCCTTGGGCTTTGCCCAGACGACCTGCGGCGTGCGCACGCCGGGCCGGGCTTCGCCGCTGGGGACGACGTAGCGGTCCGTGCCGTCGGCGTCTTTCCACCAGGTGGTGTTGGTGGTCACGGGCGGCCAGAGGCCGGCGCCGAGGTCCTTGGGGAACCGGCCGACGGTGACCCACGTGTCGGTCACGACGTGGTACGAGAGCACGTCGGCGGGAAAGCCGGGGTGATCGTCCTTGAGATCGGCCACGCGGAAGGCGTTCTCGCCGTCGTCCCCGCCGACGATGGCGAAGTGCGACTGGCCGAGCGGGATGGCCGGCGTGGGGGCGGCCGCGGCAAAGCGGGGCGTGGGGGCGATGGGCGTCCAACGCTTCTTCGCCGGGTCGTAACGGTAGCCGTCGTTGAGGAAAATCCGCTTGTCGTCGCCCTCTTTGTCCGGATCGAGGGCGACGCCCCCGACCAGGAAGAACCAGCCGGACTGGACGGCGGCCACGGCCTGCATCCGCGGCCTGCCCGGCCAGGGCTCGAGCACTTCCCATTTCCGCGCGTCGGACGGCTGGGAGAGATCGAGTGCCCAGAAGGTTCGGAGCGCTTCGTCCGAGTCGGGCTGGGCGCGTCCGCCGGCCACGTAGATGGTGTTGCCGACCATCGCCCCGCAGAAGAACGCGGCCGGACCCGGCATGGGCGGCAGCTCGGTGATCTCCAGATCGCCGTCCGTCCAACGGAGCGAGAACACGTCGGCGTAGTGCCGCTCGGCGTCGCCGCCGCCGAGACAAATCACGCGCGTCCTGTCCTCCTCGTTCCAAGTGACGGAGACGCCGTATCCCAAAGGTCGAGGCAACTTGAGGCCGGCCTTCCACTCGCCTCCCGGGTCCGCGAGCACGAAGACCCGATCGTGCCAGACCTTCGTGGCCCCGTCCCAAGGGCGACCATCCGGGAAGTTGGCCCCCCCGGCCACGACGAGCGCGCCCTCCGAGGTGCCGGCAAACGACCCGGCAAAGCCCTGCGGGTCCGGCAGGGGCGGCAACTCGCTCCACGCGAGCACGTCGGGCCCTGCCGGCAATTCGGCCGCGGGGGTCGCGGCGCAACACGCCCAACATACGACTACCACGGCTGCAACGGTGATGGGGGTCGAACATCTCACTTGTTCAATTCCTGGGCGGACTGAGGCGTGGCACGACGTACGGTGCGCGGCGCGAGGCTGACTGTTTCGAGATCCTCAGGAGGTTGGCGCTCCACTCTGGCAGACCTGTTAGCGCGTGGGGAAGAGTATTTTCTGAGTCGGCGCGTCGGCGGCCGAAATCGAGGAGGGCTCGGGTCGGGCAGACAGGTAGCGACGCATGGTGTCTTCGGAGCCAAGCTCCGTGGCCAATGCCAATAGGTCGACCTGGCGCAGGACGTCGACCGTGATGGGCCGCTTCGAGTCCCAGAAGATAAAGGCGGAAAGCAATTCTCGTGCGACCTCGGAGTTGAAGAGGGAGGCGATGTAGCGTGCCTCCTGATTTCCGTAGCAGGGGAGGAAGTAGGAAGTATCATCGAGCACGATGGGCTTCCCGCAATGGCTGCCGACTTCCGTGAATACGAGCTTCTTGTAGAAACCGGAGACGGCTACTTTTGAGGGCGAAAACGAGTATGGGCCCACGCCGAACACGGAAAAGCGGGGTCGCTTGCGGTAGATGGAGCTGGCGCGCCGGTCCAACGCGTCGGCGTGCGTTTGCAGATAGTCCCATGTCATGGGGGCGCAGGACTTGATCGGGCTCGTGTCCTCGCCGACGGTTCGCTGGGTGACGAGCATCCAGCGGCTGGGATTCTCCGTCTTGCCGCTTGCGACCTTGGATCCCTTTAGCATTGGGTATAGGTACGTGTCCTCGAGATGGACCAGTTCGCCCAGGCCGTTGCGATAAGCGGTCCCCTCCTTGGAGAACTCCATGATTCTCGTGCAGTCGTGCTTGATTCCGGATCGCCACCGGATGGTCTCTGCGCCAACCAGGTGTTTCCATCGCTCGTACGCTTCGGCGTTGGCTATCAGACGACCGTCACGGTACCCGAAGACGCCGGTTCTGGATTGCGCACCGACCTGTTCGTAGATGGAGCAGTCGCAGTTGTGGGCCGAGGGAGAGAGCGTGCAAACGAGTAGGCATGCATCGACGGCGGCGTTGAAACAAGCTTCCGCGTCGATCAGGCGTATGGAGGACGCCTCGAGCGGGAGGCCGTTCTTCCAGGCGTGGAGGAGGACCTTTCTCGCGACCGCCGTCTTGCAGAGCATGGCCAGAATGGCTCTGCGTCCGCTGAGCGACTCCAGCAAGCGAATAAGCATCCATTCCGAGATGTCGAAGTTGCTCTTGCCAGTGAGAGCGTCGAGGCCGGAATGCTTCTGAAAATTGCTCTTCGCGGGCAGGTTTGAACTGCCTACCGACCCCAGGTAAGCGTTGGTGACCCACGGGGGGTTTCCTACCACGAGTAGTGGGTCTGGGAGCGTGTTAAGGAGTGAGGGCCAGTCTGTGCGGAAGAAGTCCCCATGGATGAGCTCTATTTCGCAAGGGAGGGATTTCGTACTGAGCGCGGATCGCGCGGCCGCGACATACGATCGGTTGATGTCGAGGCCCACCGCTCTCGTGACGCCGCGGAATTGATCCACCGCTGCAAGCAGGAAGCTTCCCGTGCCACAGGTGGGTTCAAGAACGGCGGCCGGTGACACTCCCTGGCCGGCAAGCATTCTTGCTATTGCACGGGCCAAAGGGAGAGGCGTCTGGAAGTCGCCGAGTTCAGTCTTCTGCTTGGTTTTCATTGATGGGGACATCTGTCAACGCAGTCGCAAGATTCCGTCCACTTCACCGGCCTTCTCGATGGCTCTGCGATATTGGAGTCGCCACTGCAAGGCGTTGGAGATGGTCAGATAGCCTATCTCAGGCGGGTGGTCGAGAATCTCGACGGCAAGCTTCTGAGCCTGGATGTCGTCCACCGGAAGCAAACGATCCGCCATGAACGCTGTCAGGTCGTCCTCATTGCCATCGTTTTCCAGGATTTGGCGAATACCAGTTGTCATCTGGTAATCGGCCGTACAGCGTTGTTCGACGAAGATCGTGTGGAGCACGCTGAGTATGCCGGTTCGGGCCACTGCGTCGTCCGTCTTCTCGTAGACGAAGACAAGAAGAGAATAGCCAAGACCGTAGATCTTCTGGCGCGCTGACTCGTAAGGGCAGGAGGACTGCGGCTGCTTGATGCTGGTGAATTTCATGTCGACCCCCAGAGCGGGAAAGTCGATCCCTTTTGCGGAACTGCCTTCTTCGTAGGAGTATTTCTCGCGCAGGTATGCCTGGAACTTGTGCTCGAAATAGGTTCCGACGGCTTTGCCGTCGGTGACCCCGTAGATTGACGGCTCGTGGTGCTTGGATTCGATGTCCGCAAACTTGCGAGCTTCGCCCTGGAGCCTCTCGATGGTGAGATCGGCTTTCATGGCAGTCAGCTTCCTTGTTGCACGGGTGAGAACGTGAGTCGTCCTTCGATGCCAATCACCCAGTGTACTGGTTTTCGCCGGGCGTGGTCAACTAGGCTCGGCGAACACGGTCAAGGCTCATGCGGCGCCCTATTCACCCACGTCTCACCACGCCAGCTTGACAACGTAGCGTTAGTCCGCCTGAAGCCGGTCCTTCCCGTCCGTCAGCCACGGGAGCGTGAACCGGGCGAACGTGATCTTGCCGTAGTCGTCGCGCTCGTAGAGGCAGCCGATCGTGCCGTCCGAGAGGGCGACCAGGTCGGAGTAGGCGGCGGAGCCTTCGTGAATCACTTTGGCCACCGGCCAGGTCTTGCCTTCGTCGTGGCTGAGGCGGACGGTCATGTGGCTGCGTCCCGGGCCGCCGGGCCCGGAGTAGAGGATGCGGTTCTTCTCCTTCGGCGGAAGCGTGTAGCGGAGGATGCTGGACTGGCACACCGGGCAGTGCACTTCGGGGTGGAACTCCGGTTTCGACCAGGTCATTCCGCCGTCGGTGCTGGTGGCAAACGCCCGCTGCTTGGGCCCCAGGTACTGGCGCATGCTCACCAGGATCGATCCGTCGGCCAGCTCGACGGCCTCGCACTCGTCCATGCCCAGGTCGGTCACGCCGCCCAGGTGCCACGATTGGCCGTGGTCGTCGCTGTAGAAGACGAGCGAGCGGCCCCGCTTGTTCCAGTCGACCTCGCCCTTCGCGTCGCGGCAATCGCAGGGGATCAGCATCCGGCCGCTTGTGAGCTGGATTCCGTGCCCGGGCCCGGTGGCGTACCAGCCCCACTCGGGCTTCTTGACGTCATGGGTGATCTCGACCGGGGGTGCCCAGGTGCGGCCGTCGTCCGTGCTCTTGGTGATGAACACCCGGTCGTTGTCGCGGCAGAACGGGAGCCAGATCGTTCCGGTCGAGCGATCGACGACCGGGCAGGGGTTGCCGATGGTGACCTTGGCGGTGCCGCCCTCTTCGTAGACCAGTTGCGTCGGCTCCCAGGTCTTGCCGCCGTCGGAGCTGCGGCGGAGCACGAGGTCCAGGTCGCCGTGGTCGCCGCGCCCGGTTTTGCGTCCTTCGCAGAACGCCAGGAGCGTGCCCTCCTTGGAAAGGACGACGCCGGGGATTCGATAGGTGTGATATCCTTCGGTGCCGCTGGTGAAGACGTCCACTTGCCCGAAGGCATCCTCCGCCCGGCACACGCTCCGGGCACAGTCGGCAGCGCCCCCCAGGACGATGATCACCGCGGCGATGCACATACAACGCCCGAGGTCGCTCATGGTTCTTCCTCCCTTGTGTTGATGGCACGCAGTGGGCGAAGCGCGGGACGAGGGCCGTGTTCCGGCCGTAAGCGGAGGCGAGTGCCGACACGGCGGGAAACGACGCGCCCGCTGGGTCCTCCGGCTGTCCCGGGGCCCATGTTAGCAGGGCGCACTCCCGGCCGCCACGCCCGCTCGGGTTGCCGGCTGGGGGTCGCGGACCACCCTGGTGGTGTGTCAACCGTTAGCTTGTGGGTGGCACGGGCATCTTGCTCGTGCTTTCGTGGACGCACTGGCGAGACGCCAGTGCCACCCAACCCCCAAGGTAAGGATTGACGGACCACAGAAGCGTGTCCCGCCCGGCGTGAGGTTCTCCGGAACCGGCCATGCCCGCGACGGCAGGTCTCCGAACAAGTCCACAGAGACCGGCGTATTTCGGCGGGGTCACGAGAGTCGTGCCGAGCGCGTGTTCGGCGTCTTGTCGTTTTCGCGCTTTTCGCTACACTTGTCCTTTCTGGACTCGCGTCGGCGTGCTGGAAACTCTGAAGAAGAACGGGGATACCGAGATGGAAAAACGCGTCTACAACTTTTCGGCCGGACCGGCCGTGTTGCCGCTTCCGGCGATGGAAGAGGCCCAGCGGGATTTGCTCGCCCTGCCGGGAGCCGGTGCTTCGATCCTGGAGATCAGCCACCGGTCGAAGACCTTCCAGGCGATCATCGACCGGGCGGAGCAGAACTTGAGGGATCTGTTGGCGATCCCCGACGACTATCACGTGCTTTTCCTCCAGGGCGGGGCCCAAATGCAGTTCGCCATGGTCCCGATCAATTTCTTGCGGAGTTCCGGCAAGGCGGCCGACTACATCCTGACCGGCTCGTGGGGGAAGAAGGCAATGAAGGAGGCCAAGACGCAGGGCGACGTGCGCGCGGCCTGGGACGGCGACGCGGTCGAGCTGCGGCGCATCCCCCGCCCGGACGAGCTCGACCTGGCCCCGGGCGCGGCGTACGTCCACATCACGTCGAACGAGACGATCCAGGGCGTGCAGTTCCCCGCCGAGCCCGACGTGGGCGACGTGCCCCTGGTCTGCGACTCGTCATCCGACTTCCTCTGCCGGCCCGTGCCCATCGAGCGCTACGGGATCCTCTACGCCTGCGCCCAGAAAAACGCCGGGCCGGCGGGCGTGACGATCGTGATCATCCGCAGCGACCTGGTCGAGCGCGTGCCCGGCGACTTGCCGTCGATGCTCAGCTACAAGGTGCTGGCCGAGGGCAAGTCGCTTTTCAACACGCCCCCGTGCTTCGTCGTCTACATGGTCAAGCTCGTCACCGACTGGCTCCTGAGGGAGATCGGCGGGCTGGAAAGGATGCACGGGCGGAACCGGGAGAAGGCGGATTTGCTGTACGAGGCCGTCGACCGGTCGGGCGGGTTCTACCGCGGACACGCCGAGCCGGCCAGCCGCTCGATCATGAACGTCACGTTCCGGCTCCCGGACGAGACGCTCGAAAGCCAATTCCTCAAGGAGGCGGAGTCGCGGGGCCTGACCGCGCTCAAAGGACATCGGTCCGTGGGCGGATGCCGGGCGTCGATCTATAACGCGATGCCGACCGACGGGGTCCGGGCGCTTCGCGACTTCATGCTGGAATTCCACGAGAAGCACGCCGAGTAGCTCTCTTGGTGCTCGATAAGGCAATGCCACGTCGGTTTCCGTCGCGGCTCGCCGTGCGCCGCCGCAATCCTGGCGGGTTGGGCCTGGCAAGGTGGGGCTCGTGGTGGTTGGTTGACGTTGTCCGGGCGCGCGTCGGCGGTTTGCGGCCTTCGACGGAAGTGAGCCGATGGACCTGGGGATTCTGCCTGCGGGTCGCCTTCTCTGGTCCCGGGCCCGGGAGGGAGAACGTTTCGACGAGCGGCAAAGCGGCCTCGCGCAGCGGCAACTTGTCGACGGCGACCGGCCGATCGAGGACGGTTCCACGACTGCGGCGGTTCGTTTCCCGCTCCTCTCCCGTCCGAACGCCGAATCCGGTCGTGCTTGTCCTAATCCTTTTTTCCGGCGGCCGCCAACAGACCGCGTGTCGCGGCGAGGCGAACGTGTCTCGGCTGGTCTTCGCCGCTGAGGGACTTGTACAGGGCCAGCGCTTCGGTCTTCTTGCCATCGGCCAGCAATCGCTCGGCGCAGACCAGGAGGGCGTCGGCGACGGCCGGCTTGACGCCCTCAGACGCCTTCTTCGCGAAGTCGCTGAGGGCCTGGCCGGCCTCGGGGGTGCCGATGTTTCCCAGGGCGCAGGCCGCTGCGCGGGCGACCGCCGGGTTGGCGCTGCCCAGGAAGCCCGCCACGGCTGCGACGCTGGCGTCGTCGCGCCGCACGCCGAGCGAGCCAATCGTCCCCGCCTTGAGGGCATCGGGCAGCTTGGACAGGGCTTGGCGCATGGCCGCGGCCGCCTCGGGGGCGGGAATGCGCTCCAGGGCGTATCGGGCGATGTGGGAGAGGTCCTCGTCGGCCAGCAGGGCGGCCAGGGCCGGCACCGATGCGGCCGTCCCGATCGTCTTCAGCGTACGGCAGACATAGTCCTTCGCCGAGCGGGAGGCGCCGCTCTTGAGCACCGCGAGCAAACGCGCTTCCAGCTCCTTGCGCGCGGCGACGTTGCCGTGGGTGGCGACCACGGCCTCGTCAATCGGATTCAGCGTATTTCGGTCCGAGCCCCAGTCGTAGGTCTTCAATGCCTCAAAGGCCTTGTCCACGCCAGCGCGGTCGACCTCGGGCTGGTCGGCAGCGACTGCCGCCGAACCGGCCAAGACGCCCGAGCCCGCCGCCAATGTCAAACGTGTCATGCCTTGGTGTCGCATATCCGGCTCCTTGTGTCTTCAGGGTCTTGTGTTGTGGTCTCGATTCGGCAGGGCAAACGTGTCCGCTTGTGCAGAAACTCCCTGATGGGGCAAGCGGAGATGGTTTACAGCACCCACGGCTCGCGTCGGGCGCGATCCAGGAAGCGGTTGGCTTCCTCGTCGCCGGGGAACTCCTGCCGGGCCTGGTCCCACTTCAGCGATCGCTTCAACTCGTAGGCGATGAGGCCCAGGTGACACACGGTCATCGTGTGGGACGCGAGTTCAATGTCGCGGAACGGCTTCTCCCGCGTCTTGACGCATTCGATGAAGTCGCCGTAGATGCCGCCCTGGCCTCGGTAGCTGGGTACGGTCTTCGGGGGCCGCTTTTCGTCCGGCGTGCCGACGACGTGCAGGTTGCCCATCCCGGGGTGGTTGTGGTGCAGCAACCGTCCGTTGGGGTAGCGGTAGGTTAAGAACTTGCCGTCCTGGTCGTCGTGGTAGACGACTTCCTCGGGATCCAGCTCCCTGACGTCGATGGCGAAGGTCGCTCCGCCGAAATGGTGCGCGCCCCAGTCGGTCATGCCGCCGCCGGAATAGTCGCTCCAGGAGCGCCAGCTCGTGCCGTCGATGGAATAGCTGCCGCTACAGCGGTACGGGTGGTAGGGGGCCCAGGGCGCGGGGCCGAGCCACATGTCCCAGTCGAACCCTTCGGGGATCGGCTCACCGGCCAGGTTGCAGGGTCTGGGGAGCGGGCCCACGTTGACGTTGATCGACTTGATCGTGCCCAGCTCTCCGCCCCAGCACTTGTCGACCACTTCCCGATAGTCTTGCAGCACGCGCTGGCTCCCGCCGGACACGACCCGGCCGTAGCGCCGGGCCGCCTGGACCACAAGCTGGTTTTCGCGGAGCGTCCGCGTTTCGGGCTTCTGGCAATAGGCGTCGATGCCGTGGCGGCAGGCCTCGATGACGATGATTGTGTGCCAATGATCGGGCGTGGCGACGTGCACCGCGTCGATATCGCCGCGGGCGAGCAGTTCGCGGAAATCATGATAGACGGTGCAGTCGCCGTTACTGTAGTGTTTGTCGACTCGCCCCTTGGCCTTCTTGCGAGCTTCTGCCTTGACGTCACAGGCAGCCACGTACTGGACGTCGCCACGGGCCAGGAAGGCCCCCAGGTCGCCGCTGCCCATATTGCCGATGCCGATGCCGCCCATGACGATCCGCTCGCTGGCCGCCGGGCGTTCCTGGTTGCCCAGGGCGGCGGTGGTGATGACGCAGGGGGCCGCCACCGCCGCGGTGGCGGTTTTCAGAAACCCGCGTCGAGTCGTCCGCAGGCTACGGCTCCCGGTTGACGTGCCGTTTCGATGCCACATGTCCAGCTCCTTTCTCCCGATGAGGTCTGTTGCACGCAGGGTTAGGTATCTCATGTTTGCCAAGCCCGGACGATTCGCCGCTTGCGCTCAGTAGGCGTTCGACGGCATCATGTCCCAGGCTTCGATTGTGGTGACGCCGGCCGGGCCGCCGTTGGAGAAGATCGCCACGCCGACGCTGTCCTCGCGCGAGGGATAGATGCGTCGCATCACCGCCTGGCGCCCGTTGGCGAACACCTCGACGACCGATTTGTCGACGAAGACACGGAGCACGAGCGGCTCATCCGCCTTCAGCTCGAGGGGGCCGGCCTCGACGTTCCTTGGCCCTTCCGTCAGGCTCGACTGGTTGGTGTCCACTTTCAGTTTCTTCTCGATCGCGTCGTAGTAGACGAGCGTCTGCTCTTCGCCGTCCGGGGAGCGGCAGACCTTGACCCCGAACTGGTCGGCGTCGCTCGCCCTGATCTCGACCGCCAGCTCGATGCTGTTTCCGCCGAGCCCCTCGAGGGGCAGTTCGGAATCGGCCTTGACCGTGAGGTCCGTTCTTGTCCTTGGGTGGTAGCGCAGTCGTTCGATTTCCTCCGGCGGGTTGATGCGCAGCACGCCGTCGGCGCCGAGCGCGAGGACACGCGGCAGGCTCATCGTGCCGGACCATCCGTACTCCATGCGGGTCGCGAATCCGGGGCTGTCGAAGATCCACGCCCACATGATCCGGCGGCCCCGGTCGTCCAGCAGGCTCTCGGGAGCGAAGAACGAGTTGTCGACCCAGCTCATCTTCTCGTGGAACGTCGGGTGAAACTGCTCCTCTTTCCAGTCGCCGAGGTAGTAGCGGCAGCCGAGGCGGTGGCTGATGCAAAGGAGCATGCGTTTGTCACCGATCGGGAAGAAATCGGCGCAGGACACGTCCTCGTCGATCGATACCCCTTCGACGGTATTGGCAAGAAGATCGCCGACGTACTTCCACTCGCCGGCCGGCGTGGGGGCTTTCGCGATGCCCGGCCGAGTCCCGCCGAAGATGGCGTAGTACGTGTCGCCCTCCAGCCATCCGAACGGGTCCCACGACCGATACTTGTCGTGATGCGGATCGCCGGGCTCGGTCTTGGGGGTGATGGGGTTGGATTCCAGCTTCTTCCACTGGTTCAGCTCGTCGTCGACGGCCACGGCCATGGCGTTGCCCTGGCCGACTTGATGATAGCACATGGTCGGGCGGCCGTCCTGGTTGAGGAAGCAGTTGCCGCTGAACATGCCGGAGACCAGTCCCGTCGGATGGTGCCGCCAGTGAAACAAGTCGGTGCTGGAGACGTGCCCCCAGTTATGCCCTCGGGCGTCCTGGAAGATGTAGAAAAGATGGTACCGGCCTTTCCAGTAGATGGCCCCGTTGGGATCGAAGGGCATGCATCGCCCTTCCGGGGTGACGAAATGGTAGCCTGGCCGGTAGGCGTCGCCGAGCAGCTTCTCCCGATGCGCGCGGACGGTGCCGTCGACGCTGCTGAGACCGAGGGACGCGTGGGGCGCGCCCTTGGACGCCATCAGGTAGGCGCCGCCTTGGTCGAGGTGGAGTCGGCCGTCGGCGATTCGGGCGTCGCCGAAGAGTGTGCTGGTGGGGAACAACTGCATGCGGTCGGCGGCCCTGCCGTCCTCGAAATCCCACCACGCCAGGGGCTTGGGGTCCGACGGTTGGTTGGGCTCGAGCGCGGCGATCTGCTCGGCATCAAGCGCGACCCCATAGATTCGGGCATCCTCGATGGAGCCGGTGAAGAAGCGGTTGTCGGGCCGGGCGTCGAGGTGCCGCAGGCCGATCAAGACCAGGCAGTCTTCGCCGAACCGTTCCGAGCCCTCCGCGAGATAGTCGGCGTACTTGCTGCCGTTTCGATAGATGGCGATCTGACCGCCCTGGTAGACAACGGCCACCTGGACCGGCGATTGGCCGTCGGCGGTCTCGGCCGGGAAGTCTTCCTGCTCTCTCTTGGTTCGACGGAATCCGTTGCTTCCGGCCATCCACTTCGATTCGGCGATCTCGCCGAACACGATCGCGTCGAAAACGCCGCCCGACTTCTCGATCGTCAGCACACTGCCGCCGCGTTGGGTCAAATCGGCCGGGGCCACCCAGGCGACGAGCGTCTTGTCGGCGATCGGCGTTTTCTCCTCGCCGCCCGCCGTGATGGAGCCGAGCGTCGCGGCCAGGGTCGTCAGGATCGTCGGCCACGCCCGCGGAGGGACCCGCAAATCGGTCCGAGAAGGTTCCCCGGTGTTCTCGCTCATCCTCGTCTCTCCCGTCGAAAGGACGCCGGTTTCCAGGTCGCACTTCCCGGATTCCGGCTGCGCTCGCCCCCCGAGCATCCCGATTCCGATCCGGGCCGGCGGGGTTGCGGCCGTCCCACGGATTCGGCCGCGGCGGCTTGTCACTTGCCCCCTTCCCCCATCAGCTTCTGAACCGTGGGCTCCATGGCCTTGGCCCAGATCTCGTAGCCCTTTTCGTTGGGGTGGAGAAGATCGGGCATGATGGGCTTGGGAAGCCCGCCGTTATCCTCCAGGAACTCGGCGTTGATGTCCAGATAGAAGACGTGCTCCTTGTCGGCGTAACCGGCAAGGATTTTGTTCGTTGCGTCGTTCAGCTTGCGCAACGGGTCGTCGGCGTCGCGCCCGCGGGGAAAGATCGCCAGCAGCAAGATCTCTGTCTGGGGCAATCGATCGCGGAGCTCGTTGATGATCGCCTTGACGCCGGCCGCCGTATCGTCCGGCTTGTCCTGGCGGTGCCCGGCGTTGTTGGTCCCAATCATCAGGACGGCCAGCTTGGGCGAGATGCCGTCGACCGCGCCGTGCTGCAAACGCCAGATCACGTGTTCCGTGCGGTCGCCGCCGAAGCCCAGATTCAGCGCGTGACGTGGGGTGTAGTACCGGTCCCACACCTTGCGCCCGCCGCCTTCCCAGCCGTGGGTGATCGAATCGCCGATCATGATCAAGTCGATCTGCTCTTGGCTCTTCAGCGCCGCCAGCTTCTCCTTGTGCCGCGGCATCCACCAAGACTGGGCCCACTCGGCGGTCTGGACCTCGGGCTTCAAGGCGGGGATCGGTTGCACGGCCTCCCCGGCCAAAGCCACGGACCAGATGGCCAGAACAATCGACACGGCGAGCTGCCGGGCATACGAGATACGCATCGTTTCACCTTTCTTGTTGCGCGGCGCCGGCACGACAGGCGCAGCGGAAGGAGGATTGCCTCGCCACGGGCAAGGAGGCTGGGGGGAGGACGAAACTCCTCACGGCCGCGAAAGTCCGTTTGATTATGCGGCCGCGTTCGTTGAGAGTCAACGGCGTGCGGTAGGGGGCGGGCGAAAAACAAGCTCTCGACCTCGGCAGCAGGTACGCGGCGTGTGCGTCGGTCGCGCTTCGTGGAGATCAGCACACGGAATGGTCCGCCCCTTGAACTCGGGGAGAATCGCACGGATAATCGTTGCGTGAGTGGCCTGGTATCGGCATCCTCCTCGAATTCCGGGACGAATGAGCACGATGATGAAGACAAGAGTCGTGATCCTTGTACTGCTTCTCGCCGCCTTGCAGCCTCTTGCGGCCGTTCTCCCGGCGCAGACGGACGCGCCCCCGCCCAACCGAAATATCGCGTCCGCCCTCCAGCCGTTCGTCGACAGCCACACGCTGGCGGGCGCGGTGACGCTCGTGGCGACGAAGGACGAGGTGCTCAGCCTCGAGGCGGTCGGCTACGCCGACGTCGCGCGCCGGAAGCCGATGCGGCCCGACTGCCT
>DATKZH010000541.1:0-37270 GCA_035528065.1 Thermoguttaceae bacterium | reverse complement strand
AAACCCATCCGACCACCGAATCCGCTCCAGGTACTCAACGCAGGCCGCCTCCGACGAGAACCACTCGTCGAATTCCGGCAGCGTGCGTGGGTAATCTACGCCGCCCAGCGGATCTCTTCGCTCTTCTTCCAGCATCCCTCCATACTACATCTTGTGCCTACGAGAGGGAAGTGGATAGCCCTCTTGCCCAAATCACCCAAATCCTCAGCCTGGCAGGATAACCGGGGCGCGAATCGCATCCGCGAAGCGATTCAAGCCACTGCCCACGCGTGACCCAGACAACTCGGGGCCTTCAAACCGACCCGAGAACCCCTGACATATGTGCAAAACACGAACTAAGGTCACTCACGGAAGTTCGGCGCAACCACGTCTCTCGTCTCCAAGCAGGACGATCGCGGCACCTCATCGGTCGCCGTGGTTGACGGGGCCGTGCAATCAAGCGAGAATGGGCCCTCCCTGGCCGCCAAAGCCAGACTTCACCTGCCCGGCGACAAGAGAGCGAGCAAAGCGGGAGGACTTCACGTGGAATGCAACAAAGCGCAGAACCTCGAATCCTGCACGTGCACCTATGACCCATGCTCACGCAAGGGCCTGTGCTGCGAGTGCATCAGCTATCATCGGAGGTCCCGACAGCTCCCGGGATGCTGCTTCCCCAGCGACGCGGAACGGGCCTACGATCGGTCGTTCGAGCATTTCGCCAAGCTGGTCGCGGCGAAGAAGGTGTAGCGGCGCCCGCCAACGGCACGGCCGACCGCGCTCAGCCCAAATGCCGTTGGCTCGAGCAGGCAGAGCGTGGATCGCTCTTGCTTGAGTCGGCTCCTTTCGGCTCACACGGCGGGCACAACACCGCGAGCCGCACGCCCCGGTCGCTCCCCAAGAGAGTCTCAGCCGAGAGCGGGTTTGAGAACTCTCCGGTCCTTCTGCGAGAAGGCCATGATGGGCGCGAATTCGCCGGCAAAACCGGCTCTCCAGGCCCACTCCCTACTCCTTCCGCGGGATCTCCCGGAGGTAGATGTTCCCAAAGTAGAGCGTGTTGCCGTGGTTCTGGAGCTCGATTTGACCGGTGGGGTAGATCGGCTTGTCGCGCTCCCAGTAGTTCTCCATCACCACGTTGTCGACGACCAGCTCGCCGTTGAGCCACACGGTGACCTTCTCGCCGACCATCTTGATGCGGAACGTGTTCCACTCGCCGATCGGCTTGTCGGCGCACTTGAGCGGCTTGGCAGGGTGCTCTTTGTTGTTGAACAGGCCGCCGGAGCCTTCCGGGCGTTGGGCGGGGTCCCAGATCTGCACCTGCGGGCTGCCGCGGAGGTAGATGCCGCTGTCGCCCTTGGGCTTGATCTTCCAGTCGACGTACATCTCGAAGTCGCCGTAGTCTTTCGCCGTGCAGAGGCTCTTGCCCTTCCCGTCGAAAACCAGCACGCCGTCGACCACTTGCCAATGCGCCCGTATCTCGTCATCGGCCTTCTTCTGGGCCTCGGCCAGCTTCTCCGGGGCCATTTCTGCCCGAGTTTTCGGGTTGCCGACGAGTCCCTTCCAGCCGGTGAGGTCCTTGCCGTTGAACAGCGCGACGAACCCCTCCGGCGGCGTGTTGTCGGCCGCTTGGGACGACTCCGCAGCCACAGCGATCAGACAACTCATGCCAAGACAAAGCAGCGTTCTCATCGTGACGTTCCTCTTGCAGCATAAGGGTAAAAACACGTTCTAGTCCACGGTGACCTCAACCGGCTCCGCGAAATCCGCACTCAGCGCGGCCGCCTCGTCGACCGTCATCTCGCCGTCCTGGAGCCAGACGCGATAGTCGATATCGAGGTCCTTGCCTTCGTCCAGCTCGTATTCGAAATAGGCGCCGAAGCGGCCGTAAGTCCGCTCGCTGTATCGGGTTTCCCTGGGATTGGTGGGCTTGTCGAGATAGACCGCCGTGTAGCGCTTGCCGTCGACGACGAAGCTCATCGCGTTCCAGGGCAGGTTGACACAGTCCGGCCGGGGATCTTTGGCGCTCCAGTTGCGGGTATCACCAGGCTCACCCTTGCCGTCCGGACGGAGGTAATAGGTCAGCTTCTGATCGCCGTCGGCCACCTCCTGGGCGGCGCGGAACTGGAATCCGGCGTGCTGGGGATCGCCGTCCAGCTTCACCTTGCCTACTGTGCTCGTCAGCACTGAGGCGAACTCGACGAGCTGCCCGCCGGGCACGGCGTAGACGGTCATCTCCCGCTTCTCCGTGGCGAACACCGTCTCGCCCGGCCCGTGCCAGTCGACCTTGACCGCGTGCCGCCCCATCACCGGCCCCGCTTCCTCGCTCAGGAAGCCCTCGTGCGACTGATGGGCCTTGTCGCCGCAACCCCACAGGTCGACCCTCGGCACGTCGCCGTAGCTGACCCGATTGAACCCGTAGAACAGCCCACGATGGTGCGGATACTTCCCGCCGGGTCCCTTGGTCACGAATCGGGTGCCGGCCGGATCGTACAGGTGGTGATAGACCTTGTAGGTCTGTTCGCGGGCCTGCGGGCTCGAATTGTCGAGCGGCTTGCACATATACCGGAGCACGGGCCGGCCGTCGTAGCTCAGCTCGGCGTGATCGTTTTCCACATGCGCCCAGGCAAAGCCCTGCGGAGCGGGCGGTTTGTCGGAGAGCACGGCCGTCAGCTTGAGCGACTGGCCCTTTTCCAGCTTCGGGACAACAAAATGCAGCTCCCGGGCAACCAGGCCGGGCCGGTCGAACGAGGCGTTGAGCAAGCCCGGCGGGGACAACTGGGCCGGAAGCTCGTTGCCTTCCGCGTCGGTGAGCTTCACCGAGCGAGCCTCGGCCAGGAGCTTGGGATCGAGGTTCGCCTGCTGCTCCTGCTCGGTCACGAGCACGCAGACCGGCGTGCCCACGCGGTCGTGCTTGCCGGCTCGGACGGTCAGCTCGTAGGTGATGCCGGCCGAAACCGACGAGCCGGCCAACAGCCAGGCCGAGATCGCGAGGCTCAGGACGCTCTTCGACGCGATCGTTTTCATGGAAGGGGAGCCTTTCGTGAGGATGTTGGCGGGGGCGGAGCGGGTAGGAGCCGCTCCATCACAGCGTAACCGCGGCAAGAGCCGGTTGCAAGATTTCGCTCGTTTCCTCCCCGACCAGCCGCATCCCCAGGTCCCGAGACGTGCCAGTGCCGTCTCGATTGAGCCGAACTTGGCCTACCGATGCTCCAATTCAGCCAGCTTGGTGAGCCACTTCGGCGGGCGGATCGGCTTGCCCTTGGCGTCGGTGACGACGTGGACCGTGTATCCGCGGCAGACGGGCTGGCCGGTGTCGGCATGCTCGATCTCGACGTCGACGCGGATTCGCGCCTTGCCCGGCATGGAGAGCGTGGACGTCATTTTCAGCAGGTCGTCGTACTCCGCCCGGCCCAGGTACTCGACGTGGGACTCCTTGACCGGCAGGAGCACGCCCTCAGGCTCCATCTCCCGATACGGTTTTCCCAGCGCCCGTAACAGCTCGGTTCGCCCCATCTCGAACCACTCGAGCGGTCGGGAGTTGTAATAGGTTCGCATCTGGTCCGTGTCGCTGTAGCGGACGCGGAAATGCTGGACGTGTTGAGGCTTCGTCATGCTTCGGATTCCTGCCGGATCTGCGTATGAACTTCGCGGAAGAAAGAAGGCTCTCGCAAAGTCGCGAAAGCGCAAAGGGGATAAGATATGAAAGGAGGAAAGGGCGCAGCGCGACCATCGGCCCGTCCAACGACATGAGGCGGCTCATGTTTTGGCGCCGTCAAGACCTCCGCACTTCATGGTCCGTCGTTCCTGCTTTCGCCGTGCCCAGCCGTGGGACTTGGCTATCCCCTGTGTGCCTTCTTTTTCTTCTCTCTTCTTCTTTGCGCCTTGGCGCCTTTGCGAGAGCCTTCCCTCTCCGCCGTCTTCCGAATCTGTTCCCTACCGCCCCAAGAGACTCCGCAGCCGCGTAGGGTGCGTGAAACGCACCATAGTCTCCGAGCCAGGCGAATACGGTGCGTTTCACGCACCCTACGCCTTTCCTCCCCGCCCCCCGAATGCACTGCCTACCGCCCCAACACTCCCCGTAACCCCAACGTGAAGATGATCCAAAGCGCCGCGATCGCCTCCCTGGTGTTGATCTTGGAGCTTCCCGCCGTGCGGTCGACGAACACGATGGGTGTCTCGCCGAAGCGGGCGCCGGCCCGCTTCAGGTGCCAGAGGATCTCCTCCTGGAAGGAGTATCCGCGGGAACGGATGCGATCGAAGTCGAGCTTGGCCAGGACCTCCGTACGGTAGCAGCGAAAGGCCCCGCTGCAATCCTTCGCCTTCAGGCCCAAGAGCCAGCGGGCGTAGAGGTTGACGCCGCTCGACATGAAGCGCCGCCGCCACGGCCATCCTTCCACGCCGCCGCCGGGGACGTAGCGGGAGCCGATCATCACGTCGACCGCCGGGCCGTCTTTCGGGTCCATGCCGGCCAGCAGGTCGGGCAGGTACCTCGGCGGGTGGCTGAAGTCGGCGTCCATGTTCAGCGCGTATCGGTAGCTTTGCTCGATCGCGTGCCGCATCCCGGCCATTGTGGCGGTTCCCAGCCCCAGCTTGCCCTCCCGGTGCAGGCAGCGGACGCGCGGGTCGGCGGCCGCCCGCTCGTCGCACCAGCGGCCCGTGCCGTCGGGCGAGTTGTCGTCGATCACCAGGACGTCCACCTCGGGGGCGACCTCGAAGATCGCGTCGACCAGCTTGGGCAGGTTCTCGATCTCGTTGTAGGTGGCGACGGTGACCAGCGTTTCGTGCGCGTCAGACATCGAGGCTCGTCCTCCTGCTGCTTGGGCTCGCCCCGGCGTTCGCTTCGATCACGGGGATCCCCGAGGCGCTCGGATTCTAACAAATCGCTTGGCCGCGACGAACCTCGACCTTGGTGGGCTTGTCGCGTTTAGCGTACGCCCCCGGCAGCGGACCGAACTGCCCGTCCGAACGCGCTGGCCCGTCTGGAACGGCGACTTGCATTGCGGGAAGCCGACGAGCCCCAAATTGAGAATTGCCCCTGCGCGGGAACCCGGTGTTGCGTTACAATGGCCTGTTTCCGCAGCGCCGACTGCGTCCATCCCGATGATCCGCTCCTTGCGCCGCAAACCCAAACCGCTCGACTCCGAGGACATCGGTCGCCGCATCCGACGGGACTCGGGCCACCAAAGCCCCTACGGCTTGCCGTTCTGGAGGGCATACATGGCCAACACGGCCGTGATGGTGGCCATTGCTCTTCTGTACCGCTATGCCGATTTCGTCACGCTTCTGGGCGGAACCGAGCTGCACCTGGGCTGGATCGTGGGCGTGGGGATGGTCGGCAGCCTGCTGATGCGGCTCCTGCTGGGCACGGCCATCGACCGTTGGGGGGCCCGCCTGGTATGGCTCTCCTCCCTGGTCGTGTTCTCGGCGAGCTGTTTCGGCCACCTGGCCGTTGCCGACTTTGGCGGCCCGGCCGTCTATCTATTGCGGATCGCCTATTGCTCGGCGGTGGCCGGAATCATGGGCGCGGCGATGACCTTCATCGCCGGCCGGGCCCCGGTCGCGCGCATGGCCGAGATGATCGGCATGCTGGGCACTTCCGGGTTCTTCGGCATCGTCTTGGGGACCCAACTGGGCGATCTACTGCTGGGCACCGAGACGATCGAAAGGTGGCAGGTCGACCGGATGTTCCTGGTGGCCGGCACGCTGGGCCTGTGCGCCGTGACGTTCGTCTGGGGGGCCACGCGCCACGAGCCTCGCCCCAAGCGGCGACGCCGGCCCCCGCTCCTCTGGCTCCTCCGACGCTACTTCCCCGGCACCGTGCTGCTGGTCGGGGTGGCCACGGGCATCGGCACCGGGTTGCCGACCACGTTCTTGCGGCCCTACGCCGCCCAGTTGGACATCTCGCGGATCGGGCTGTTCTTCGGCGTCTACGCGCCCGCGGCCATCCTTACGCGAATCCTCACGCGACGCCTGCCCGAGCGCCTCGGGCTTGCGCCGATGATCCTCGCCGGCTTGGGCACGCTGATCGTCGGGCAACTGCTGCTGGTGCTGGTCGGCTCCGAGTGGACCTTCGTCTTGCCCGGCATCGCCTATGGCGTGGGTCATGCGATGCTCGTGCCCTCCGTCATCGCCGCCGGCTCCCGGGCCTTTCCCAACCGACATCGGGGGCTGGGCACCACCTTGATCCTTTCCATGTTCGACTTAGGGAACGTGGTCGGCGCCCCCATGGCCGGGGCGATCGTGCACTTCGGCGGCGCAGTGGGACTGCCCGGCTACCCGATAATGTTCGTCTCCGTGGCCGCGGCGCTCGGGCTGGCGGGCGTGGTGTACGGTTTGACGGGCAGAGTCCCCACGGTGCGGCATCCCAACTTGGCTCGCGTGCGCAGCAGACGCGTTGGAGCACAGGCTGGGGAATGTCCGCTGGTCGAGGTCGGTACGGAAGCGTAACCGGAAATGAACAGCGCCACACCCAGACCAACGCTCGCGGCTTCGTGGTGCTACTTCCCCGCGATCTGGCGATAGTAGTCGATCGACCGGCGCAGGCCCTCCTGAAAATCGACCTGGGGCTCGTACAAGAGCAGTTCCCGGGCCAGCGCGATCTCGGCCAAGCTGTCCCGGATGTCGCCCGGGCGAGGCGGCTCGTGGATCGGCTTGACGTCGGTGCCTAACGCCTTGTTCAGGGAATCCAGCAGCTCCAGCAAGGAGATGCTCCCCCCGGTGGCGGCGTTCATTGCGCGGCCGGAAGCCTTCGGGGCGTCGGCGGCCAGCAGGTTGGCATGCACCACGTTGGCCACGAACGTGAAGTCTCGCGACTGGCCGCCGTCGCCGTAGACGACCGGCCGCTTGCCGGCGAGGATGGCCGTGATGAAGAGCGGAATCACGGCCGAGTACTGGCTGCCCGGGTCCTGGCGCGGTCCGAACACGTTGAAATAGCGGATCGAGGCGGTCTCGAACCCGTAGGTGGCTGTGAACGCTCGGCAGTAATACTCCGCGGCCAGCTTGGCGGCCCCGTAGGGCGAGATGGGGGCGGGCACGTCGGTCTCCCGCTTGGGGCTGGCGGGCCGGTCGCCGTACACGCTCGACGAGCTGGCGTAGACCAGCCGCCGCACGCCCGCCCGCCGGGCCGCGTCCAGGAGCGTCACCGTGCCGGTCACGCAGGCCGCGTTTGTATCCAACGGGGCCTCCACGCTCCGCGGCACCGAGGCCAACGCCGCCTCGTGGAAGATGCAGTCGACCCCTTCGACCACCTTGGCCACAAGCGGAGCGTCCAGCAGATCCCCTGCCACGAACTCGACCCGGTCGCGGATTGCATCTAAATTCGACAAGTGGCCGGTGCTCAGGTTGTCCAGCACCCGGACCTTGTCGCCCCGGCGGACCAGCGCCTCGGCGATGTGTGACCCGATGAACCCTGCCCCACCGGTGACCAGGAAAGTGCGCATCCGTTGCCTCTTGCTGAAGTCGCGTAGATCCTTGGGACGTTCGCGGCGAAAAGCCGACGTGCGGACGATTCTAGAGTACTCGGAGCCATAGGAAAAGGGCGGATGCCGCCTCGCCGGGGGCTTCTGCACGGCGAAAAGGAAGGCGTTTCTCGGAGGCGGCTTGGGATACAACTGGACCATCCAGAAGCGATGGTTTGGCGGGTTCGTGCCGATCGCGGACTTCGTTCATGTGGTGCAATACCCCCATACGGCCGCCAAAGCGATGCACGCCGATGTGCCGTCGCGGTGGCGGCAGTACGTCGCTTGGGCGACCGGCTGCCTTGCTTCGTCCTTGCTTCGTCTGCGACCGCCCAACCTCGCCATTCCCCCCAAAATCCCACTACCCTCCCCACGGCTCCGCAGTCTAGCAACTACAAACGTGTTCCTGCGCCCTGTCGCAGGGCATGCCCCTGACGGTGCAGGACTCATCGTAAGTCACATTTTTGCAAGGTGTTACAACAAACAGCACCCGCTTTTCGATGCGGGAAAATGGAGGTTTTGGCCTTCGGCGTGTTCCGCTATAATCCCGCCCCGCCTCGGGCCGAGTGCGTCGTCCGAGGCGGTGACACGTCGTAGCTATTTGGGGGGGCACCAAAATGAGGCCGTCGGATGGGGTACTGGTTGCCGGTGATGCTTGCGATGATCTTGACTCTGGTGGGATGCGGTACCACCAAGTGGACCGACACAACTCGATCCGCCACCGAACAGTTGCTCATCTCCGACGCCATGGACCGCGCCGTCAGCGGGCTGGATCTCCGCGCCCTGGCCGGAAGGGAAGTCTGGTTGGACACGAAGCCCCTGCAAGGGGCCACCGACTCTGCCTACCTGGTCAGCTCGTTGCGGCAGCACATGCTCGCCAGCGGCTGCATTTTGAAGGAGAACCAGGCGGACGCAAAATACGTCGTCGAGGTCCGGTCGGGCGCCGTCGGGACCGATCACCACGAGTTGGTGTACGGCGTGCCGCGGGTAGACATCCCCGCGTTGATCCCGGTCGCCGGGGTCGGGATCCCCCCCAATATCCCCGAACTCAAGCTTGTGACCCGGACCGATCAGCGGGCGGTGGTCAAGCTCGCCGTGTTCGCCTACAACCGCGAGACGGGTCGACCCGTGTGGCAGTCGGGCATCGCGCCCAGCGAGAGCACGGCCAAGGCCATCTGGGTGTTCGGCGCCGGCCCATTCCAACGCGGGGACATCTACCGAGGCACTGCCTTCGCCGGCGACAAGCTCAAGATCCCATTGATCGATCTAGGGGAGCCGGAGGGCGAGGCCGCTTCCGTCTCGGTTGCCGACGAGGCATACTTCCTCGACCAGAGGGAGAACCTTGCCAAGGATGTCCAGTCCCCCGGGACGGGCGATGAGGCAAAGCTGGCTGAGGCCGCCAAGAATGCCGAGCCGACGGGAGCCTCCTCCGCGGTGATCCAGACCGGCCACACGCAGCCCGGCGATCCGGCGGGCGCGGGCCAGGCCCCCGCGACGCAAGCTTCTCAGCCCAAACCTCCGCCGGCTGATAACCCACCCCCCGAGGCGCCACCGCCGACGGACAAGCCACCAGCCGGGGATTCGACGAGCGATCCGGCCGCAACGCCGGCAACTCAGCCACCGCAGGGGGCGCCGCCGGACGGCAGCCCCCAAACGGAGACACCTCCACCCGAGACACCGCCGAGCGAGACGCCCGCTGCCGGCGCCCCGCCCAACACATCGCCGCTCGCTTTCCCCCCTCCCTTGCCGCCTGCGATCAGATCGTCCGCCCAGACGCTCGGCCCTGCGCCGTGGTGACCTCGGGAAATCACGCCGATTCTCAACCGATCCGAGCCATCCCGTGCTGCCGCAAAGCCACGCGTCGGCGCCCGTGTGCGCCCGAGCCAAGCCCGTCGACCGGCTTCTGGTTAGAGCCGTCAGTCCATGCTCTCAAATACCAGCGGATGCTCCGACGCCGGGTCCCCGATGCGGATCGACTTCCTGCCGGAGAGCAGCTCGTCGAACAAGTTGCCCACCACTTCGGCGCGCCAACCTCGGGCGAGTCTTGGCGGCTGCTCGTTGGGGACAAGACCCGTTCGATACGCGATGAGCTGTCGCACGTCGCTGGGCGTGCCGACCAGGCCCGGGGCGAGGTCGGCCTGGCGACAGATGCTGCCCAGGGCTGAGTAGAGAAACTGCCCTAGTACCGCGATCTGCGGCTCCTTCTCACGGAATGGGGGTTTGGCGGGCCACTGCGGCTCGGGGAGCGAGAGGGCGCGCTCGATCCGCTCCGCGATCGCGGGCAGCAGGCGTTTCAAGTCGCCTCGCTCCAGGCCTCGGACGGCCTGAATCCGCTTCAACTCGGCCGTCTTGCGCTTGGCCAACTCGATGATCAGGTCGTCGCGGAGCACACGACGGGGCGGACAATCGCGGCGCTCGGCCTCCGACTCCCGCCACCGCCAAAGCTCTCGCAAGATGGCCAGACTCTGCCGGTCCAGCCGGGAGTTGCCGGAGACCCTCCGCCACCGCTCCTGGGACAGGGCCTGCTCGGCCTCGTCCTGCCAAGTGGCCATTTCCTCCTCCAGCCAGGCGAGGCGTCCCAGCTCCTCGAGTCTCGACCGGAGGGCGTCGCGAATGGCGGGCAGATAGCGGACGTCGTCCAACGCGTATTCCACCTGCCGGCGGGTCAAGGGGCGGCGGCGCCAATCAGTGCGGGTCTCGTCCATCTTGGGGGTCTTGCGCAGCATCTTGGAGGCCAACTTCCGCAAACCCGCCGGATACTCGATCCCCACAAAGCCCGCGGCGATCTGAACGTCGAACCACCCGGCCGGCCGCCGTCCAACTGAGCGAAGGCAGAATTCGAGCTCGCTGCGCCCCGCGTGAACGATCGTCTCGTGCCCCGTGTCGGACACCGCTCGCCAAAACGGGGTCATGTCCTCCACGGCCAGCGCGTCGATCAGCGCCAGTCCGTCCTCGGTCGCGACTTGGAGCAAGCAGAGCACCGGCCGATACGTCCACTCGGAAACGAACTCCGTGTCGAAGGCGATCCACGGGCAAGCGGTCAACTGCCTCGAGTACTGATCGAGTTGACTATCGGTGATGACGTTGATATGCGACACGGTGGTAGACCAGTGGGGTTGGACGGAAACGCGGAAGTGATCCGGTGCGTGGAGTGTTACTGAATCGCTATGTGGACGCGCCGAGCCGCTGCAACTCAGATTCCGTGTTGTCCTTCCGTTGGCTTGGACGATCGTCGTCTAGCCCGGATCATTCACGAAGCCCGCGGCAGGGGCTTCCAGCTTGTCAGACTGGGAAAGCACGCAAGACGCCTGTACCACGAGGTGACCCTGCGGGCTAGGTCTCGCCCCCAGCCGCCGAAATCTGGGTAATTCACCCGCGCGCTTCCGGCGCCCGCTCAAATGCCATCATAGCGGCTCGCCCCGCCATAGACCAGCTTGATTCTCAGAGAAACACGAACATGTGGAGGATTAGCACCGGGAGCAGGATCGCGCAACTGTAGAGCATGTAGCCGAAGAAGCTCGGCATCCGGACCCCGGACTTCTCGGCGATCGCCTTGACCATGAAGTTCGGCCCGTTCCCGATGTAGGTCATCGCCCCCATGAACACGGCCCCCAGGCTGACGGCCAACAGGAGCGTCTCGGGCACGCCGGCAACGAGGCCCACGCCTGGGGGCGCGGGCAGGGTCTTGGCCGTCTCGAAGAAGACCACGTACGCGGGGGCGTTGTCGAGCAACGACGAGAGACTCCCGGTCAGCCAGAAGAAGTGCGTGGGCGTGGAGAGCCCGAGCTCGGGACCCTTGACGTTTAGGATCTGGAGCGGCGCCTGCATCGAGAGGAAGATCCCGAAGAACAACGCGGCCACTTCCAGCATCGCATCGTAGGTGAACCCGTTCGCCAGGCGGATCGCCCTGCTGCCCCCGATTAGCGACAGGGCCACCAGGGCGACCTGGGCAATCTCTCGGAGGCAATACCAGGGATGCCAGTCGGTGCCCGGCAGCGTCTTGCCGGGGTCCAACAGGGCGATCGAAAGGACGACGCCCAGAAGCAAGGGTGCGTTGGGCCAGAGTCCGGAAAACCTGAGCCCTCGCACCTGCTTCTCGTCCCGGATGACGTCGCGCAGTTCCTCGCGCGGATAGCACGAGAAGTGATCCCACGCGAAGTAGATGGCCAGAAGAATCCCGTTGACAAGGAGCCACTGCGGCCAGAGCTTGAACGTCCAAAGGAAGTCGACGCCGCGCAAGTACCCCAAAAACAAAGGCGGATCGCCGATCGGCAACAGGCAGCCGCCGCAGTTGCAGACGACAAAGATGAAGAAGATCACCGTATGGCACACGTGCTTGCGCTCGCGGTTGGCCTCCAGCAAAGGACGAATCAAGAGCATTGCCGCCCCCGTGGTCCCGATGAAGCTGGCCAATAGCCCGCCGGCGGCGATAAGCAGCGTGTTGGTCCAAGGACGCGCCCCCAGATCGCCCTCAATCCGGATCCCGCCGCTGATCGTGTACAGGCTGAACAGGAGCATGATGAACGGGAGGTACTCGTTCAGGATGGCGTTGGCCAGCACGGCCCACGTTACCCTGAAGTTGAGCCCACTGTCGCTGGGGGCGACGACGCTGTGGCGGGGCCAGTGCTGTTCGACGGGCGATCCGTGCAGCACGAGATAGTAGAGCAACGTGAGACAGCCCAGCCCGACGGCCACGTAGCAGCGACTCAGGTTGCTCTCCCACCAGTGCTCGGTCCAGGGAAGCAGCGGGAAGACTGCGATCGAGCCCAGAAGCAAGAGGAAGGGGGCCACCATCCAGAGCGGGGGGGGCTGGATCTCCGCCTCGAGGCCATGGCCGCCTGCCCCAGGTTCTGCGCCGTGGGGCTCGTGGGCTTCTGCCGAGCGATCCCCTCCCTCTTCGCCGGCGTGCTGCACAACAGTCTCGTCGGGCGCCGTGTGCTCGCCTCCCACCCCGTCGCGAGTCCACTTCTGCGGGAGCCCGATTGCCAAAAGCCCAAGGTACAGCGCCAGCACCACGGCGATCGCAAGCAGTAGCGGCTTATCCGATCCGGGAGAACCGTGAGAGTGCGACATGCAGTCCTGCTACCTTCTCCCGTTCATCCGCGGTGATTGCTCCATAAGCCTGTAAGGAAAACCGATGATGCCAGCCGAATCAAGGGCATCACCCGAAAGGAGGTCTCCACACACACTCAAGAATCGGGTAGGTCATTCTTGCCATCCAGCCTCCCAGACCGGCCCCGCCCAGCGCGCGGCAAATCATGCCTGAGACGGGGGATCTCGGAAGGGACCAGCCGCCACGCGCCGGGTAGCGCCACCCGTTTGATCACGCAACCGGTTGAGAAAGCCGGTAAACCTATCCGTCTGCATAGCTTAGGTGCCCTCCGACTCCGTGCGATTCTCCGGAATTGCTTGACAAACGCGGCCGTCACCGGGATACTAAACCGTTCGGATGTAGTGGTCGGGATGGACAGGGGGGCCAACATCGCGACCCTGATATCGAAAGCTCTTCAGGCCCAGTCGAGGGGGTGATCCCGCGTGACGGTAGACAGCAATTCCGCGCCAAGGTCGGTCCTGGAAGCAATCAAGATGGGGCTATGGGACTTCGAGCCTCCGGAAGTGGAGAGTAAGCAATTCGACTCCACGGAGGCCATGCCGGGCACGAAGGCGAAGCTGGAGGTGCTCGCCCGGCGAGTCCAGAGGGGGCTCCCCTTGTGGCATCCGGGGGACCGCGACGAAGTGCCCGAGGATCACAGCCAAATCGACGAGCCGGCTCGCGCCGTGAAGCCCCGCTGAGGCGCCCCAGACTCTCGCCCGGCACGCCCAATCGCGGTGACCATCTGCCCGGGCGATGCGGGATTTTGGTTTCGCTTGCGCGTCAGATCGGACGCGCGCGGGCGAAGTTGGAGCCATCCCGGCATCCGGAATACCCCCCTAAAAGGACCGGGCTGCGCGATTTTCCTTCCCACCGACTTAGGACCGGCGAATCAATTACTGTCGCGTTTTCCGATGTACTCCTCACGCTCCGCGTGAGGGTGTGCCGCTTGGCCTCACGCGGAGCGTGAGGAGTACGACACTTATTGATTCGCCGGTCCTTAGCGGGCTGATTCGTCCGCCCTGTCTCGGTGCAACCCGCTACTTCGGCGCTCCGGTTTCCCAACCGTCCGAATCCGAGGGCATGGCTCGCCACGCTCACATTGCTCCGATTCATCGGGGCAAGCGTAGCCGGACCGAATACGTCCGGTCAGTCCGAACGGCTCTCAGACAGATCCCCAGCGCGATGGGGAGCGGCGCATGTAGCCCTCCGTTTGCCCATGCTCACGGTTGTCGTCTGCGCGGAATCAGCCGCGGCCCGATCGAACTTCCTCGTGGTCGGTGATCCCTCGACTCTACGTTGAGCGGGCTGGCGCCGCCGGCCAGGGCAACGGGGCAGCAAGAGGACGATACCGTTCATCGTGTTCAACGGCGGCCCCACCATGGGCGACGGGCAGGATTGACTCCGGGGGCCGGACATGTCACCTTATGATCGGCAAGACGGTTGTGATGCTTCGCGCTGGTACCCGTCGTGAGGTCTGGGATATGTATCTGACGATCGTGACCCTGAGCTGTTCCTGGTTGGCCCAAACCGTTGTCGAGGCTCCGTTGGTGCCGGTTCAGTCGACCGAGCGTCGCACGTCCCCGGCAGACATGGTTGCCCAAGGCTTGACACTGCCGGAAGGAGCGACGCTGGCCGGTCGCCCGCTCACCTTGCTCAAGGCCCTGTCGGCTGCGCCGGCCGGCGGCGAGCAGCTCGACGTGACCCATGCCTACTGGCGTCTGGCCGGCGCAGTCGCCGAATACCGCGTCCGGTGGGAGCAAACCGAACAATTGGGGCGGATCGAGGCCGGACCGGAAGATGCTGCGATGCTCGAAACGGCCCGCAGCTCGGCGGCGGCGGCACTGCGCGTGGCAGAGGCGTCGGCAGTTGCCGCGCAGCACGATCTGGCCGAAGCGGCCATGCTTCCGGCAGCGGACCCGCTGCCCTTGCCGGCCGATAAGCCCCACGTAGGAACCTACCGGACCTACTTCGACGAGGTCTTCTCGGCGCGCAATCCTCCGGCTCGAACGCGGCTGCTCGACCGGAACCTGCCGATTCGTCGCCGCATCATCGAAGTGCGTGCGTCGGCGGTCCAGGCGGCCCGTGATGCGTTCGAGGCCGCCACCGACGCGTACCGGCTCCGCAGAGTCGATCTGGCCGAGGTGTTGTCATCTGCCAGGCTGTTGGCGGGGCAGCAGCAGGCCCTATGGACCTCCGTCGGCAACTACAATCACGACATCGCCGACTACGCCTTGTCCGTCGCCGGCCCACAGTCCGACGAGCACGTGCTGGTGGCCATGCTCATCAAACCGAGCGGGCAAGCGGCTCAGCCGTCACCTGCCGAGGAGATCTCGACCGAACCGGGCCCGCCCGCCGAGAGGCAGCATACGGTCGCTTCGCCGTCCGGGGTCAAGCGGGCAGCGCTGGACGAGCCGCTTGCGAGCCCGGACGTCGATGATTTGCAGCCGGCCCCGCCGCAACGGCAGTTGCGGTCTCTCGGCCAGCGGACGCCGACACTGGCTCCGCCCGAGGAGGCGCCGGAACCGGACATCACCACGCAACCCGGCAGCACCGCGGTGCCGCCGCGTGAGGCGAGTGCCGATCCCGGGCCGTCCCTCACGGAACAGGCCGGCGATGAGACGGCCCGCGAGCAAGAGGAACCGGCGGAGCCTTTGGTGGTGACGGCCCCTGATGAGGCGGAAGAGCCTGATGAGCCGCAAGAGCCTGATGAGCCGGAACAGCCAGATGAGGCGGGAGAACCTGATGAGGCCGGAGAACCCGGGGTCCCGGCGCCCGCGGAGCCTTCCGGACCGACGCCTCGAACGGCCAACAAGCCGGTGGTGGACCCGCAGGGCGCGCGTCCGTCGACCGCAAGCCAGTATCCGGCCTTGGTCGACGCCAAGCCGAGCGTTCGTGCCAAGCTCCTGAGCCAGACGCTGCACTGGAAGGGCACTCTGCCAGAGCCGGCCGCCGAGTTGGTCGAGCTGAAGGAGTGTCTGGGCGGGCTGTCTGGGGGCGACCGTCGCTGTGCAATCGAGGCCTACTGGCTTGCCGCCCAGAAGGCGGCCGAGTATCAGGTCGTGGCCGATCAGCTCAACCGCCTGGAGGCGCTGGTCTCGACCGCCTTCAACCGCCGGGACGAGCTGTCGGGGGCCGAGGCGATGCTCCAGCTCCGCGCTGCCGAGCTGGCGGCCCAGGCCGACTTGCTCCAGGCGGAGCTGAATCTCAAGGACGCCCAGTTCGAGCTGACCCGTCGCGCGGGTCGGCCCTTGGACGGGCCGTGGCTCCTGCCGACCACGATCCCCCACGCCGGCCCGTACCGGCTCAAGCTCGACGCCCAGCCCCGCGAGGTGGCCGAGTCCTGGCCCGTTCGCCGCCTGGCCGCCGTGATTCCCACCCTCTGTCGGGGCCTCGAAGAGCGGGCGGCTGCCGTCGTGCAGGCCGACGTCGCCAGGGCGGGGGCGACCGCTGGCTTTCAATCCGGCCGTCAACCGATCGGGCCCGTCGTGGCGTCGATCCAACGCCAGACCCAGGAAACCCTCGCCTTCCTGGAAACGCTCACCCAGTACAACCAGGCAATCGCCGACTACGCGCTCACGGTGCTCCCGTCGACCACTCCCGCCGAGCAACTGGCCGGCACGCTCGTGGTGGCGCGGTAGGCGTTGCGGAATCGCGTGGCGAGTCCTGCGTTCGGGGATCGAGCCAACGCGTCGTCGCACTTGCCCGAGCGTCGTGATGAGCGACAGCGACATCCTTGCACTGAGCGAACTGCGCGCAGCACGCGAGGCGACCAACCCGCGGCGCCCGTGGTATCGGCTGCATCTCTCGACGCTCGTGGTCGTTCTGCTTCTCCTCGTACCGCTCATCCTGATCATGGTTCCCGGACGAAGGGCAGGAGTCATGGGCCCGTGGTCGCTCATGTCCACTGTCCGCCTCGAACGACAGGAGCATGGCTGGCCATGGGTGCACGTGGATCGAGTCTTCGCGTGGAGTCCGAATCCGCAGGGGCGTACCGTCGTTCAGGACACCGCGGGAATCGCCGACTACCTGGACGGGGAGGAAGCGCGGTCACTTCGCCGGCTCGCTTGGCCCCGGCTGGCGACCGCCAGCAAGTATGACTACAACCTGGATGAGGAGCCGGCGTGGTCGTCGGCGTACAACTGGCCGCTCGGGGGCCGGACCGTCGCGGTCCACAAGCTTGCGCTGGCGCTGAACCTGGCGACCGCGCTGTTGATTTGTGCGGCGGTGGCCGTGACGTACGAGTGGTGGAGACGCCGGAGGCATCGGTTGTGCCAGTTCCACCTACGTGAGCTTCTGCTGCTTGTGCTGATTGTCTCCGCGGGCTTGGCCTGGTGGCGGGCCCTGGCGGCCGAGACCGCTCGGGAATCCGAGCTGATCCGTCGGCTGCAACAGTCGGGATGCGTTGTCGATAGGCGGTGCCTGGCGCCGGTGTGGCTCCGCACATTGGCCGGCACGAGGCATCTGCAACTCCTGCACAGAGCCGACTGTGTCCACATCGACTGTGTGCACAGGTTCGCCGGGACGGAGGCAACAATCGCCCGCGACTGGACCGATCTCCGCAAGCTGATACAACGTTTCCGCCACCTGAAACAAGTCTCTCTCCACGGCGCCGACGATGCTGAGGTCGCTCAAGTGGCTCAGATTACGTCGGTCAGAAGCCTGGTGCTCGACGACGCCCGGGTGACGGATGGCGCGTTCCGGTCGATTGAGCGAATGGTCCGCCTGAAAACCCTCGTTGTGGACGCCGGGGCTCCACCGCCAACGGAGATCACTGACACGGCGCTCGCCCATCTGAAGCGACTGGAGAACCTCCGCATCCTCAGACTCATTACCTCGCACTATGAGGACCCGTCGCGCAACCCCTTGAAGATCACCGACTCGGGCCTCGCGCATCTCGCGGGGATGCGAGCCCTGGAACGGCTCGACCTAAGCGGCTGCGACATCACCGATGCCGGAATCGTCCATTTGAAGAAGATGGTCCGGCTCCGTGAGCTATGGATCGGCCGCACGCTTGTGACGAAGGCGGGTGCAGAGGAACTGCGTCAGGCATTGCCGGACACTCAAGTCCATCACTGGGGACGTGGTCCCTGGGGGCGTACAGATTAGGAGTGAGTCTCGGCATCCGTCAGTCGCCCGGAGGAGTCACTCCTTCGGCGCGAATAGCTGAAACTCCCAGATCGACGGCCCGTCGGTCGTCTCCAGTAGGTTCAATCGGACTTGCTGGGCCGTCAGGGGCTCGAAGCTTGCGTGGAAATCCTCGCCGATTCCGGTGCCGCGGAAGAACGTCGACCACTCGCGGTCCTTCTGCGCCTGGAGCTCGAACTCCTGCACCCGGTCGTACGGCTCGCTGATCAGCACGCGGTCGAACGTCATCGGCCGGCCCAGGTCGACCTCCAGCCACGCCGAGAGCGTTCCGAAGTCGCAGCCCCAACGGGTGCCCGGGTCGTCGTCGAACGCCTTGTCCGGGCTGTATCGTTCGCTGTTCTGGTAGTAGTTCGACGCGGTCGCCTTCCTGCCGAACGCCAGCGACGCCGAAGGGAGCGCAACCGGCTCGATCTGGGCCGCCGGGCCGTCAAGCTGGAGGACCACGATCGTGTCGAGCTTCTGCCGGTGCTCAGGCGGGACCGAGATCTCGATCGCTTCGTCCGTCTGGCGCACGGTGGCCGTCCCGCCGGTCAATACGGAATGAGCCACGATTCGCTTGGAGATCCGCGGGAGCTCCAAGTCTTCGTCCTCCCAGTCGAGCACGTGCACGTAGACCGTGTTGCCTCGGTGCGTGCTCGCCACGCGGCGGCTCGACCAGAACGGTCCGCCGCGAGTCCCGTAGATGCTCTCGCCGTACTGCCCGAGCCACGCGCCGATCTCGCGGAACCGCTCCGCTTGGCGGGGCTCGATGCGGCCGTCGGGCATTGGGTTCGTGTTCAGGGCGAGGTTGCCGCCGCGGCCCACGCAGGTGACCAGCGCGTCGATGCACTCCTTGAGCGACTTGACCCGGTCGTCCGGCTTCCACGACCACTGCGTGCCCAGCGTCATGCAGGTTTCCCACGGCCGGTCGAGCTGGAACCTGCCGAGCCGCTGCTCGGGCGTGTCGAAATCGCCGGGCAGCCCGCAGCGGTTGTTGATGATCAGGTGCGGCTGGAGCTCGCGGGCCATCTTGAACAGGCTCTCGGCGTCCCAGAGCTGCGCGCTCTCGGGGGCGACCGGCCGGAGGTTGTCGAACCAGAGCCCGTCGATCTGCCCGTAGCCGGTCAGCAGCTCGCGGATCTGACCGTGCAGGTACTTGGCGTAGCGGTCGTGGTTCTCGGTGAGGAAGTCGGGATGGTGCCAGTCGGGCTGCGAGTAGTAGATGAAGAGCTTCAGGCCGGCCTCGTGGCACGCGTCGGCAATGTCGGCCATCACGTCGTGCTGCCAGGCCGACTCGGGGCCGGTGATCTTGTGGTCGGTGAGCTTCGTGTCGTACAGGCAGAAGCCGTCGTGGTGCTTGACCAGGAAGATCACGTACTTCTGGCCGGCGTCCTTGGCCACCCGGACCCACTCGCGGGCGTCGAACTTGTCCGGCTTCCACTGCTTGTAGAGGTTGTCGTACACGTCGGCGGGCGTCGGGCCCTTGCCGCCTCGCATGCCCTCGCGGCGTCCCCAAGGCGGCTCCCCGCGCGACCAGCCGATCTCCAAGCCCGTCAGGCTCACCGGCCCCCAGCAGACGAACATCCCGAACTTGGCGTCCTGCCAGCGCTGGAGGGCCTCGGGCGTGGCGTTGAGCCAATCAGGCTCCTTGGTGGCTGGGGCGGCGGCAAGCGCTCCGGATGTGGCAGTGGCCAGTATCAGCAGTAGCGGCAGGAGAATCTTGCAGCGTCTCATCGCGATGCTCCCTTCAGAGATGGCAAGAGCGCCCAGACTGCGCTCAAATCTCGCCTTGACCGCCGCTATTGTCGCAGCTTGTGGTGCGTGAGACCACCGTTGCGAGGGGCGCGTTGAGGCGACTTCGCTCCCCCCAGAAATGCGCCCGAATCCTATGAGCCGATGCTGGACAAACGGCCCCACCGCAATGGCACGCCGCTGGGACCACGTCGGTTCGTTGGCATCCGGGGACGCCAGCCGGGCTCGTGTTGCGGAAAGGCATCGGCTATTCTCCGCTCCGGGACGATTCGAGGCAATTCCTCCGAAGACGCGTAATCCCTTAATTTGCTTGCACTTACGACAGTCGCGGGGGCGTGCGAATGGCGGCGTGCCCCTTCGGTGGCGCGCCGTTTGCTTTTCCCATGAATCGCGTGACGTTTCTTCTTCCCTCCCACACCCACCGGTCGGTGGCTGGTGAGCCCGATCCCTAGAACCCCCCCATGATTGAAGCGGCGTGACAGGCTCCAACCGCGAGTAATCGTCATCCGCTACTGGGCTCACCGAGTCTTGGCCCCGTCCCACCCGCTACGGGACGGGGCCCATTTCTTTTCCGGCGCCCTCTCGTCGGCCCCCCCAGCACGACTGAGCCCGGCTCGGGCGAACCTGGGCCTCCGTGGCCTTGTCCTGCGAGGTCAAACGGACAGTCAGCCGGCAAGCGTCGGGCGGTCCCCCCTTGGCGGCTGGTTCCTGCCCCGGGTATACTCTTGTGTTGCGTTGACGTTTTATCCCCACGTTGTGACTCACCATTCACGATTGCCAACCATGACACGAATCGCCATTATCGGAGCGGCCGGCTATACGGCCCTCGAACTGATCAAGATCCTGTTGCGGCACCCGGACGCGGATATTGTGGCGGTCACTGACCTCCAGGAAGGCCAGCCCCACATCGCCGCAATCCACCCCTCCTTGACGGGCCGCCTGGACATCTTCGTGGAGAAGCTCAGTCCGGCCGAGGTGGCCGCCAGGGCCGACTGTGTGTTCGCCTGCCTGCCGCACGGAGTGAGCTCTTCTTTGGTGCCCGATTTGCTGGATGGCGATACGCGGGTGGTCGATTTCAGCGCTGACTACCGCCTCAACGACCCCGAGGTATTCGCCACCTGGTACGGCCAGAAGCACCCGGATCCCGAGCGGGTGGGGAAGGTCGTCTACGGGATGCCGGAGCTGTTCCGCGATCAGATTCGGGAAGCGCCGCTGGTGGCCAATCCGGGCTGTTATCCCACGTCGGCCATCCTGCCGCTGGCTCCGCTTTTGAAAGCCGGCCTGATCGAGCCGAACGGAATCATCGTCGACGCCAAGAGCGGCGTCTCGGGCGCCGGACGAAGCCCGAAGATGGTCGCCCATTTCCCGGAATGCAACGAGAGCATCTCGGCGTACAACGTCGGGCGCCATCGCCACACGCCGGAGATCGACCAGATTCTCAGCACCGTGGCCGGGGCGCGCGTGGAGGTGGTGTTCACGCCTCACCTCGTCCCGATGGATCGTGGAATCCTCGCCACGACCTATTCTGCCCCCAAGGGGGACGTAAGCGAAGAGCGGGTGCTCCAGACGCTCCGTGACTTCTACGCCGACGAGCCCTTCGTCCAGGTCGTCGATCATCTGCCCGGCACCAAGGACACCGCCAACACCAACTACTGCCACATTACGGCCCGCGTCGTGCGCGGCCGGGTGGTGACGATCAGTTGCCTGGACAACCTGGTCCGAGGGGCCTCCGGGGCAGCCGTCCAGAACTTCAACCTGATGTACGGCTACCCCGAAACGACGGCCATGTGACGCCTCGCGATCTTACCCGGAAAGAAACCGTCCGATGGCAATCCGCGTTCCCAAGGGCTTTCGGCTGGCGGGCGTCCACTGCGGCCTCAAGAGCGATCCGCGCAAGCCCGACCTGACGCTTGTCGTTTCCGATACGCCGGCTGTGGCGGCCGGCGTCTATACGCAGAACCTCGTCTACGCGGCTCCCGTGGCCCTGGACCGTGAGCGGACGCCCAGCGCCCGGATCCGCACGGTGGTCGTCAACTCGGGGAACGCCAACGCGTGCACCGGCGACCGCGGGCTCCAAGATGCCCGCCGTATGGCCCGGCTGGCTGCCGACGCATGCGGGGCCGAAGAAGACCAGGCCCTGGTCCTCTCGACCGGGATCATCGGCGAGTACCTGCCGATGGACAAGATCGCCGCGGGGATCGAGGCCGCAACCGCCCAATTGGGCTCCGATGACGCCGCCTTGATCTCCGCCGCCCGGGGCATGATGACGACCGACACGGTCCGCAAGCTGGCCGGACGGACGCTCTCACTCAGCCGCGGGCAGGTCCAGATCACCGGGATGGCCAAGGGGGCCGGGATGATCGGGCCCCGCATGGCCACCATGCTGGGGCTCGTGATCACCGATGCGGCCCTGGAGCCCGACGTGGCCCAGTCGCAGCTCGCGGCGGCGGCGGGCGAGAGCTTCAACTGCATCAGCATCGAAGGCCACATGAGCACCAACGACACGGTGCTGTTGTTGGCCAACGGGGCGGCCGATCCAACGCCGCTGGAGGGCGAGGATCTCGCCGCGTTCCGGCAGGCCTTGGGCGAGGTCTGCGTGGAGCTGGCCCGCGCGATCCCGGCCGACGGCGAAGGGGCGACGCACCTGATCACCATCGAAGTGACCGGTTGCGCGACAAGGGACGCCGCACGGCAGGTCGCCAAGACCATCGCCGAAAGCGCCTTGGTCAAGACGGCCGTCGCCGGGGGCGACCCCAATTGGGGGCGGATCGTCTCGGCGGCCGGATATGCGGGCGTGCCCTTCGATCCGGCGGGGGTCAGCCTCCGCGTCAACGGGTTCCCGCTCTACCAGGCCGGCGCGCCCGTCGCGTTCGACGCCAAGGCCGCCGCCGAATCCATCCGCCAGAACCGCGAGACGTTCGTCGAGCTCGCACTGAGCGAAGGCGAAGCCAAATGCCGGTTCTGGACCAGCGACCTGACCGTCGACTACGTCCGGATCAACGCCGACTACCACACATGAGCAACACTCCGCCGCTCAAGCGCCTGCAAGTGGGCTTGGCGATCCTGGCGGTCATCTTCGTCGTCGCCGTGTGCGGCTATCGGCTGGGCGGGTGGAGCCTGCTGGACTCCATCTACATGACGGTCACCACGCTGTCGATGGTCGGCTACCGCGACGATTTCGGCGCCACCGGGATGACGCCGGCGCTTCAAGTCTTCACGATCGTGCTCATCGTGTTCGGCGTCTCCGCCGTCCTGTACATCTTGGGAGGACTCTTCCAAATGATGACCGAAGGGGAAATCAACCGGGCGCTGGGGCTGCGGCGCGTCAGCCGTGAGGTCGAGCGCCTGAGCGATCACGTCGTCGTCTGCGGGTTCGGGCGGATGGGCGAGATTCTGGCGGGGGAACTGAAGCGCGGCACCCGGCCGTTTGTCGTGATCGACAACGATCCGGAGCGGATCGCCGCGGCCATCTCCTTGGGCTATCTGGCTCTGACGGACAACGCCACCGAGGAGGAGGCGCTGATCCACGCCAACGTCCAGAGAGCCAAGACGCTGGTGATCACGCTCCCCACCGACGCGGAGAACGTCTTCATCACTCTGACGGCCCGGAACCTCAACCCGGATCTCCAGATCGTCGCCCGGGCCGAGCTGCCCACGACCGAGAAGAAGCTCCTCCAGGCGGGCGCCAATCGCGTGGTGCTGCCCGCGGCGGCAGCGGCCCTGCGTATGGCAGCAATGATCACCCGGCCCTCCACCGTCGAACTGATCGAACTGGTGGCCGGTCACCACGTGACCGAAGTCCAGGTCGACGAGCTCACCATCACGCCCGACAGCCGCCTGGTCGACTGTACCGTGCGCGATTCCGAGACGCGTAGCCGTCACGGGCTGCTCATCGTGGCCCTTCGACATCCAGGCGGCGACCTGATGTTCAATCCCGGCGCCGACACGGTCTTCCAGGGCGGCGACACCGTGATCGTGATGGGACAGAGGGCCGATATCGAGCGGTTCCGCGCGGAGTACGGCATCTGATCGAGCCTTGCATGGCCAATCAACGGAAGGCTTCCATCGGAGGCTCGGGCTCCCGGGGTTCGGTCCACTTCGGGTGATCGTTGGCCATGCAAACATCAAGGAATGCCGGCTCACCGGTCCGTACGCCATCGCCATGGATGCCGTCTCCTCGCACCCACTACACGTGGGGTGCGTTGCCCGGCATGCAGCGGGATGCGCTGCCCGGACGCGCCGCGTCGTTGAAGCCAGACTCAATGGCAGGTAAGAAACCGACCTTTAACCGGCAGCCCGTTCGGGGTAGACTACGCCTCCTTCTTCCGACCATGTTCACCACCTTGCCAAGGAGGGCAAATGGCTGCCGAATCCCCCTCCCGTCGCCCGCGCCTGTCGGTGGCCATGATCGTCCGCAACGAGCAGGACGTCCTGGCTGCCACCATCGATAGCGCCCGCTCGATCGCCGACGAAATCCTCGTTCTCGACACCGGCTCGACCGACGAAACCCCTGCGATCGCGGAACAACTGGGGGCTTCCGTGAGCCGGGCCCTCTGGAACGACGACTTCTCCGACGCGCGCAACCGACTGATGGACAAGGCGACCGGCGACTGGGTCCTCTGGCTCGACGCCGGGGAGTGGCTCACCGCGGAGTCGGCCGGCCGCCTGCGCGCCTTCCTCGATCGCGACGCCGATCCGCGCACCGTCTACCTGTTGATGGTCGAGGCGCCCTCGGCCGATCCGGCGTCTTCGAACGAGCAAGCCGCACGGCCACGGCTATTGCCGAAGCACCGGGCCCTTCGCTTCACGGGGCGCGTCCGGGAGACGCTCGATCCGAGCATCGAGGCGGCCGGCCTGGCGGTCGACCTTGCTCCCGGCAGAATCCTCCGCCACGCGCGCTTCCACGACTCCGAACGCAAGGCCCGCATCGCCCAACGCGACCTCAAGCTCATCGCCCTGGAAGCGACCGAGAATAGCCAGCCACAGCCGCGGCTTCTGATCGCTCTGGGCGAGGCGTGCTCGAATCTCGACGATCAGGCCGGCGCCCGCCGGGCCTTCTTCCAAGCGGTCCGCCAAGCCCCGCGAGGCTCCACCGAGATGCTGGAGGCGTACTACGGGCTCCTGTCGACCTTCAACGGGAGCCCGATCCGGCAGCGAGATCGCCAGGTAGCCGTCTGCCTGGAAGCCCTGGAGATCTACCCGCTCGACGCCCAGTTGCTCTCGGCGATGGGCAGCTACCTCCAGGCGCAGAATCGGCTCGATCTGGCCGCGCGGGCGTTCGAGACGGCGGTCCGATACGGCAAGATCGACCCGAAGACGTGGCATCTCTGCGAGATCGCCGAGATGGCCTCCGCCTTTCTCGCCCTCACCTTGCAGATGCTGGGGAAGCATGATGAGGCCCGCCGTGTGCTCGAAGAGGCGTTGACGCGTTGGCAAGGCTCGGCCCGGATTCGGCGACATCTGATCGATCTGTGCGTCAAGCTGGGGCAGAGCGAGGAGGCCATCCGCGTGGCCGATGCGTTGCCGATGGACGACGACCAGCGCGAGCCCTTGCTCAACGCGATCCGCGGGGCCTCGAAAGCGGCCCGGCAAGATTGGCTCGCCGCTCTCGGATTGCTCCAAAGCGCCTACGCAGCCGGCTGTCGCGAGCCCCTGTGCCTGAAGTGGCTGGCGGTGACCTTGCTCTCCAACGGACAGACCGACGCGGCTCGCCCCGTCCTCCGCGAGTGGCTCCAGATCGAACCCCACAACGCCGAAGTCCGAGCGTATCTCAACGTGCTGGAACGGGACTTCGCGGCCGCCGAACCGGACCTCGTCGAGCCCGTGCCGACTCAGTCGGAGCACGAAGCTGCCGAGAGTCGACCTGCGATCGAAGCCGACCCGTCGCGGCGGATCCGGATCGACCCGGGCACGACGGTCACCGTGGTCACGCCACCCCGCATGCCCATCATCCACCAGGCGTTGTCGACGGATGCGATCATGAGCCCGAATGGGTAAGCGGGGTAAGGGACGGATTGCCAGCGAGTCGGCGTCGGCTTCCAGCCCCGACTCGATCGACACCCCCTCCCTGGCGGCGTAACCGCCCGCGCGCTTTGCCAGCGGTCATCCCGACAGTCCGCATGACCGGCACAGGGCTTGCACCTTCTGGGTACCGCGTTTGCGGTTGTCTAAATTTCCTAGAGTTCCCGAATTGACATTGTGGAGATTCGCCCTACAGTACAAGTGCGGGCGGACGGCCCGATCGCCGGTTGTGGTCGCCGCCCTGATGAATGCGGCTTTCTCACCCCCGTGTTCTGGGCGTGGCGGCTCGGTCTGAGTGGCCACGCCCTTTTTTCTGTTGCCTTCTCGGCTTCCCGGTTCGCCACGCAGCCCGACCGGGCTCGGCGCTGGTCCCTCGAATCTTGCTTACGTGGGTGCGCGGCCAAATCCTTGGTTGACAAATGGCGAACCGTTGAGTAACAACAGGACGCTGGCGGAGGGCGGGAGGACTCGGAAGGACCGATTCCCAACGGGTCTTCCGGCAACATTTTCTGTGGATTGAGGGGGTGCCATGTTGTTGGAAATCGAGCCTGTCGAGTGGCCTTGGAGCACGTCGGACGGGGACGGGCCGGTCGGAACAGGTCCGCTGCCGAAACGAGATCGCCGTTGTGTCGTTGGGTCGATCGATGACGACGATTTCGACGACTTCGACGACGATGATTTTGACGACGACTTTGACGACGACTTCGAGGAAGAGTTCGAAGACGACCTGGACGACGACTTCGACGACGAAGACGACGAAGACGAAGACGACTTGGACGACGAAGACGACGACTTCGACGACGAGGACGACACTGTCTAACGCCGTCCCGGGCCTCGTGCCCGTGCGTTCACCTTCCTGTACCCTCGGGCATCGCGCCCTTGCGCTTGCCTTCTACCCACCAAGAGGCTCCGCTGATGCTGGGACTCGCCGCCGAGATCCGAGAGGCCGTGACCGCGATTCGCAAGCACTGGGATGGCAAGCCGCATGCCGGCATCATTCTGGGGACCGGCCTCGGCGGTCTGGCCGAGCAGATCGACACGCAGGCGGCGCTGGACTACGAAGCGATCCCTCATTTCCCCCGCTCCACCGCCATTACGCACGCCGGTCGACTCGTCTGCGGAGAGGTGGAGGGCGTGACCGTCTTGGCGATGGAGGGCCGGTTCCACGCCTACGAGGGCTACTCGCACCGGCAGATCACCTTTCCGGTCCGCGTGATGAAGGCGTTGGGGGCCGAACTGCTGATCGTCTCCAACGCGTGCGGCGGGATGAACCCGCAGTTCGCCCACGGCGAGATCATGGTCATCGAGGACCACATCAACCTGATGGGCGACAATCCGCTCATCGGCGTCAACGACGACGATCTGGGGCCCCGCTTCCCCGACATGGTCGAGCCGTACGACCGCCGACTGGTCGATCGGGCCCTGGAAATCGCCCGGCGCGAGAACTTCGTCGCCCACAAGGGTGTCTACGTGGCAGTGACCGGGCCCAACCTGGAGACCCGGGCGGAGTATCGGTTCCTGCGCACGATCGGGGCCGACGTGGTGGGGATGTCGACGGTGCCGGAGGTGCTCGTGGCCGTGCACGCCGGAATGCGTGTGTTGGGCCTCTCGATCATCACCGACATGTGCCTGCCCGACGCCCTGAAGCCGGCCGATATCGACGACATCCTCGCCACCGCGGCCCGGGCGGAACCGAATCTACGGAAGATCGTGCTGGGCATCCTGGCATCCGAGAAGGCCCGCACAGCGCAGTCATGAGTGCCAAGCGCTCAGCACGGCATGTTGCGACGGCACGCGATGTGCTCAGCGGTCTCACCAGTCCGTCATTCGATGGCCCACGGCTGACGTGCCGGCGTTATCGCTTCTTGCTGGATCGCAAAATATTGTTATAATGGTTTCCGACTGGGCGAGGGACCGACAGTGTGGCCGCAGATCATCTGGAACGAGGAGCCCGGCGGCAACGTCGAGCATATTGAGGAGCACGGCCTGAGCATCGACGACGTCGAGTCCGTCCTGGCCGACCCCGAGCGCCGAGGCGTGAGTCGTTCGTCGGGGCAACCGTGTGTTTTCGGATACACGCCGGACGGGACGCACATCATCGTCGTGTACGAACAGATCGACGACGACACGGTCTACCCTGTAACGGCGTACGAAGTGCCGCCGCCGGCAGATTGAGGACCGCTCAATGGCGAAAAAGAAGTTCAAACGCATCATCCGCCCGGCAACCGCCGAAGAGCGCGAGCGACATCGCGAGATCCGGAAGAAGGTGATGCAGGAGTTTCCGCCGTCGCCTGGTGCCGGGCGCAAAGACTCGCCACCCGGCATTCCGGCGGAGATCCGTCGAGCACGGGAGGCCAAGGGCCTGACGTGGTACGCGGTCGCGAAGCTCGCGGGCATCCCGAACCCCAACACCGTCCGCGACATCGAATACGGCCGCGACGCTCAACTCTCCAACGTCCAGGCCGTCGCCAGGGCTTTGGGGCTGCGTCTTGAGTTGGTGGAGGAACAGGTCTGACAGTCTGAGGCCGTTGTATGGGAACTCTAGACCCAAACGATCTGCCGGCGCTCCAGTTCGCGCACAGGGTTGGCGAAGAGCTGCGCCCGATTCTAGAGCGGTCAACTGTGCCGATTATTGGCGTAAGAAAGGACGCGCTCGACGAGTCGCGCCCTGTCACCGTAGTCAGTGGTGATCGGCTAATGACCCAACGCGGCACAGGGACGGTTTTCCGAATCGCAGACCACTCCCTCTTGGTCACGGCGTACCACGTGTTCAAAGCGCTCGAGAGACAAAATGAGCGGCCCCACACGCACTACGACGATCCCGACGCTGTCCTACCCCTATTTGGTCCAGTTCATGTGGTCGATCAGCCGTTCGACATCGCGGCCATGGACCTGGACCGCTCCGTGGTGGACGGTTTGCTTCCGCAGCGATTCCTTGGCTTGGAGAGCATTGATTTTCGTCCGAACCTTCACGCCGGGTGGTATTTTCTGCACGGCTTCCCCACAGCAAGCACGCGCACGAGCCTAGACTTCCTGTCCATGCATCAGATGGATTTCACGTATCGAACGGGCTTGTACGCTGGTTCTACGTCGGGTTTTCGTGATTACGACTCCACGCAACACGTACTGCTGGCAATGGACGGCGAATCTCGCTATTCAGACGACGGTTCCCCGGCTGAGTTGCCTCCCAAGTCCGACGCAGAGTTGGGGCCAAAGCTTGGCGGCATTAGTGGATCAAGCATTTGGATGGGCTTTGCAGATGAGCACTACATGGATGACTGGACGCCCGACATGGCGAAAGTCGTGGGTGTGCAGACGAAGCTCTACATCCGGCGTAGGGTCGTTCAAGGGACTCGTTGGCGAGTTGTCGCGGCGGCGTTGTGGCAGGGCTGCCCCGATTTGCGTGACGAGCTTTCTGACCACATTCCTGAAGATCTCGTCGATTCTTTTCGAAGCCTCTAGTCGCGGAAGAAGGACACAGATAGGCAACGGGAAGAAACGGATTGGCCGTGTTCACGCTTCGCACTCTCGCTCGTCACCGCGGCGGGAGAAGCCCACCCGAAACCGGCGGCCCCCCCATCCGCGCGATCGCGATTGAAAAAACCGCCCCGGCGCGGTCTACTTGCGGTTTCGTCTCTTTGCATCCCAGGTCTCTTGAAGCCGGTGGCCATGTTTCGTCCCGTCGAAAGCTCCGTGTCGTTTCCCCACCAGGAAGAGGAAATCTGCCGTTTCTGGCACCGGCGGCGGATCTACGAGAAATCGCTGGAGATCCGCTCCCAAGGGCCCGCCTTCGTCTTCTACGAAGGGCCCCCGACCGCCAACGGCCTCCCCCATCCGGGGCATTGCCTCACCCGGGCGATCAAGGACCTCTTCCCCCGGTACCGCACCATGCGGGGCTACCGGTGCGAGCGCAAGGGCGGCTGGGATACCCACGGCTTGCCCGTGGAAGTCGAGGTCTGCAAGGAGCTGGGCATCCACTCGAAGGAGGAGATCGAGGCCTACGGCGTCGAGCCGTTCATCCACAAGTGCCTGGAGAGTGTCTTCCGCTACACCAAGGAGTGGGAACAGCTCACCGAGCGGCTCGGATTCTGGATCCACCTGGACGAGGCCTACGTCACCTACCACCAGAGCTACGTGGAGAGCGTCTGGTGGGCGCTGAAAAACCTGTTCGACCGGGGTCTCCTCTACCAGGGACACAAGATCGTCTGGTGGTGGGCCCAGGGCGGGACGGCGCTATCGTCCGGCGAGGTGGGGCAGGGCTACCGCGAGGTGGCCGACCCGAGCGTCTATGTCCGCTTCCCGCTGGTCGACGACCCCGAGACCGACCTCTTGGTCTGGACCACCACGCCCTGGACGCTGCCCAGCAACCAGTTCGCCGCGGTCCGGCCCGACCTGGAGTACTCGGTCGTCGAGTTCGAGCGTGAGCCCAAGAGGCTCATCCTCGCGTCGGCCCTGGTGGAGGAGGTGGCCGCCAAAGCGGGCAGGGAGTGCAAGGTCGTGTCGACGTGCCGCGGCCGGGAGCTGATCGGGCGCCGCTACGTGCCGCCGTTCGACTACTACTGGAAGGACCAGGGCGAGACCCGAGGACGGCTCAAGCAGGGCGGGCGCCAGCACATCGCCTGGCGGGTCGTGCCGGCCGATTTCGTGACGATCGACACGGGCACCGGCGTCGTCCATCAGGCCCCGGCGTTCGGCGAGGTGGACTACGACGTGCTCCTGGACGAGCAGGCCCGGTTTGTCGAGGGCGAGGGGCCGCCGCTCGTCTGCGCGGTCGCCCCGGATGGCACCTTCACCGCCGAAGCACCCGACTACGAGGGCCGCTGGGTCAAGGACGCCGACCGCGACGTCATCCGGAAGATGGGGGACGACGGCACCCTCTTCCACCAGGAGCTCTACCGGCACGACTACCCGTTCTGTTGGCGCGCCGAAGACGACCCGCTGATCCAGTACCCCCGGCGAAGCTGGTTCATCCGCACCACGCAGTTCAAAGAGAAGATGCTGGCCAACAACGGCCGCATCCACTGGCTCCCCGGACACATCCGGGACGGCCGTTTCGGCAACTTCCTGGAGACGAACGTCGACTGGGCCCTATCCCGCGAGCGCTACTGGGGCACGCCGCTTCCGATCTGGGTCTGCGAAGAAACCGGCTACATGGAGGCGATCGCCGGCTACGAGGAGCTGCTCTCGAAGCCGGGCGTCCGGGGGACCGAGGCCTGGCTCGAAGCCAAGAAGGCCAACCCCGACCTGCCCGACGATCTGAGGGTCCACAAGCCGTACATCGACGCGATCACCTACGACTCGCCCAACGCCCCCGGCAAACGGATGCGGCGCGTCCCCGAGGTGATCGATTGCTGGTTCGATTCCGGCGCGATGCCCTTTGCCCAATGGGGATATCCGGGCCAAGAGGGCTCCGCAGAGCGTTTCGCCGGCCAGTTCCCCGCCGACTTCATCAGCGAAGCCCTCGACCAAACCCGCGGCTGGTTCTACAGCCTCCTGGCCATCAGCACGCTCCTGTTCAGCGACGAGGACGGCAAGCCGGGCGGCGCGTCGGGCGGATTCGAGACGACGGAGACGCCGCCCGTCAAGTACCCGCATCCGTATCGCAATTGCGTCGTCCTGGGGCTGATGCTGGCCGAATGGTGGGAAAGCGCCGACGGCCGAGAGCGCTTCCTCACCGAACCGGAAGCCCGGTCCGCTTGCGGCGGCAAGGTCGTCCGCAAGGTCGGCAAGATGTCGAAGCAGCTCCGCAACTACCGGGCGCCGCAGGAGATCTTCGACCGCTACGGCGCCGACGCCCTCCGCTGGTACTTCTTCGCCAACCAGGCCCCGTGGAGCTCGATCATCTACAGCGATCAGGCCATCCGCCAGTGCATCCCCGAGTTCCTCCTTCGCCTGTGGAACGTTTACAGCTTCTTCGTGATCTACGCGAACATCGACGGGTTCGACCCGGCGGCCCAAATCGCCGGCGACCCCGGCCAGCTCGATCCCCCGGTGCTGGCCACGGCCGAAGGCTACCGACCCGTGCAGGAGCGCGGCGAGCTGGACCGCTGGATCCTGAGCGAGCTGGGGCGCACGGCGGCCGCCGTGGTCGAGGCGATGGACGCCTACGACAACTTCGCCGCCTGCGGCCGGCTGACCGAGTTCGTCGACGCGCTGTCGAACTGGTACGTGCGCCGCAGCCGCAACCGCTTCTGGACCGGCGAAGCGTCGGCCGACAAGAGCGACGCCCACTGGACGCTCTACGAATGCCTCCTGACCACCTCGAAGCTCATCGCCCCGTTCGTGCCGTTCCTTGCCGAGGCGATGTGGCAGAACCTGGCCGTGGCGGCGCTGGCCGGGCGCGCGACCGAGAGCGTCCACCTCTGCGACTACCCGGTTGCAGACCCGGCCGCGATCGACGAGGAGCTTTCCCAGCGCATGGCCTTGGTCCGCGAGATCGTCTCGCTAGGGCGAAGCGCGCGAATGAGCGCGAAGCTGAAAGTCCGCCAGCCTCTCTCCCAGGTGGAAGTCGTGCTGGCCGATTGGGCCCACGAGCCATGGCTGGAGGCCCACGCGGAGCTCATCTGCGAAGAGCTGAACGTCAAGCGGGTCGAGTTCGTCAAGAAGGCCGACCAGTACATCACCTACACCGTGCTTCCCGATCTCAAGCGGCTCGGCCCGCGCCTCGGCAAGCGCCTGCCCGCGCTTCGCAAGCTGCTCGGCAAGGCCGACGGCGGCAAGCTCCTGGCGGAGATGGAAGCCGAAGGGCAAGTGACGCTCGAGCTCTCGGACGGCCCGGTCACGCTCGACGGCGACGACCTGCTGGTGCGCCTCGAGGCCAAAGAAGGCTGGGCCGCGGCGCAAGGCCGATCCTGCGTCGTCGTGCTCTCCACCGAGCTGACCGGCGATCTGGTGGCCGAAGGGCACGCCCGCGAGCTGGCCCACGCCCTCAACAACCGCCGCCGCGACATGCGTTGCGAGTTCACCGACCGGATCGTCGTCGGCATCGTCACCCCGTCGGCCGAGCTGCGCGCCGCGATCGAGCAGTTCGCCGACTACGTGAAGGCCGAGGCGCTGGCCGTCGAGCTGACCTTCGGGCCCGTCCCCGGCGCCGAGCCGGTCGATCTCAAGCTGGCCGGCCACGCGTTGACGCTGTACGTGAAGGTCGTTCGGCCCACGCCCTCGTGAAGTCCGGGATGGGGCAGGAATCGGCCGGGACTCAGGACGGGTCCCCGGGCGTGGCGTCCCCGGTCACTCGGTCAGATTGAACTCGAATTCGTTGTCGCCGTCTTCCTTGACCTCGGCCGTCAGACCGGAGAGGTTCGGGTCCTTGTACGTCGTGGGCAGGAACTCCTTTGCCCTGATCGGAGGAGGCGCTTGGCCCTTTTCGGCGTAGGCGTCGGCCTCTTCCTGCGAGAGGGCCCCCTCGGGGACCGTCTTGGAGATCTTGACTTGGTAGTTGCCGACGATGGCCCCGTCGCCGGGCTCAAACGTGGTCAGTTCAAAATGGCCCGACTCGTCCGTCGTGGCGACGGCGCCTCGTCCTTCGGCGGACTCGGCAACGAACGTGACGGTTGCTCCCTCAACCGGTTCTCCGTGTAAGGTGACGGTGCCGGTCGCCGAGACCGTTTCCGGCCGGTCGGAGTCCGAGCCGCCGCAACCGGCCAGGACGAACGAGCCAGCCAGGCAGACCAGCCACCGATAGTCGAATCGATACATTGTCTATGCCCTTTCTTGAAACGGCCGCGAGACGGCACCCGCCCTATCCCACCACTACATCGACCCGCCTCAGCCTAATGCGGGCCGAAGGCCGTTGTCAATAAGGGCCGCTCAATTGCCTGGACAGGGACTTGGCGTCCCCGTTGCTGCACGGCGGGGTCTCGACGCATCCCCGGGCGCCGGCAGACGGCATTGCGCCAGGACACGAGGGTGGCTGAATCGACCGACCAATCGTGCATCGCAGCCAGCCCCCCCGGCACGGGTGGCGTGGACCCTTCCTTAAGTACCCCCGTCGCCCCGCCACCGGTCGCCTTGCACCAGAATTTCCGCACTGGACTGCAAGACGCTTGCCTCAGACTGAGCCGTCAGCCATAATAGCATTGCCAGTAAGCGTATGCGCTTCTTGGGGGCAGTTTGCGCTTTCGGGGCCCGGAAACGTGGAGAGGTAGGCACTGCTGGTCTTATTCTGAGGAGGTAGGTAATCATGCGAGCGCGTCGATCTCGAGGATTCACGCTGGTCGAGTTGTTGGTGGTCATCGCGATCATCGGCATCCTGATCGCCCTGTTGTTGCCGGCCGTCCAGGCCGCCCGTGAAGCGGCACGGCGGGGCCAGTGCGCGAACCAACTGAAGCAGCTAGCGCTGGCCGTTCACAACTATGTCGACACGTTCAAGGTCTTTCCCCCAAAAAAGGCGGGAACAACGGCCGCCCCGGATTGTTGGGGCGACAACGGCAGCTATGGCTCCGGCTGGATGCGGCTGCTGCCGTTCTACGAACAGCAGGCCCTCTACGATGCATGGTCGTCGCAGCTCACGGTAGGCGCCACCGTTTACCCGCCCTGGGGACCGTGCCCGTGGGGCCCTTCGAACACCACCTACTGGCCCTATCAGGAGCAGGTCTCCGCGTTGATGTGCCCCTCCGACTCCGGCATCCGCAACAAGCCAGCCACCCAGCCCGGCAGGACCAGCTACATGTTCTGCGTCGGCGATTCGATTCTCTACGACGGTTCGGTCGGCCACAACCAGTCGAACAGAACGAGGGGGATCTTCGCCAATTTCGACGCTCAGAACACCTTCGCCTCGATCCGAGACGGCTCGAGCAACACCCTCATGCTCTCGGAACGCGTGTTTTCCGCCGATGCCCGGATGGTCCGTCAAGGCCAGGCCGTCTTGACGGGCATCGTCACCACGCCCGCCACCTGCCTCACGGCACTCGATCCCAACGATTCACGGCGCTACGATGGTGCACTCACCGTCCGTGGTTGGACGGGCAGGTGGGAGCACGGCTCCGTCTCGCACATCGGCTTCAACACGGTGTTGCCGCCTAATGGGCCGAGCTGCGTGGACCCCGGCAGCAACGACAACTCGACCCACGGCATCTACCCGGCCACCAGCGAACACCCGGGCGGTGTGGTGGCGGGGCTGGGCGACGGCTCGATTCGTTTCATCAGCGAGACGATCAACGCGGGCGATCCGGTGAATCCCCCGTTGACGAGCGGGGCCAGCCGTTATGGGGTCTGGGGTGCCATAGGTACCCTGGATGGCGGCGAGACCGTCTCGGAATTCTGAAGTAGTCGTCGCAGCGAGCAGGGAAACGCACCGATCCTGAAGTCGCGCTGAGCGACGGGATCGGTGCGTCGGCGCGCGCCTCCGAGGCGCTCCGGCCCAGCGATCCTTCAGGTCTCGCTTAGCAGTCGGCCTGCGTCCCGGCCAGGACAACGCAGCCCCTCTCTCTTCGCGGTGGCTCCGTAGGCTGCGTCAAGTTCGCAGGACACGAAGCCTTCTTCGATTTGGCGAAGCTCGCTCAGTACCTCGCCTTTCAACCGGGGGCGTGCTGCGCGCCCAACCCTCCCCGCGCGACTTGCCTCCCTTCTGTGTGCCCAGTAGCATAGACGCCCGATAGGGAAATGGGCTTCGGGGAAGATGCCTTGCATCCACCAGCCGGCGTAGCGGAGAGGGCCTGATGAGCGATAGCTTCGCCCTGGAAAGCTGGGACTACCTGGCCTTTGGCCTGTTCTTCGTCGCGCTCTCGGCGATCGGCTATTGGGCGGGGCGCAAGGAGCGGGGGAGTGCCGAGGACTACTTCCTGGCCGGGAAGCGGCTGCCGTGGTACGTGGTCGGGGGCTCGTTCATCGCGTCGAACATCCACACGGAGCACTTCATCGGGATGGTCGGGGCGGCGGTGGTCTACGGGATCTGCGTGGCCCTGTCGGAGTGGATGAACGTGCTCTCGTTCTCGCTGTTGATTTGGCTGTTCATCCCGTTTCTTCTGGCGTCGAAGGTGTTCACCATCCCCGAGTTCCTGGAGAAGCGGTTCACGCCCGCGCTGAGGCAGTTCTTTGCCGTGGTGACGGTCGTAAGCAACATCGTGGCCTTTCTGGCGGCGGTCTTGTACGGCGGGGCCCTGGCCATTCAGAAGCTGTTTCACGTGGAGTTGGAGAAGGTCGCCCGGTACGTCCTGGAGCGGCTGCCGGGCGACTGGCAGACGGGCGCGATACGCGTCGAATCGTTGGAGTTGTGGATCGCGATCGTGGTGCTCGGGTTCGTCGCGGGGATTTGGGCGATCTACGGCGGTTTGTCGTCCGTGGCCTGGACCGACCTGTTCACGGTGGTCGTGATGGTCCTCGGCGGCGTGGTGGTGACGAGCCTGGGGCTTTATGCACTGGCCGGCGACGGCGGCTCGCTGGCCGACGGCCTGGAGACGATGATCGAGCGCAACCGGGCGACCGAAGGCCCTTGGGCGGAGGCCGTGGCCTCGAACGTCGAGAACCTGGCCAAGACGGACACGTACAACCGCCTCTCCGTGATCCAGCCGGCCAGCCATCCGACGCACCCCTGGCCGGCCCTGTTCTTCGGCGTCTTCTCGGTGAGCATCTGGTACAACGTGCTCAACCAGTTCATGATCCAGCGGGTGTTGGGCGCAAAAGACAGCTACCACGCCCGGATGGGCATCGTGCTGGCGGGCTTCCTGAAGGTCATTCTCCCGGCGATCGTGGTGATCCCCGGCCTGATCCTGTTCGCCCTCCACCCGGAGATCTTGATGCAGCCCTGGGACGACGTGCGACCCGCCGCCGACAAGGGCTACGTCCACATGGTGCAAACGCTGGTGCCGGTGGGCCTGCGCGGGCTGTTCCTGGCGGCCCTGTTCGGGGCGATCCAGTCGACGGTCAACTCGGTGCTGAACTCGACGGCCACGATCATCACGCTCGACGTGTACAAGCGCCTCTTGCGCCCGGAAGCGACGGACCGGCACCTGGTGCGGGTGGGCGTGTGGTCGTCGGCGATCGTGCTGGTGATCGCGATCGTGCTGGGCGGGTTCATCGGCAGGCTGAGCGGGAGCCTGTTCATCTACATCCAGTCGCTCTACGCCTTCTTCGCGCCGCCGTTCGCCGCCGCGTTCCTCCTGGGAATCCTGTGGAAGCGGATCAACGGGCCGGGCGCGACGGCGGCGGTCGTGCTCGGGTTTGCGTTCGGCATCCTGATGAAGGTCTACGTGCAGTTCGACGCGGGAATTCAAGTGGTGTTCCCGTTCGTGCCCGAACATCCCGCGTGGCTTGCCCCGTACGCGAACCAGTCGGCGATCAACTGGTGTTTCTGCGTCCTCGTCTGCGTGGCGGTCAGCCTGATGACGCCGCCGCCGAGGCCCGAGCAGGTGACCGACGAGGTGACGGTCAACTGGAGAAAGCTGAACCTCTTCGGCGACCTGGGCAGCCGCTGGTACACGAGCGTGGTCTTCTGGTGGCTCCTGTTCGTGCTGGCGATCACGGCGCTGTTGTTCCTTTTCTCCGGCCTGATCTTCTCCTCGGGGATCGGGGCCTGAGCACGTAGCACAGGCATCTTGCCTGTGCTCTTGTCTCCACGACGCACGTCGGGGAATCCTCCCTTTCGCCCTTCCGCGCGATGAAAGCCTGGGCCACCCGGCGGCCCACTTGCCCCGCCGAGATCGCTCGGTTAGCATGGGCCGGGGGCGTGAGGACCGAGAGTGACTTCCTCCGAGGAGCTAGCGCATGGGATTGGATGGACGGGAAATCCGGTTGAGACAGCTATTCGGCGACGGGCGCGCCGTGGTGATTGCCATGGACCACGGGCTGTTCGACGGCCCGATTCCGGGCATGGAAGACCTGCCCGCCACGGCCCGCAAGATCAATC
>DATKZH010000540.1:0-2536 GCA_035528065.1 Thermoguttaceae bacterium | reverse complement strand
CGCCCGCGGTTGTGTCGTCTTCCTCTTCTTTCGCCGGTCCGCACTCTTCCTTCAGCGACTTCGCCACCTTGTGGGTGATCCGCTCGCCCTTCTCGGCTCGTTGGATCGCTTCGGCGGTTGCATCTTCAGGACAGGACGGGGCGGAGAGAAGGTAGAGGGCGTTGCAATCAAACAAGTGTAAACTTGATTTACACTTCTCGCCCCCAAAGGTGTCATATGCTGCCACGGCTTTGTATGCGCTTGTATGCGAAAACCCACACCGTTGAACCCACGGCCGAAACAAGCCTTCCCGCCCCTTGCCGGCCAGCCGCTCGTGAGCCGCCTTCAGTTCCTTCCCCACAGCGATAACGGCCTCGGCTGCAATCCGCCGCGTCTTGACCTGGATATCGTCGATCCGCTTGGCGTGCTTCTCCAGGGCAGTCGCATCGGGGGCCGCCAGATCGCCGTAGTCGAAGGTTGCTAGCTCAGTCCCCATGGTCTACTCCAAGAAAAAACAGGCGGGGGCCCATCGCGGCCTTGGCCACTGAACGGGCGCGCCTTTTCGCGGGCCCGTGTACCGGACACCCCCGCCCTGAGAATGGGGAAAAAGAAAAGAGCACGGCGGCAAGGGGCTCTTCAGTCCCGCGGCCGTCTTGCGACTGAGCAGAATGGAGTACGACGGCCATCCCGCGTACCGCCCGCCGTGCCTTGAGAATGGAGGAAAAGAGGGCCCGGCGGGCGCGCGTCCCGCCGAGCCACAGAACGGCAGAGGGCCCAGCTCCCTCCGGCCGTGTCACCCGATGATTCGCAGTCGCGGCTTGTCCGTTGCCGGCGTCGGATCCGGCAAGATGTCCGCCGCTGACCGCTGGTGAGCTATCCTGGGGTCGATGTACGCTCGTACCGTCGTCCGCAGGTCCGCATGGCCCAACTGCCGCTGAGCGATCGCCGGGTCTTCGGCCGCGCAGTAGCTGGCCGTGGTCCGGCGCAGACGGTGGAAGAGCTGGCAGTGGCCCCGGGGAGCCGGCAGCCCGGCCGCCTCGACGTACCGGCGAAACCGGAGCCAGAGAGTTCGGCGATGAAACGGCCACGCAAACAGCGGGCCGGTCTCCGGCAGAATCCGCTCGATTGCCGTGCAGCACGTCGCCGGGAGCGGGTACCACTGGCCCCGGCCGTTTTTCTGGCGTGCCACCAGCAGTCCGCAGCCGGGCCGGTAGTCGGCCGCCGGCACCCGCATCAATGCCCCGATCCGGCAGCCCGACCAATAGACGGTGAGGGTCAGGCCCGTCCACCAGTGGGCCGCCGGCACGGGGCCTACCTTTCCGGGGAGTCGCCACAGATAGCCCAGGAGCCGCGCCACGTCGCCGACAGTCCACGCCTCCGGCGGCAGGTGGTGTTCCCCTATCCGCCGGTTGCGACGCGGTGGACGGTCCAGCAGGCCGTCGTCGTAGGCAGCCAGCAGGAGGCCTCGGATCCGCCGGAGTTGAGCGTTGGCCGTCGTCGGCCGGATACCCGTCTCCAGGCAGGCCGAAGCCCAGCTTGCCAGCAGCGGCCGGTCGATCCGGTCGAGGGGCACGGCCTCGCCTGCCCAGGCGCAGAGCTTGCGGACCGTGGCCCGTAGCAGCGCCCGGTAGCCAGCCGACAGGCCCGGCCGCTCTGCCAAGTAGAAACGCTCGACGTAGTCTGCGAGCACCATGGTTGCCCACCGCGCGAAAGTCTTCCCCCCCACAATTAAGGGTCGACCGCCAGCGGGGCAAAGCCGAGTAAACTGCTCGCCTTACTCCGCAAGCGATCCCCCGGAGGGGGGTTGAAACGTCGGTGGTAACGGTGCTGCGGTCCATGCCGCGGTGGCCTCCGTACCGCCGCAACATCCGTGCGACGGCCAGGTTCATGGTTCAGTCTGGGTCGACGAGCCGGTACCGAATCAGCCCCTCCCACACGAGGAGGATGGCAAGCACCTGAAAGAGGAAAATCTGGGGATCGGAGGTCATGGGACTCTCCTAACTGGGGGGCGTCCCACTGGGCGGCCGAAGAAGTCGGCCAAGAGAGACGCCGGCGAATCAACACCGGCGATTATACAGATTTGCAATCGGCTGTCAAGCCGATTTCTTGCCCGGAACCAAAATTTCTTCCGGCGGCTCCATCAGCAGCCGGTCCACCGTCACGTCGAAGGCTTCGGCAATGCGGGCCAAAGTGGCCGCGTTTGGCATGTGGAGGGCGTTCACAATCCGCGAGATCGTAGCCTGGGTTTCGCCCGTGGCCGCCGCCAATCGCATCTGGGTCCATGCGCGGGCCTGCAAGAGCCGCTGCACATTGGCGGAGATCCGCTGTTTTGTCGTTGCGTCGGAGATCACGGTTGACATGCCTCCATCTTACAGTTATGCAAGTGGTGTGTCAAGGTGGGAGGCGTGTTGATTCACCGGCGAGCCGGTCGCCCGTCCTCACGGCACGGGCCGCCTCCCGCAGTACACCCCGCCCGATTCGAACGGGCAACCTTCGGTTCCGTAGACCGATGCTCTATCCAATTGAGCTAGGGGCCGGCTGGGGATTCTCGGGGGGA
>DATKZH010000539.1:0-10401 GCA_035528065.1 Thermoguttaceae bacterium | reverse complement strand
TGGTGAACGTGACCAAGGGCCGGCACGCCCTGATAGTCGATCCGCAGTTTGTCGATCCGACCACGTTCGACTTCCGGGTTCGCAAAGAAGCACTGCGCAACCTCGGGCTCAATCTGGTGACGTTCGGAGCGGTGCCACCCTCGATCTACGAAGGCGGAGCCACGGGCATCGCCGGCACCACGCCCATCGACCTGAGCCAAGACCAACTCCTCTTCGACGGCCTGGAAACGATCTACCTGGACGGCAGCGAGATTCAGCATGTTCTACGGCTCGAGGAGGACGTGACCGAGCAAGAGCCGACCGAGGGTGTCTACCTGTCACGCAATGTCGAGTTTCACCTGCCGTATGGGGCCGCGATCTACCCGGGCGGAAGAACTCCAGCGGTGGGCGGCGTCATCACGGACGACGACAACAGCTACGTCATCCTCGCCGTCCGGCAGCCGAAATTCTGCGACTTCTGGGGATGCTCGACCCGAGCCATGGCGATCGTCGGAACCTACGAACTCGACAACCTGGCAACGTGGTGGCCGGCGGTAGACACGATGGACGCGGCCGGCGGGAAGATCACCGCACACCCGTCGGCCGACGCGACGTTTACGGACGTTCCCGCAAAGTTCATGTTGCGGCCATCGGTTCCGCAAGAGTACGCCGGGCAGAAACAGTTTGTCGAGAAGTACGACGTCTACGTTGATGGCGACATCGGGCAACTGGACAACGGCGACCTGTTGAAAGACGAGCACGACAAGCAGTACACGATCATCAGCTTTCGCAACCGGGACCGGATCGAGGAGCTTTCGGTCCTCGAATGCGAGTTGAGGAACCAGAGGTGAGCCATGCAAATCGCCCCGTTAGCGCAGGCATTGAAAGAGGTGACGGCTTCCGAGCCGGCCCTTGCCGATCTGCTGGCAGGCGGGCTGCACTACGGCACGCGAGCGGGCAGTAGCGACAATCCATTCGGCTTGCTCACAATCGAGGAAACCGAGCGAGAGCACAATTCGTCTGGCGTCGATCTGGTGACCTATCTGGTAACATTGTCAATACACCTCCGCACCGTTGGAGCCAAAAGCGTTGTAGAGATAGACCGCCTACTCGGATTGTTTCGGCGTTACTGGAGCAGATTGGCCGCGTTGCCGACGCTCGATTCGGACCTTGCCGAGTTTGTTTCGATCCATCCGGTGCCGTCATCGGCGATCGGCGAGAACGCGGAGGAAGACTTGGGGCAGGACATTTTGCTTGGCGTCACGTCATGGACGATCAAGCTTGCAGAACATCAACCCGCACTTACATAGGAGAGCCATTATGGCAACGACATGCACATTGGGGCGAAGTTTCAGGCACGAAAACGAATCGGGGATCACCGGCTCCCGGGCGGAAGAGGTCAACGGCGTCGATCACCTGGACCAGATCGTATCGGCCGGCGCCGAAGAACAGCTTGCGATGGGGCTGTTTAAGGATCACCAACTGCAAGCGATGGGGCTGCTGTCCGACAAAGACGCCGAGGCGATGTTCCTGGGCGTGCGGTATGCGATCCTCGATCTGAACGTGGTCGGCCCGGACACGATCACGTACACGGGCGATCTGGAGCAAGAGATTTTCGCGGGCGATCTGGTCCGCGTTGAGGGCACGGTTGCCGACGATGGGCTCTACCACGTCACGTTGGTGGCGGAAGCGATCGGCGTCACCACCTTGACGATTGGCGACGGCGTGGCGTGGCCGGTGGGTGCCGGCGGTGCCGTGGGTACGTTTGCCCGCGTGGCCAGCTTCCAGCGGATCGGCTACACCTACGACATCGCAACGGCGACGTTGGCCACGGGTGCGATCACCTACGCGGGCGACCTGACCGACAAGTTCGCGGCCGGCGATGAGATCGTGATTGTCAACAGCACGGGCAACGATGGGTACTACACCCTGTTGACCGTGACCGAACTGGCCGGCGTCACGACGCTGACCGTGGTGGGAGCCGCCCTGGCTGACAACACGAACGATGGCGACTTTTACAAGGTCCGGGCGGCGATCAAACTTTCCGCGAATGAGGCTTACTTGTGGGGCGTGGAGAGCGGTCTGCCGAACCCGTTCATCGGGCCGCCGCTGGCACTCACGACGCCGGGCGACTGCCCCTATTTCAACGCGACCCGTGGCGACGTGGCCTACTGCATGGTGAACGTACCCGGGGCCGTCAATGCACAGATCGACGGCCGAATTGCCATCGATCCTATCCTGTAGGAGTGAGCCATGCCAGTCTACTATCCCGCCAGCCGGGAGTATCAATTTGTTCCGGGTGCCGGCGGCAACCTGGCCGTTACCCAATACGATGCAAACGGAGCACCGCAGGAAAGCCCGGTCCTGCTCGACGTTGGGCAGTACGTGCTAGAACTCATTTTCAAGAACAAGCCAACGCCCCACTCCGGGCTGCGGGGAGGCCCTGGGCTAACCCGGGTAGGCTGTGACTGGAACTTCGCCGCGCAGGTATCGTTCCCGGCTCACCGGATCGGTATCGGAGTGGAGAACGAAGAGCTTGCCGCCCCGTACATCGAAACGATCCTCGGCAGCAGCCGGGGCGTGGCAATCTGTTTCCAGATCGGCGACCCGGTGTTCTGGACCTCGCGGAACTTCGAGCCCCGTTCCTACAGGGGCCGGTCGATGCTCGGCAAGGTACAGGTCACCAACGACGCGAGCGGCGATGACGTGGTTCGGCTAAACGTCATCGGCGGCGGCACGTCGATGCTGTGGACCTACCTGGGCGAGGCGGCCCATCACCCCCTGATCTGGTTCTGACATGGCCGAGGAAGAGCTTCGCGTAGAGCGGGTGACGTGGCCCATCGCCGGGTTCGGCGGTCACCTTGCGCTGAAGTGGCAGTCCTGTTTAACGCTGGGGGGGGAGGGTGTTGACGATTATGGCCTACCGACCGGGGAGCGGCCGACTGGCCCGGAAGACATTCTCGACATCAAGCGGTGGGAGATTGAGCACATCGACCACAACGCCGAGATTCCTATGTCCGGCGGCCGGGGTTCAATCTCCAGGCGGCGGGTGTGCGATGACTTCCGGTTCCAGTGTCTCGTGGACGTTGACACGAAGCCAACCCACGAAGCGGAGAAGCCAGCCAACAACGCCACGGACCAACCTTTCCTTGACGGCCGGCTTGAGGGCAAGCCCAAAGGATACTTCCAAATCGCGGTACGCTTCCACTGCGGCGATCCGTCCTACTGGTCGCGGCCGGACTGGCAGCACATCTCCACACTGGCAACCGATTCCGCCGGGCTGTTCTACTTTTGTCCTGCGGTCATGCTCGAAAACGTGCGGACGATCAACTCCAACGAGGGCGATGACGTGGTTACGTGCGTGGTACGCGGCAGCGGATCGGCACCGCTGGAGCGATGGGTAAACGACACATTCGTTGGGGCCGGGGCGTTTGGAATGGGGGTGTTGTGATGCCCGGTCAAACCAAAACCATCCGCGACAAGAAGACCGGCCGGCTCCGCAAGATGGACCCCTCGGAGGCCGCTCAGTACATGCCCATCGAATCGCCCCCGCTGCCTGGCAAGGAAGAGCTGGACCCGTTCTTGCAAGAGTTCATGGACAAGAACGAGCCGCCACCGTTGCCACCGAAGGGCGAGCCGCCACCGTTGCCAAAAGCACCTCCACCGCTGCCAGCCGCCCCACCGCAGCCACCGCAACCGGAAGAGACTTCGCCCGTGGCCGACGCTGTGACGGGTGCTCAGGCGGGCGCGGGGCTCGGCCCGATGGGCATGGCAGCCGGGGCAGCGATCGGCGGCCTCGGTGGTTTCCTGTTGTCCGAATCATCGAAGGGTGGGGCAATCGGATCATTCGAGGGCGGCACTACTCAGCAAGGCGATGAATCAATGGGCTACCTCCGCGATCTGCTGGCAGTGACCAAGCGGACGGCATCGGTCGGCTTGCCCGTCAAGGATGCCGTCACCACCGTCGCTAAGAATTCGAGGCTCTAATGGCAGACCCAGTCACGATCCAAAGCCTTGACCGCACGGTTCACTGCGGAAACAGCGGGATAGACATCGAGCGCAAGTTCTACATCGAGCCCTATTCGAGCCATACGACTTTCCTCAAAGAGCTTATGGGCTGGGCTGAAGTGAAAGACCTCGCGACCGTCCGCCACCCGCCGGCACGCGATCCGTGGATTCCCAACTGCTATTGCTCGGATGCCCGTGCCGTGTTCTATGATCCGCGCGTGATGACCTCGGGCGGCAACCTGGCTGGCACCAAGAAAAACCCCAACAACACGATCAGAAAGAAAGTGCAGATCAAGGAAAAGCCGGCAGATGGCACGGCGGGGGCGCTGGTTATCGCTCACTACCGGCCGCTGATTACGGCGCTGGCGGGATCATGGGAGGACGAAGGGCAGCAGGAGAATACGAAGCACCCCGAGTTCGACTGGATGGATTACGAGTCGCTGCCAGGTGTCCGGCAAATGCCATGGCCGGAAGGGCTCTACATCATGCACAAGGGGAACGCTTGCCACGTTCCCGATACCATCGGGTTTCCGTTCACCGTGCCGATTACGACGATCACCATCCGCAGGATGTTCGTTGCCGAGATACCGTGGGAAGTGATCGACGGGGCCGCCGGTTGCGTCAACCATCTGGAATGGCCGGCAAACGATGCAGGTGTCACTGGCCGCATTCCCGTTTCGCCTCCACGAACATGCAAGTTCGAGAACGCCCGCGTCATCAACATGATGGACACCGAGGGCAACCGCTGGCATGAAATCGTCTACACGTTCACCCGGATCAACCTCTACTCGAAGTCCCTAATGGCTGCCAACGGCGACGACAACCCGGGGCCGGTCACTTGGAATCACCTCTTTACGCGGCCCTCTTTGTGGGGCTGGCACGGTGCGACGGCGTGGTACGAGTGCTTCAAGGGCAAGGCACGGCCGATCTGGGATGGCCCGTTTGGCATTGACCAACCGGGCGCGGCGGTATTCGACGGCCGGCTGCATCAAGAATGCGACTTCGCGGAGTTGTTCAAGCTATGATCGACTGCCAACTACAGCCGAAGCCAACGCCTCCCGTCTGGGGTCGCATCACAGACTACCATCCGAAGGCCCGGGCGGCCGGCTACCACTGGCCCGACGATCACACCCCGGAAGGCACGGACAATCCGCCCACCGAGGACTTCGATAATCAATACCAGTGGGAGCAAGTCTTCCGAGACGACAACCACCACTGGACGGCCGTAAGCGATCTACACAACAAGTACGAAGCAGACGGGGACTTATACACTTGGGCCACGGCCGGCGAGGGTTCGCGGTGGGACGACGACGACGACTTCCTCTACAGCCCGGCGGTGGAGATCAACGGGCAGAGCGTGGTGATCGGAAGCATCGTCCGGCTCATTCCAAGCCGCGTGATTGTCGAAGGCGAGAACAGCTACACGCATCGCAAGTGGATGTTCTCACGCGAAGAGCTGCGCCCGTTCCGGTTGACGCAAAGCATCGTCAACACCGGCGTTGTGTTCAACGAGAAGACCAAGCTGGACAATGACTCTCTCCAAAGCAAATACTCCACCGCTGATCGGCAAACGACGGTCGAAGGGGAGTGGCTCGACTGGGTACAGGACATCGACAACGCGGTCACGCTCTACGCTCCACACGCGACCGGGTTCAAGACTTGGGACCGATTCCTCAACCACGGCATCGCTTACGGTGGCGCGTTTCTCGAAGACGTGGACAACGTGGCGACCGGCTGGGCGAGATACGAACCGCACGGGACCGCCCTGGACTACGACGACAAGGGAGGCTTTATCTGGCGTGGCGAGTGGCAGATTGTGTCGCTCGAAGCCCGGACCATCGTAGGCGTCACAGCGAAGGCCGACATTGCCCCCGGTGCGGTGGGTGACGTCTACATCAACTACGACGATCCAGGCCACGTACCGCACGCCAGCACGGAAATCATCGAGTGCCACAACGACACGGCCGGCACGATCGCGGAGGGCGAAGAGTTCCAAGTTCACTGGCTGCATAACTTCTATATCTGGCGGCCGTTGAACCGATACCAGAGCTACGCGAAGTTTGCAAAGGTACAAGCCGGATGGGTCGCCAACGCCACCGGGATCGCCTCCCGCGTGGTGCCGTTGAAGCGCTGCCACGCCGATGGCACGGGCGAGACCGGGGCCGCGTTCAACGCTGCCACGATGATAAAGCCGAGCCATGACACCAACCTCGTTGCCGGCGACGTGGTAGAGTATGAGAACATCGAAGAGCCCGTGGGAGCATGTACGCGGGTCATCGTGTCGGACATTTGGGATCGGCCCATCGGTACGGTCCTGTGGGAGAGCGTGAACACGGCGAACATCCGCCGGGGTTGGAGGCTGTGCGACGGTGCTGCCGGGGCTCCCGACCTAAGCGCCAAGTTCATTATGTGCGTCGATGTGGGCGGGGCAGCCGACGAAGACGCGATAACTGACACGGGCGGGTTCAAGCATCACGGCAAAGGCAACCGCCCGGCAGTGGCGGCAGACAACGATCACGACAACCACCTCACGGTACAGGAAACGCCGTTCGATGCCGTGGCCGGGGCGACCGACGTGGTGAACCTGGACAACACAGACTTCACCCCGTGCGAAGTGGTAGACTACGACGAGAATTACGTTCACACTGAAACCGACAACCGGCCTCCCTACTATGTGATGGCGGCAATCCAACGATTCGAGTAGGTGCAAGATGCCAGTCAAGAAAGCGCCGAAGGTCAAGAGCCGCCTGACCGTGCGACCACCGGGGACCAAACCGAAACCCGGCAAGGCGATCCCCCAACAGAAGATCAGCTTCAAGAAGGGGTTCGGCAAGCCGCTTGTGCTGACCGACATTCAGAAGCGCCACGAACAGTTCCTCAGACAGCAACGCGAGGGCAAGGTCAAGGTCACGTCGATCGTCGGCCGCGACCCCCGCACTGGCAGACGCGAGACCTTGCGCGTCAAGTACAAGCGCGGCGTCAAGGTGGCAGCCGAGCGGCAAAAGCAGTTCGCCTTGTTCGGCGAGTTGGAAGTCATCAAGGAAATGTCCGTCACCTCGTCATGGGTCGATATGATCCACCTTGTCAAGTTCCGCAACGAAGCTGCGCTTGCGATCACGTTCCGCGACGGGTTCACTGCTCTCTACCCGACAACGAACATCCGAGACTACGAAGCAATGAGCAGGGCAGCGAGCAAGGGCAAGTACGTTTGGGCAGCGTTGTACCACGGGCGCAAGGGGCGGGGTGCGCCCTACATCGCCATAGGATTCTGACCATGGGCCGCCCGAAGCTACCGATCAACGCCGGGATCGTCCGCAAGCTGGCCGGGCGAATGATGAGCAAGTCCGAAATAGCGGCGATCGTCGGCTGTGACCGCACACTGATTGAGAAGCGTTTTTCCCAAGAGTACGCCTTTGGCCGAGAAACGGGAAAAAAGCGACTCCGCGACAAGCAGCTACAATCGGCCCTCCGCGGCAACGTGACCATGCTGATCTGGCTTGGCAAGCAGTACCTCGGGCAAAGCGACAAGCTCCAAGCAGAAGTATCGGACGGCCGGGAGCCGGCCCCGATCGAATCATTCATGCGCAACCCGGTGCTCTTGGGACGGGCGATGCAGCTAGAAAGGGACATTGCCGATGCAGCCGCCAGCCCTACCCTCGACCTTGGGCCGCCTTGTCTTCCCGGGCTGGAAGTTCCCGAAGCACCTCCAATCCCTCGAATCGGCGGCAATGGAACTGTTCACAAGCCCGGACAAGAATAGGCTTGTCGTCGAAATCCCCGTCCGCCACGGGAAGAGCATCTACTGCTCTCACATCCTGCCCTGCTGGCACATGATGACCTTCCCAAACCGCAACGTGACCGTGGTTTCATACGGCGGCATGTTCGCCTCTGAGTGGTCGAGCCGCAACCGCGACCTTGTACGGGACTGGGGGCCACGCTTGGCCGGGCTCCAACTGCATCCCGAGTTCGCCAGCCGAGCCCACTTCCGGCTTGCCCCGCCGTTCCGGGGTGAGCATCGCGGCCTTGGAATTGGGGGCAGCCTGGCCGGGACCGGAGCCCACCTGATCGTGGCAGACGACCTAATCAAGGAATTCAGCGAGGTCGCCACCGAAGAAGCCCGGGACCGAATCTACATGCGGTTTCACGGGGAGCTACTGAACCGCCTGGAGCCCGGCGGCAAGATTCTGGTGATTATGTCCCGCCGCCACCCAGACGACCTCTCCGGCCGCCTCCTCGACAGCAATACCGAGCTTGCCCCCGAGGACCACTGGCACCGGATCACGTTCCCTGCCCTGTCTGAGAGCGGTGAGGCCCTATGGCCCGAACGCTATCCGGCCGACAAGCTCATGGCGATCCGCCGTGACCTGGAAATCGCCGGCACGCCCTGGGTCTGGCACGGGCTCTACCAGCAAGACGCTCAGCACGCTTTGGAATTGACCGACTGGCCGCCCCACTTCTGGGACAAAATCATGGTTGACCGGGTGCCCGACTTCCAGCCGCGATTCCGGCTAATGTCCCTGGACCCCAGTTGCGGCAAGGATCGCCGCCCGGGCGACTTCGCCGGGCTGCTGGCTGGCGACGTGGACCCAGAGGGTACGCTGTGGATTCACGATCCGCGGCTGCTGCGGGTGCCGCTGCCCACGCTCCAAGCCGAGGCCCTGGCAATGGCCCGGGCGCATCGCGTTGACGCCTTCGCGGTCGAAACCAACGGGTTCCAGGAAATGATTGCCCACGATATGCACCGCGACGATCCGGTCTGCCCGATCTGGGCGTACAACTCAGTGGAAGTCAAAGATGTACGAATCCGACTTTTCCTCACGGGCCTGCTGAGCGCCGGGCGTGTAAAGATTGTCAACACCCCCCATGGGAGGATGCTGAAACAGCAACTTCGCGACTTCCCCTTGGCGAAATATGATGACGGGCCCGATGCACTATCGCTGATGGCCCATCTGTGGCGAGATTTGCGTTGCGGAATCAACCAACAGGCCGCCGGGTCGGTTCCCGTCATTTCTCGATAACCCCACCGTTGCGGATATTTTGGGAATTCCGGCCGGATTCGGTGGATTGACCTTGACGGGGCTGGGGAGACCTGCGAAACTCCCGCTATGCACTACACGAATGACAAAACGACTTCGCTGCTGGCCGGGACATTCTCCGAGGCTTCTGCCTCGTCGTGTGGTGCAAGCCCGGCCGGCAGCTTTTTGGGAGGATCAAGTGATGGCACAGACGATTCAAGAGTTTGCAGCAGAACGTGAGTTTTTCACCTCACGGCGCGCGGCCAACAAGGCTGCCAATGGCCGCCAGGTTGATAGGCTCGGACACTTCGCCTATGGATCGTGGGGGCTCTATCCGCGCGGCATGGACGGCGGCGATGTGATGGAGGTATTCGCGGTCCGGAAACCACAACCCATGCCCGCCTAACGGCCGGCAGCTTTTTTGGAGGATCACACGATGAACAAGCACGTTGAGCTTCTGCGAAACCCGCCTTGTGACCAGCGGTGGTACGGCCCGGACGCGATCATGGGCCAGGCGGCGGACGAGATCGAGCGGCTGGAGGCCGCAAACGAACGGTTTCTCGCAGCCAACATGCGAATGACCAGCGAGATCAAGAGGCTGGAGGCCCACAACAAGCGGCTTGAGTCTACGCTGGAGTCCTACATTGGAGTTCGCATGCAGTTGCGAGCCGAGTTGGCCGAGGCGAAGGCGGCGAACGAGCAACTCATAGTGCAATTAAATTCGGAACGCGATAACTTCATGCGTTCATTGTACGCGAAAGATTTCGAGTTGGCTGAGGCGAAGGCCGTCACTGCCGAGCCATCCGATCCCTCCCCCGAGTTGGTCAAGGCGGCGGAAGAGTTTGCGAAGACGATTTGGCTAACGGCACAATGGCCAACGGCGATCAACCGCCAGTCACCTACGGCCGCGGCGATCCTGGCCCTGTGTGCCGTGATGAAGGGGGAACTGACCGATGGCGAATGACCGCACCCAAAGCATCGGGGCCAGTGACGCCTACCGAGCGATCAGCATGGACACGGCCCTCTGGGCGGAGAAATGCGGCCTGGCCGATCCGCCCAACTTGGACGATCAAGAGAATGTCCGGTGGGGCAAAATCTTGGAGGCCACGATTGCGGCCACCTTCGCTGAGGACACCGGCCGCAAGGTCGAGCACAACAAGAAGGCCGACGTTACGACCCACCCGGAGCGGGACTTCTTGACGGCCACACTGGACGCAATTCAGATCGATCCAGACAAGGGCATCGGAGTCCTGGAGTGCAAGAACGTCGGAGAGTACCTGTCGTCGGACTGGAAAGAGTTCCCGCCGCTCAAGTTTCAGGTGCAACTCCAACACCAGCTTGCGGTCACGGGGATGCCCTGGGGGTCTCTCTGTGCGTTGATCGGCGGCAACCGGCTGCG
>DATKZH010000538.1:0-5417 GCA_035528065.1 Thermoguttaceae bacterium | reverse complement strand
CCCACGCTTCGCGTGGGAACGGCTGGCCGCGACGATTCGCGTCGCATACGTGGACGCGATGCGTCCGTCACGTGCGTTCCGACGCGAAGCGTCGGAACGATGACCGTGCGAGAACGTCGCGAGGATTGCGCGAGAACTGCGAGGGAATTGCGCGAGAGACGCGCGAGAACTGCCGCTCACGGTGCCGATGCTCGCCGTCCGAGGATCGGCTCCAGCCGTTCGACCAGCAGCTCCGCGATCACGCGATGGCCGCGCGCGTCCGGGTGCAGGCCGTCGGGGAAGTAGTCGAGCCGTTCGGGCTTCTCCTCGAACGCGCGATACACGTCGACCAGCTCGACGCCCTTCTCGGCGGCCACGTCGCGCATCGCCTGGGCGTAGTCCTTGACCAGGAAGTTGATGCCGTGGTTTTGGTACGGCTCCAGGTGCATGCCCCAGTAGCGCTCGGTCATGGGCGGGCAGGTCATCAGCACGACCGTGATCTGCTGCGCCCGGACGCGGTCGACGATCTTCGCCACGGTCGCCGCGAACTGGTCGCGGCTCACGCGGGGCGTGTCGGCGAACCCGTTGGTCTTGGGCCGATAGAAGCCCGCCTCGTTGCCGCCGAACATGATCGTGACCAGGTCCGGCTTGCGGTCGAGCACGTCGTGCCGGAGCCGTCCCATGGCCAGCGTGACAATGTCCCCGTTGACCCCCGCGTTGACCACCTCGACCGTCGTCCCGAGCCGCTCGGCCAGTTGCCGCCGCACCACGTCTCGAAACGTATCCGCCTCGGTCATCCCGGCCGGGCTGGCGCCGTTGGTGATCGAATCGCCGAAGGCGACGATGCGTACCGATCCGTTCATTCGCTCGCTCCTTTGGGCAGAGGTCGCCGGAGTGCGACGGGCCGCTGGGCCCTCGCGATTGCGGCCGCTCGCCCGCTCCAGCCGGCCCCGGACCAGGCCGTGGCCCAAGTACGTCGCGCCCGGGCTCCGCGCGGCGCTGTAGTAGATATTGTACGTGCCGGGGCCCGTCCGATGGAGCACGTGGCCGGAGACCTTGCCTCCGTCCCAGGCACCGTTCGGGCCGGGGACGAAAATGGGATTGTCCGGCGACTTGGTCCAATGGATGCAGTCCTCGCTCCAGGCGTAGCCGGTACGATAGCCGGTGCCGTTCTTCTTGTTCGATCCCGTGTAGAGCATGTGGAAGTAGCCGTCCTGGCGGAAGACCCAGGGCTGGAACGCCGAGTAGTCGTCCCACTCCCCCGGCTTGCCCGGCGGGAGCACGGGGTTCTCTTCGTACTTGGTCCAATGGATGCCGTCGGTCGACGCGGCCATGCCGGTCACGCGGGGCTTGCGCCCGTAGGTGCTGTACCACATGGTCCACCGGTCGCCGATTTTGAGCACGCTCGGTTGCATCACGAAGTCTTCCCAATCCTGGGAGGGAGCGAGGATCGGATTGTGCTCGCAGTTCCGCCAGTGGACGCCGTCGGTGGAGCGGGCCAGGTCGATGTGGCGGTCGCCGTCGGAGTAGTACATCCAATGGCCCGGCTCGCCGTCGAACTGGTAGACGCGGACGTCGCGGAGGAAGTGTTCCCAGTTGCCCTGCTTCGACCAGATGGGATTGCCCTGGTATCGCTCCCAGCGGATTCCGTCGTCCGAGAGGGCGAGGCCCAACTGCGAGGCGGCGTTGCTCGTCGGGTCGGACGCCTCGTAGTAGAGGTGGAGCCGCCCGGCTATCGGGATCGCCGTGGAGACGACGAACCACTGCGTCTCCCACGTGCCTGGAATCGCACGCATCAGCGGATTGCCCGGGTGACGCTGCATCTCGACCCAGCGGAAGAGCGGCTCGTCCTTTGCGTTGGACGGAGCCTTTGCCTCTTGGGCCTGCCCCAACGAGCAACAGGCCGCTACGGCGAGGCAGCCGACCGCGAGTGATCGCAACCGACGGCCGCTGCTGATCGCAGACATGGGTGATGACTCCCGGCTTCTCGTGGGGATGCCGCGCCAAGGGGGCGTCCCTTGGCCGGGCGGCCCCGGGCGCGCTTGGTGCTAGTGTTCGGCGGCCAGGGCCAGCACGCCGTGGACGACGACCTCTTCGCCGAGCTTTGCGGGGACGACGTCGAACGTGCCGTCCAGGGGCGGGAAGATGTAGCGGCGCATGTGGTTCCGCAACGGGATGAACAACAGCTCTTCGCCGACCAGCGATACCCCGCCGCCGACCACCACGATGTTCGGCGCGATCAGCGTGGCCATCTGGGCGATCGCCCAGCCGAACGCCTGGGAGGCGTGGTCGAACACTTCCCGGGCGAGCCGGTTGCCGGCGGTGGCGGCCTGGGCGATGGTCTTGGCGGTGAGGCGGTCGACCTGTCCATCGCAGCGTTCGAGCAGGTCGGCGGTGTCCTTCTCGTCGGCCTCCTCGCGCTCGATGAGCCGCTGGCGGACCGCATCGGGCTCGGTGGGACGTTCGCCTCGAACGAGCGACTCCATGCGGTGGGAGCCCTCGCCGGCGAGTCGGGCCTGGACGGCGGCGGTGATGCCGAAGCCGCTGGCCATCGATTCGAGCGTCTGGTCGGGCCGGTCGCATTGAAGTCCGGGCCGGAGGTGCCCCATCTCGGAGGCGACGCCGGAGCCGCCGCGGTAGAGCTGGCCGTCGATGACCAGGGCCCCGCCGATGCCGCTCCCCACGTTGGTGTAGAAGACGACGCGGTGCCCCTTGCCCGCCCCGAATCGCGCCTCGGCCAGGCCGGCCGAGTCGGAGTCGTTCGACACGACGGTCGGAAGCCCGAACGTCTCGCGCGACCAATCGCCCAAGGGGAAATCCTGCCAGCCCTCCACCTGGTGGCTGGTGATCGTGCGACCGGTGGCCACGTCGACCGGCCCGCCGAAACCGATCCCGATGGCCGTGACCTCGTGGCGATCGATCAGCCGCTTGGCCGCCTGGGCGACTTGGGCGCGAATCGGCTCGGCCCCTCGGTCGGGCTCGACGTCGAGGCGCTCGATCTCCACCAGCGGAGGGCCGTCGCCGCGGCCCACGCCGAGCTGGAGCTTCGTTCCGCCGATTTCGATGCCGAGGAGCATGGGGGGATGAAGGATGAGGGATGAAGGATAAAGGATGAAGGACAAAGGAGAGAGATGAGTGGTCAGGGACGAAGGAGGAGCGCGTGCCCTTCGAGCGGGGTCTTCCTCACGAATCAGCATTCATCCCTCATCCCTCATCTCTCATCTCTCATCCCTATTCCAACTCCTTGATCCGGATATTGCGGAACTCGACCGGCGACCCGTGGCCGAGGAAGCCGATGTAGCCCTTCTTGTTGTGCAGGCCCGGGTGCTCGTGGCCGTCGACCGGCTCGGCCTTGTCCAGGTCGGCGTCGAGGATCACCACGCCGTTGAGCGTCACCTTGATGTGGCTCCCCTTGGCCATGATCTCTTCGCAGTTCCACTCGCCGATCGGCTTCTGGTGGCCCGGCTTGGCCGGCACCACGCCGTAGACCGAGCCGTGGTACTGGTAGGGCTGAAGCTGAGGGTACTTCTCCTTGTAGTTGTCGGCGAGGATCTGGATCTCCATGCCCCCGTAGGCCGGGTTACCGCCCGCGGGCGTGCGGATGCCGACGCCGTTGTTGCCCATCGGCGGCAGCTTGAACTCGAAGCGGAAGATGAAGTCGGCGTACTCCTTGGCCGTGAAGAGGTTCCCGCCGGGCTCGCAGATCATCACGCCGTCCCGGACCTTGTAACCCTCGGTGCTTCCCTGCCAGCCGTCGAGGGTCTTGCCGTCGAACAGGCTGGTGAAGCCCTGATCGCCCTCCTCCTGGCTGGGGCCGGCGGCCGCGCAGGGGCAGCCCTCGGCGGCACAAAGCAGGTGGGGAGCCAGGAACAAAGATGCGAGGACAACGCAGGTCAGACGCATGGGTGCTTTCTCCTATGCCTGAGGTTTGCGGGTTTGCCGATGTGGTGGTACCGTTCCGCCGATCGGCCGCATCGAGCGATTGGGAGCTTCAAGCTACTGTTGTGTTTCTTCCAATACCTGCCGGATCATCGGCAGCAAGGCGGGCACGTCTTCGGTGACCGTCTTCCACACCACCTCCAAGTTTACATTGACGTAATCGTGGATCAACTTGTCACGGATGCCGGCCATGGGCCGCCAGGGGACCTCCGGATGGCGCTCACGCACGTCTTGAGGGATCCTTTTCGTTGCCTCGCCGACGATCTCCAGCGCTCGCACCACGGCATAGACCGTCCTGTCATCTCCCCGAAAAGCCTCGTACTCCATCCCTTCCACAAAGGCCAGCGCCTTCTGAGCGGCCTCGCAAATGTCTTCGAGGTAATCGCGATAATCGCGGCGCTGGTTCATACCGGCTCGACCTCCGCGAACACTCGTTGCGCGACGTTGGGCTTGAGGGCTTCCGCCATGACCAAATCGACGCGGATGCCGAGCAAGTCGCTGAGGTAGTTCTCCAGCTCGATGAATCGGATCAATCCCGGCGTACGGTTGAAACGAACCAGGACGTCAAGATCGCTGGTCGGGCTGGCCTCGCGGCGGACGTACGACCCGAAGAGCCCCAACGAGGCGACGCCATACCGCTCCTCGAGCAGCGGCAGTTGCTGCCGGAGGATCTCTCGAAGTCGGCCCAAATCGTGTTGTTTCGCCATCACGTTGACCCCCCCGCTATTGTACGGCACGCTCAGCCCAGACACAATCACCGTCGTGCTGAAGAAGAGGGGCTTTGGTCGAATTACGGCGGTCGATCGCTCCGACGCCCCGCGCGGGTGTGCCCGGGGACTGTGCCCGGGATGCACCCCGGCGGTCAGCGATCCGCTGGAGCGTTTGGCTACGAGGCAACTCATGGCGGGAGCTGAAAACGCCCCGCAACGACCCCCGGGACCGTGATATCCTCATCGAGCTCTTCCCGCCGCAGCGCGTAACCGTCCAACTCGACGCTGACTTTCCGGAGCATTTCATCCGATGCGCCCTTGAGCCGTTTGAAGCGGCCGGCAGGAAACCCTACGATCCGTCCGTCGCTCAACTCCAGGAAGACCATGCGCCCCTCGACCCAGGCGCGAATCGCGGCGGGTTCGGTCGCCACCACACGATCATCGGTGGTGGTATTCATGATACCTCCCGACGAGAAGCTCTTGGTGTTCAAAAACGAGCCGCTCGATCTCCCGAAGATCCTGGGCGGCAATCCCACGATTACCAGCGAGACCTATCGGCTCAAGCCAAAACTTGCACTCCCCGTCCGGCGAGCGAACGTGGATGTGTGCCGGCTCGTTCGATTCAATCTGGAATAGGCACTACTCGAGCTGCCAGACAATGACCGACCAACTCCGATTTCATTCTTCTTGGCCTGCGTAGGGCTGGAACGCTTGTCGATGGTCTCACCCGTTCCTTTTGGGCCATCGACAAGCGTTCCAGACCGGAGCAGGAAGGGACGCAGTCAATAC
>DATKZH010000537.1:0-15192 GCA_035528065.1 Thermoguttaceae bacterium | reverse complement strand
ACGCCGTGTATCACGTGACGGCGCGGGGCAACGAGCGCAAGGCGATCTACCGCGATGATCGGGATCGGCAGCGGTTTCTGGAAACCGTGGAGCAAGCCCATGATCGGTTCGGGGTGGTGATCCACGCGTACTGTCTCATGGCCAACCACTACCATCTGCTGATGCAAACACCACGCGCCAATCTGAGCGCTGCGGTCGGCTGGCTACAAACGACGTACTCCGTCCGGTTCAATCGTCGTCATCGGCGAAGCGGACATCTCTATCAGGGTCGGTTCAAGGCACATCTGGTCGAGGCAGACGAGTACGCTCAGCAGTTGATCAAGTACATCCACCTGAATCCCGTGCGGCCGAAAGACAAACGCAGACCAGTCCCGACGGATCGGAAGCGCGAGCTGGATGCGTATCCCTGGAGCAGTCACCGGGCGTACGCAGGACGGCTGAAACGTCCGGCGTCCCTCTGGCTGTGCCTCGACTGGCTCAGCTACTTTGGCAGGACGAGGCGCGCGGCGCACGTCGAATACCGCCGCCACATTCGTCAGATGTTCGGACAAGTGGTCGTGTCGCCGTGGAAGGAACTCCGTCCGGGCGGCTTCGTGCTGGGAGGCGAGGCGTTGTGGGAGAAAGCCCGTCGGCTGATCGGCGCATCGGAGGGCCAGGAAGAAATCCGCTGGAGTCGTCGCGCCGACGCGGTTCAGGTGTCCCGGCGCGTTGCTTTGCTGGCGGAGCAGGAAGCCGACCGTCGAGTGGCCATGTGGTTGCGCGTACGCCTAGGCGGAGAACGCATGACGGAAGTCGCGGCCGACTATGGCTACCGCGACGGAAGCGGCGTCCATCAAGTCGTCAAGCGATTGGAGCAACGGGCAGGAAACGACCAGGCCCTGGCTCGCCGGCTACAGGAGTTGACCGAAGCTGTGTCAAGTGTAAAGAGTTGACCCCCGATCCCCGATCCAAGTGCTTTCGTGCCCGGGTGTTACGCGAGTGACCTCGTCCAAAAAGGGCGTTTTCCCCAGTACATGGCGTGCGCGCAGGTGGCCTGTGACCCTGTAGCACGTACCATGGAACCCCAGCGCATTCACCATGGGGCCCGAGCGCACTACCCCTGGGGCCCTAGCGCACTTGCGCGCACTGTTAATTGGGCGTCACCCCGCAACAAGCGAATTGCGCTCGCGGTAACTGGTGGGGTAGTGCCCCTCATACGTGGCGACATCGAGGGCGCGGCGAAAGTGACCGTGTCCAAGAAAGCTCGGCACGCCCGCGGCGTAGCGACACGACGGGCCAGGCCGAAGCTCGCCGGGTGCCACTTCATCTCCGAGGCGCCAGAATGGGGGTACTCCTACGGGGGGGTACGGGGGCGTTATCGTGCAGCCAGGCGCCCCGATAACGGGTCCCCCCTGAGCCCGCGCGGTAGTAGCTAACCGATTGCAGCTTTGCGACTTGGGTGTTAGGATTAGCGCGCTGAAGGAGGGCGCTATCGGGCAGCGGCGCGCCCGGATAATGAGAGGGGGCTGCCGAATGAACTAATAGTTATTCCGCAAGAGAAATGCTCATGGACGTGAATCAACCGGAACCGCGAAATTCTGCAGGCCGATTGCTTGCTTTGTTCGAATCTATCCCGAAAGGCAAACCCCTTTTGGAGATTCTTCCGCCGTTGATCGGAATTAACACAAAGAACCAACAGGAGAAACAGCAGGCGGCACTCGCGTTTCTGATGGAAATGCACAAGGTGTATCTTGAGTTCCGCCAAGATATGCTCGATGCGACCATCAATGAGCAACAGCGCGATACTATGCTTTCTGGTCTGGTCAGCCTCGAGCAGTCGTTGTATCCAATCCAGCTCAATGCAGGGTTTCGCGAGGTTACCGAGGCGGAAAAGTCTCTGCTGAAAGTCTGCGCGACCTTTATCGTCGAAGAAGGACCAATTACTGAGGATGATATAGAAGCGATTCGAAACTCAATCGCCGAACTGCGAACAAAAGTTGAGGATGGTTCAATATCACCAACATTGCGTAAGGCACTCCTCGAGTTGATTCGTCTTTCCGAAGATGCGATCTCCCGCTTCAACATTCACGGGGCGCGCGGGCTGAAACGCGCCTTCAAAGCCATGCTTGCTGATGCGGCCGAACTGTACGGCATGACAGATCCGGAAAGAGATCGAGAAGAACTAAAGAAGTCGTCTGTATGGTCTGCAATTGTAAAGCACTTGAGGACCGTGGATGCAGTTGCGTCAAGACTGCTCAAGTACGGGCCGCTGCTTACGGGGGCCTCCCAATTACTCATCGGCGGTCCTCCTGACGCACCGGCGGAATAACAAAAAAATGCACCGGAGTTGCCGGTCGGCCGCAAACTGAAATCAACGTCACTAGCGGCAACCCGGTGATTTTGAACGTTATGTGCCTACCCCACGCTTATGACTTCGCCTGAAAAACAATTCACCGGCGTCCAAACATGCCTGCACTGCGCGAACTCGGCGCCGATGGAAATCGTCGCCGACTATTCGCAGGTGGAAACCCATTACGACGACCATTCGAACATTGAATGGGACGAAGGTCCAACTTATCAGCTACTCGTCTGTCCCGCGTGCCGTCGCATCACTTGTCGTTCGTACTATTGGCACGATGGCTACATGGATCCGGGCGATGTCAGCTACGAAACACTATACCCGCAGGCCAAACGGAATCCTCTTGGGCTACCCGACAACATTGCCAAGGGCTACGAAGCGGCCGAAAAAGTCTCAAATATTGATGCCAATGCGTATGGCGTGCTGCTCGGCCGCGTTCTCGAACTCGTCTGCGAAGATCGTAATGCGGTTGGCAAGTCCCTGCATGATCGACTCGCAGATTTGTCATCCAAGGGCGAAATCCCAACCAAACTCGTAGACGTCGCACGCGGTCTCAAGGATTTGCGGAATGTTGGTGCGCATGCAACGCTCGGCGAATTAACATCCGTTGATCTTCCCATTCTCGACGACCTATGCCGGGCAATACTCGAATACGTCTACAGTGCTCCACACCTTGCCCAAAAGGCACAGGAACGTTTGGATGCTCGGAAAAACAAACCAGCTTGACATACGGCACATAAGAAGGCGTTGCGCCGGAGCGGCGGGCCACGTCGGTTCTGAATTCGAAAGTCGTTCGCCGCCGGCCCGGTGAACTTGGTCGTTATGACAATCAGATCGAAGAGAATTGCCGCCGGGCGCAAACCCGAAGAGGGTGATTCCCGACACGCTCCTCACAGCGATTCGCGTCAGAACCGTACCCGGTTCCAAGCGCGATGCGGCGGGCGGGATCGCAGGGAGGCGGTCGCCGGGGGCATCGCCGGCGGCACGGCGGTGGGCGCGGCGGCAAGCGTGGCCGGGCGCGCAGCGTGGGGAGCGGACGGCGCGAATTGGAGGTTTGGATTGCCCAGGTCGACCATCGGCGTGTCGGGGAAGGTGGGCATGCCCCAGAGCTCGGCGGGGATGCCCTCGGGGGGATTGATCCGCACGTTGCCCAGGTCGAGCCGCATGGAAAATTGGGCCCGGGGGCAGTCGATCTCCACGACCCGGGGCATGATCAGGCCGCTCATCGGGTCGCGACGATGACGGCTCGCCCTGGCCTGGGCCACCAGGCTCCCCTGGGCGTCATAGACGCTCTGCTCCAGGACGACGCCGGTGGTGCCGTCGACGATCGTCCGTTTGGTCGCCGGACCGTCCGCCGTCGGACGGACCGTCCGGACCTCCAACCGCCCGCCCGGGTGCAACGTCGGCCCTTGATGCGCAAGCGCCGCATCGAACTGCGTGATGCCCAGCGCCTCGATCAGCCAATCCGGCTCGATCGGCAGCATGTTCCGAGCCGGGCTGGCGGCGAACTGATCGTGACGGCAGTAGTAGAGCGGCGGCTGGCGCAGGACCCACATCCAGAAGAGCGAGTCGTTGCTGCCCACGTCGAGCTCCGCGCCGGTCAGCCCCGTTCCTGCCCGGAGGCGCAGGCGTCGGGGCCGCTCGAAGGCGATGTTCGTGCGGAGCGAAGGCGTGCCCGATACGCTCAGCACGGCCTCGTCGGTCGTGAACGCGTGGATCTGCGAGCTGTTGTTGTTGACGACCTGGATGACCTGATCCAACGTCGGCGACGGCGGGAGCTGCGCGCGCAACGGGGGCGGTTGCGGGGCCCTCAGCCAGGCGCAGCCGGGGCCCGAGAGCGAGAAGAGCCCCACAACGACAAGCAATCGCAGAACCGTTCGGTATCCCTCCATGGATCTCCCGCAGGTTCCCGTCTCGGGCGGTTTTTCTTGGGGGGGGCGGCCATCAGCCCGCCTTGGCAAACAGAAGCTTGGCCAGCTCCTCCTGAATTTCGTCGATCCGCGACTGATCCGGGGCGACTGCCGCGACTCGATACGTCTTCTCCCGCCGCGGGCAGTACAGGACCAGCACTTCCCCGCCCCGCTCGTCGGGCTCCTCCTCTTCCAGCCGCATCACGCGGCGGCGGACCAATAGCAGGGCGAGGACGTACCGCATGTCCTGCTTGTCGGGCTGCGACTCGATCTGCTCGAAGAAGTGCAGCATCACGTCGTTCGGGGCCCAGTGCAGCCGGTTGGCCGCCGGGTTGGGCATCTCCGACTTCCACCAGCCGATCGCCCCGTCGGGCGGTCCCTCCCAGGCGTCGATCGAGTAGTCGTACCGCTTCAACTCGGCCCCCTCGGCGATCAGCACCGAGTAGAACGGCTCGCCCGGGGTCAGCTCTTTGCCCGTCGCGGCGCAGGAGCGAGTGCAGCGCTGGATCTCGTAGTCCATGGGATAACCGGGATAGATGAGCGACCTGCCACCGCGTCCCCCAGGTGGATGTCCGGTCGGGACCACCCCAGAGGTAATGGGCGGCGGAAGATTACCCGAAATCACCACGCGGCTCAATAGGCAACGAAGAAGCGGCTGTCGGTCCCCTCCGGTCCGATCCGGAGCTTCACCCTGCGGAAGCACTTTGGGCAGCAGCCTTCGTAGGCGGTCTCCGTCCGGTTGACGTAAACCCTTGTGTAGACGTCACAACAGGCGAACCGGATGCCCACAAACCGCCGCCCGCCGCCCGCGCGACCACGGGGCTCTCCCGGATCCGGATCACTCGATATGTCCAAATGATCCCCCGCCATTTCTCGCATCTACCTCAAGCCGTGCATATTAGCCATTCCCCCCACGCCGTCGACCCAGCGTGCCGCAGTGCGCGAACCCGACCACAAAGTCTACCACCCATGAAGATCGGACCACGGAGCCGGTCGGCTCCAAGGATGGATCTGGCCCCAACCAGCGAACCTCGAGCCTTGACCGGCACACCGTATTATTGTAGAGTCAGTCTACTTGACGGGAAGCTGTTAGCCGGACGCACTTTGATGACGCCTGCAAGCCTATTGCCGCTTTTGTTATTACCCCTAGCGAGGGGGCGGCCTTAGGGTTTGCGCAACAACGGCTACGTGTGACGAGCCAATCCAAACCCCGAGGCCCAAGCGGCTTCGGGGTTTTTTCGTGCTTCGCGGTGAGGAGTGGTCGAGGATGCCAGTGGACGGGAGCAACCAGCGACGACTGGGCCCAACGAGGGCCTGGTTGGTGTTGCCCGGGCCGACCAGGGGTCGGCGGTCGGACCGTGGAGACTCTGTCGCGCAAGTCTCGTTCACTCAAGGAACTGTTTCGCATGAGCCAATCATCGTCTCGGCAAATCGTGATCTTCGACACCACGCTCCGCGACGGCGAGCAATCGCCCGGCGCGAGCATGAACCTGTTCGAGAAAATGGAGGTCGCCCAGGCCCTCGTCGAGCTGGGGGTCGACGTGATTGAGGCCGGTTTCCCCATCGCCTCGCCCGGCGACTTCAAGGCGGTCCGCGAGATCGCCAAGACCGTGCGCGGGTCGGTGATCTGCGGCCTGGCCCGGTGCCGGCCCGAGGATATCGATCGGGCATGGGAAGCCATCAAGCACGCCGAAGAGCCGCGGATCCACGTCTTCCTGGCCACCAGCGCCATCCATCGCGAGCACAAGCTCAAGATGACCAAGGACCAGATCGTCCAACGGGCGGTGGAGGGAGTGAAGCGGGCGGTGGGCTACTGCCCCAACGTCGAGTTCTCGCCCGAGGACGCCGTCCGAACCGAGGTCGACTTCCTCTGCCAGGTGGTCGAGGCCGCCATCGACGCCGGCGCCACCACGGTCAACATCCCCGATACCGTCGGCTACGCCACGCCCGCCCACATGCGCCGCGTGATCGAAATCCTCCGCCAACGCGTGCCCAACATCGACCGGGCGGTCATCAGCGTCCACTGCCACAACGACCTGGGGATGGCCGTGGCCAACAGCCTCGCCGCCGTCGAAGCCGGCGCCGGACAGGTCGAGTGCACGATCAACGGGATCGGCGAGAGGGCGGGCAACTGCTCGCTGGAAGAGATCGTCATGGCGCTGAGGACCCGAAACGACTACTACCACGCCCATACCCGCGTGGTGACCCAGCGCCTCGTCCCCACCAGCCGGCTCGTGGCCAGCGTCACCGGGATCCAGGTCCAGCGAAACAAGGCCATCGTCGGCCAGAACGCGTTCGCCCATGAGGCGGGCATCCATCAAGACGGCATCCTCAAAGAACGCACCACCTACGAGATCATGCGCCCCGAGGACGTCGGGCTGACGATGCACGACCTCGTCCTGGGGAAGCACAGCGGCCGAGCCGCGCTGGCCGATCGGGCCAAGGCCCTGGGCTACCGCCTCACCGGCGACCAGCTCAACCTGGTCTTCGAGGAGTTCAAAAACCTGGCCGACAAGAAAAAGGAGATCTACGACGGCGATATCGCCGCCCTGATCGAGCAGCAGATCCACGGGGTCTCCGAATTGTGGTCGCTCGACTCCTATGAGGTCTCCACCGGAACCGGAAAGATCCCCGAAGTCACGCTCTCCATCCGCCGCGGCGAAGAGGTCCTCAGCATCCAAAAAATGTGCGGCGACGGGCCCATCGACGCCATCTTCCTGGCCATCGAGGAGATCACCGGATACGAGGTCGTCTGCAAGGACTTCCGGGTCCACAGCGTCACCGTCGGCAAAGACGCCCAGGGCGAGGTGATGGTCCAGGTCGAGTATCAGGGCGAGCTGTACCGCGGCCACGGCGTCTCCACCGACAGCGTCGAAGCCAGCGCCAAGGCGTTCCTCAACGCCATCAACCGCATCGCCTCGATCGCCAACGGCAATCGACACAACCACGGCAACCAGCATCGATCCGAGAACCCCCAGTAACCGGCCCCCCAACAACCACCATCCCCCAACGGCCGCCGCGCCCACGGCAGGCCGTCCCAGGCCGAGTGGCGGAATTGGTAGACGCACGGGACTTAAAATCCCGTGAGGGTCATCCCTCGTGCGGGTTCGAATCCCGCCTCGGCTACATGATAACAAAGGACTTACGACGATTTTGGAGGGTCGGTTTTTTGCCTTCCTACCCCCGGAGTGCTACAGAAGTTCCTGACCGTCACGGATTTGGGGGAGGGTGATTGGGCAGTCCCCACCGGGCTCGTCCCGGTGGAGCGAAGGTTTGGCAACTAACCGCAGGCCGCCTCACCCCCCCGCGCCCCCACCGGGCTTGCCCCGAGGGTTTGGCAAGAGGAAGCGCTGCTCCACGGGTACGCCCGTCTGTTTCTGCCAGAGTTGCTGGCGGAAGCGGGCCGCGTCGATCTCCGCATTCTTCCTGCGGTCCCTCGGTGTTCCTCGGAATCGCTCCCGGACCACCGCAGCCTGCGGCAAAGGCTGGTGGCGCATGTCGGGCACCCCGGCGCCTCACCGAGCCATGAGCGCGACCCGGTTCGACGCCCAGGGCCTCAGCAGCCTTCTGCATCGCTACGACGTGTTACCAACTCAAGGGAAACCGCCGGATGATGAGTACGTCCGGTGGTATGGGAGGACGGCGGGGGCGACCCCGCCTTCTACCCGATCCGGACGCGCAGCATGGAAGAAAAGCCCCTTCTTCGGGGCAAGATCGCCGGCATTACCGGCACGTGCCGTCGGAGTTACCGCAGGTTCTTGGCCAGGAACTCGTAGCTGGCGCGGGTGTAGTCGAAGGGCGAGCCTTCTCCGGCGTCCTGTTCGTAGACGTACCATTCGACTCCCGACTCGCGTCCGGCCGCGAAGATGGCCGGCCAGTCGAGTGCGCCTTGGCCGAGTGGCTTGAACTGGAACTTGCGGCCCTCGTTGGTGGGCACGATGTCTTTGACGTGGATCACCGGGCAACGGCCCTTGTACTTGCGAATGTAGGCGGCAGGATCGGCGCCGCCGTGGAACACCCAGGCGGTGTCCAATTCCGCGTTGAGATTCTCCGGACCGGTTGCTTCCATGAGAATGTCGAGCTTCGCGCGCGGATCGCCGGGGAATTGCTCGAACTCGAAGCTGTGATTGTGGTAAGACAGCCGCATGCCGACGGCCCGCAATCGGGCGCCGAGCGCGTCGAGCCGTTTGGCCCCGCGGAGCCAGTCTTCCAAGGTGGCTCGGCAGTCGCTCATCATGCCTCCGGGGCCGACGTCCGTCGCGCCGACGGTCTTCCAGAAGCGGACCGATTCGGCAAAGTCCTTCTCGAAAGCTTCCACGCCAACGTGAGCGGCGATCGCCTTCAAACCGGCCGCGTCGAGCGCTTCGCGGATTTTCTCGGCGGGCAGATTCGGCATGCCGCTCCACTGGACGTACTCCCAGCCCATCTCGCGGATCTTGGCCAGGGTGCCCGGCAGGTCTTCCTTCGCCGGATTGCGCATCGTGTAGAGCTGGAGGGCGATGCCCCCTTGCGCCTTCGGCTCGCCGGCCGTCGCGGGCTTGGCGGCGAAGTGCGTTCCCCACGAAAGCCCCATCACCCCGAGCGCGGCCAATGCCTCTCGACGCGACAAAGTCAGATTGTCCGATGCCATCTGATCTATCTCCCTATCGGTGTGATCGAAAACTGCATTCTCGCCGGAAACTCCCCAGCACAAGAGCCCCTCTCGCAATCGCCGGGAACCGTCCCTTTTGTTGCCGGGGTGATTCCCGCGGCGTTGACGTACTCGTTCTCTTCCTCGCTGCGCCTACTTCGCCGACTTCAGCTCGGCGATCAGGAATTCGGAAGCGGTCCCGTACTTCACGTCGGGGGCGCCGGGATACACGAGGTGGCACTCGACGCCCACGCCGCGGAGCTTCTCCTGGAGCTTCACCCCGAAGTTCGCCGAGTGCGTCGGGTCCTTCTGCTCCTGGCCGAGCGCGGGCGGAGCGGAGTAGTAGAGGTAGACGGGCGGATCGTCGGCCGTCGCCAGCTCGTAGGGCGAATACTCCTTGATCCACGGCAGGATCTTCTCCCGCCCCTCGAAAAACTGCTGGAACTGCGACGCCCGATCCTTGGCGTCGCCGGTGAACCCGAACGCGTGCCCGCCGTAGCGGCTGTTCGGTGTCCACTCCCGCATCTGTTTGGGATCGAGGCTCGTCTGCGCGCCCAGCACGCCCGCGCAGGCCAAACGCGTGGACTCGCGACTCACCGGATCGTCGCTCGCCGGATCGGCCAGGTCGTCGTGCAGCGCCAGCCACAAGCTCGAACACGCTCCCGCGGAGCCGCCGGAGGCGCCGATGCGCGTCTTGTCCAGGTTCCACTCGCCGGCCTTGCTGCGGACGAATTGGAGCGCCCGGGCAACGTCGTGGAGCGGCCACTCGACGGGCGGCTTCACCCCGGCCGCCTGGGCTTCGGAAACGAAACGGTATTCGACCGAGACGACCGAGACCCCGGCCGCCAGATAGCCCGGCAGACCGCTGACCCGGCTCTTGCTGCCGCCCGTCCATCCGCCGCCGTGGATGAAGAACAGCAGCGGTGTGGGCTGCGACGATTCCGCTTTCCAGAAATCGAGCACCTGCTTCGGATGCTCGCCGTAGGCGACGTCGGCCAGAGTCGGCTTGGGTCCGGGCTGAGGCTTGCTTGCCGCCTTGGCCGCCGGTTTCTTCGCCGCGGGTTGCGCCGCGGCCGAGCCGTCCGCCGACAGCAAGACGGCCGCCACGGCGATCAGGAACCATCGAGTCATCCCGTTCGCATGCATCCTCCATCTCCTTGGTGGGTCGTTGACTTGTCGTTCCCAAGAATACCGTCCCCGCGAGGCCAAAGCAACCATCGGCCGTTCGGGCCACCCCGTGGCGCGTCAACCATCAGTTCGTGGGTGGCACGCAATGCCGCCAAGGCGTTGGGTGCCACGGGCATCTTGCCCGTGCTTTCGCGCACGCACTGGCGAGACGCCAGTGCCACCCAACTCACCCGGTGAGGATTGACGGAGCCTCGCCACCGGAGCCCGAAACGCCTTGCCCCACGGGGACAACGCCCTTCACGGCCCGAAGGCGAAGTTGTCGAGGTAGAAGACCGTCGGGGCGTCGGCCAACGACATCAGCACGATGCACGCCAGGCTCTCGAACTCGGGCGCACAGGCCAGTTGGCGATGGACCTGCGGCTCGGCGCCGGGCAGGCGGAGCGTCAGGTCGTACGTGCCGGTCGCCTGCGGGCCGAGGCCGCACTGCAGGTCGATTCGCACCCATCGGCCGTGTTCCAGTTGCACGAGCCGCTTGCCGTTGGCCGAGAGCCATCCCTGGGCGTCCACCTGGAGCCGCGGACCGAGGTGGTACTGGTAGGGATCGTCGCGCCACTCGTACGCGAAGACCGCTCCGGGTTCCGGTCGCAGGTCGAACCCGGCGTGGAGGACGCCGCTTTCGACCTCCAGCGGGTAGGTGACGTAGGGCGCGTAGGTCTGCTCGAGCCCGGCGGCGTCGGTGAATCGGAGGCTCTGTTTGCCCGACGCGGCCGCCTCGTCGGTGACGCCGACGCTGCCGGCGGCCCCGCCGTCGCCGACGTGCGCGTTGCGCTCGGGCTCGCCGAGGGCGTAGTCCTCGTAGTCTCGCAGGGCCGGCTGCCTCGCCTGCGTGGCGATCGGCGTGTAATCGGCGGCGTCGCGAACGACCGGCGTCTCCGGACACGGCCAGGTGCGGCGGTCGGGATGGGCGTAGTTGCCGACCCGCGACAGGTCGATCGGCCGGAACCCGAGCGCGAAGGCGGGCGAATCGGGCTTCAGGCGATAGTCGCGGTTGGCCGGGTCCACAAATTGCGGATCGGCCAGCAGGCTTCCTTGGTCCTGCCCCCGCTTCTGCCACGCGTCCCACGCTTTCTTACGGGGCAAGTCGGGCACTCCCGGGATGGCCACGTCGCCGTTGCGCGGATAGACCAGGTTGTTGCGGAAGGCCACGAAGTCGTCCTCGAAGCGGCCCAGCGCGTAGAGGTCGGCCGGCCGGCCCGCGTAGGCGAAGACGTTCCGCTCGCAGCGATTGTCGCGCATCACGTAGCCCCGCCACGGGTTCCACTGGATCTGGTGCTGCTTGCCGTCGACGAAGACGTTGTTCTGGACGACGTTGTCGGTGCCGCCGTTGAGCATGAATCCGCCCAGCACGGTGTGGTAGCAGACGTTGTCGTGGACGTGCCAGCCGGAGCAGTCCAGGTCGAGATAGATGGCCCAGGTGAAGCCGGGGAAGACGAGCTCCCCGGTCGTCGACGTCTTCCATCCGCCGGAGTCGTGAAGCAGGTTGTGGTGCACCTGGTTGCCCCAGTTGTGCGGCCGGTGACGTTCGCGCTGCCGCTGGACGGGCAACCCCCAATCGAGAGCCGTCGCCGCCTCGATAATGCCGCTGTCGGTGGTCACCAGGTTGACGTGGTGGCAATGGTTGTAGGCGAACTCGCAGTCGTTGCCTACGTCCATGGCCAGGCCGTAACGAGGGCCGTCGTGGACGTGGTTGTGCGTGAGCCGGCAGCGTGCGCAGCGGTGCATGTAGACGCCGCCGCAGCGGTTGTGGATCCGCCCCCAGCCGAAGTCCCAGACGTGGCAGTTGTCGACGACGTGGCCGCTCACCCGCTCGTGGTCGGTGCTGGTGCCGACGATGCTGACGCCGTCGCCCTGGGTCTCGGTGATATCACAGCCGCGGACCGTGCAGTCGTGCGTATCGTCCCCGAGGTAGACGCCGACCTGGCAGTTCCGCAGGTCGCAGCGGGCGACGGCGCAGCCTTTCGCGCCGGACATCGCGATGGCCCGGCCACGGAAGTCGCGCAGGTCCACCCCCGCGATCCGCACGTTCTCCACCCAGCGGCCCTCGTCCGGCTTTCCCCGCAGCACGAACGCGGACGCCAGCGCCGGCACGATCACGTCGTCCTGCCCGTCGGGATCCCCCTCGGGCGGTTGGAAGTAGAGCGTCTTCGTGTCCGGATCGACGCACCACTCGCCCGGCGCGTCGAGCTCCTCGATGAGCCCGCAGAGATAGAACGGATTGCCGACCGACAGGACGTAGACGCCCCGTTGCGCTTCGACCACGCGATTCTCCGCGTCGATGGTCTTGACCGGGCAGAACTGCGTCTCGTAGTTGAGCGAGTCGTGAAACACGATCCACGCCCTCTCCGGATGCGCCCAACGCTCCGGGTGCAGATCGCCCTGGCGATAGCGGAACTTCGTCTTCGTGCCCGCCTCGACGATGCCGGCGTTTTGCAGGAATCCGCCGGTGCGCGGGTGCTGGGGGTCGAAGTTGGGGACGCGCGCCCAGGGCTGGCGCTTGGTGCGGTAGTAGAGTTCGCGAAAGTCGAGGTCGGGCAGGTCGAGCGGGGCCAGATCGGCCTTGAGGATGTTGCCCTGCCACGGTTTCCAGCCCACGACGCGTCGCCCGCCGCTCAGCACCACGCCCTCCCCCTCGCCTTCGATGCTCAATCCCGAGTCTTTGGGATCGAGATCGAGGGGCCGGGCGAGGTAGTAGGTGCCGGGGCGGATCACGATCTTGTGGGGGCCGGGCAGTGCCCGGGCGGCCTCCACGCCGCGCTCGACGGTGGCGAAGGGCAGCTCCTTCGTCCCGGGATGGGCGTCGTTGCCTTTTGGGGCCACGTAGAATTCCGCCCCGGCGGTAAAACCCCCCATGACCGACAGGACGACGGCGATGAGAGTCTGTTTCGCGGCTTTCATTCGTTCGGCCTCCTCGCGGGGGACGACCCGGACGCGGTCGGGGCGCGGCGAAGCGTGTGCTCGACCGGCCAGGAGGCCCGGTCGTCGCTCGGGTAGACGCCGATCTTGTCCAGCGGGATGGGGCGGAAGCCGAGCTTGTGGGCCGGCGAGTCCTCGGCGAGGCGGAAGTCCTCGGGCGGCTCGCCCACGAACTTCGGGTCGACCTCGATCAGGTTGTCCTCGAACTTGACGTGGGGCTCGGCCTCGCGCTGCGTTCGTCCCCAGGGGCCGCCCCAGCAGACGTTCCGGGCCATGACGTTGCCCTTGGGGGCCAGCGGCTCGTCCTCGAGGATGTCGAGCAGCTCGGGATACTTGAGCGACCAGGGGGGCTGGCGGTAGTTGAGGTCGTGCAGCTCCTTGGTGGCGAACGTGCCGACGCCCTTGGCCCAGCCGAGCCCCCGGGCGTCGATGCTGAATGCCCGGCCGCAGCGGATGAACAGGTTGTTGGTCATCGGGTTATCGCGTCCGCCGCCGATGAGGATGCCGGTGGCGACGTCGTAGAAGACGTTGCCGGAGATGTCGGCGGAGGAGAAGCAGTCGTCGAGGTAGACGCCGATGCACCCCTTGTCGTTGAACCCGTGGATGTTGTGCAGGTAGTTGTAGCGGATTTTGTGGCCGCGCATCGACCAGGTTTCGTTCGGCGGGGACGTGTAGATGGCGCCGGCGTCGTTCGACTGGAAGACCGAGCTGTGAATCTCGTTGTACTCGATGGTCTGCTCGTTGCCGGTAAAACCGATGGCGATGTGGGGCACGTTGTCGATCAGGTTGTGGGTGGCGCGGTTGCCGACGCCGAAGACCGTGATCGCCTGCTGGTAGACCGGGTCCCAGCGCGCGGTGTGGTGGATGTGGTTGTTGTCGGCGTAATGTCCGGCGGGGGTGAGGGTCTTGCGGTCGCCGCCTTCGAGGTGGACGCCGCCCTGCCCCGTCTGGTAGACGTCGCAACCGACGACGCCGTGCTTCGTGCCGCCGTAGACCTTCACCGCCCAGTTGCCCATGTTGCGGATGGTGCAGGCCACCACGCGGACGTCGGTGCCGCCGTGGACGACGAACGCGCTGCCCCGTCCGGTTTCGACGAGCAGGCCGCGGAACGTGACGTGCGAGACGTCGTCGAGACGCACGAGGTCGCGGACGACCGAAACGACGACCTTGCCCGAGGAGACGGGCGCCGGGGGCCAGAAATAGAGGATCGCGGCGTCGCGGTCGAGATACCATTCGCCGGGGCCGTCCAGCTCGGGCAGGACGTTCTCGGCGTAGAACCACTGCCCGGCGCGGACACGGTAGGTTCGACCCGGCTCGGGCCCGAGGCTGATGGTGTGGGCGTCGGCATCCACGCTGCCCAGTGGAATGCGCACGTCGGCCCAGTCCCGGACCCAGAACCCGTGGAGCCAGACGCCCTTCTCGTTGACCCAGCGGGCCGGTCGGGGGTCTTCGCAGACGAACCTGCCTTCCGGGCTGGTGATGATGCCCCGTGCCCTGCCCTCTCCTTCAACCCCAAAGGCCCTGGCAATCTTCATGTACCCCGAGTTCGGGTAACGGGCCAGCGTCATGGGCTGGTCCTGGAAGAACACCTCGAGGCCCGGGTCGGACTGGTAGGTCCTGGCGTTGTTGATGCCCTCCAGATCGGTGATGCCGAGGGCCTTGAGGTCGGCCTGCCACACCTGGGCGCGTGCCGACTCGTCGAGCCGGTCGAGCACGGCCGGGTCGGCGACCGGCTTCCACCCGGTGACCTCGCGCCCGCCGACGAGCTTGACCGTCTCGCCTTGGCGCGCCCGATAGACGATGGGGGCGTTTTCGGCGCCGCTGTCCGGTTCGGTCAGCTCCAGAGGCTGCGACAGCTCGTACACGCCGCCGCGGAGCTCGACGGTGATTCCGCCGTCGGGCAGAGGCCCGCCCGCTTTGCGTTGGCGGATTTCGTCCCGCGCCCGCTGGAGCGTGGCGAAGGGTTTTGCCTCGCTGCCGGGTTGGGCGTCGTCGCCATCGGGGGCGACGTAGAGCGTGTCGGCCAGCGCCCCGTGGCACGCGAGGATCAGGATGGCGGCGGTCAGGATACACGTGCGTCTTTTCATGGTTGCCTCACGGTTCTTTCGATTCAGGCTCGAGGCCACGAAGTCACGAAGCGGGCCAAGGGAAAGCCCGCAGTTCGGGTGCCACTGGCGTCTCGCCAGTGCACGGGCAAGATGCCCGTGGCACCC
>DATKZH010000536.1:0-5879 GCA_035528065.1 Thermoguttaceae bacterium | reverse complement strand
CCCCGGAGGCAAGCCGCGACTGAACCGCGATCCGCTCGCTCCGCAGCGAATCCGACCGGGCCAACGCCTCGGCCGCCGCGGTGCGAAGCTCGTCCGGACCGTGGAGCCTGATCTGCTCGAGCATGTAGGGCGGAATGGCATACCGAATGATCGGGGAGGAGTCAGACACGGCCTTATCTCCTATCGATGAACGGGTGACTCGACGTCAGACGTCAATGGGCGGTCGGAATCGGGACGGTCCCTCGCTGTTCCACCATTTCGGTAATCCGCTTGACACGCTCGATCTTCGTGCCCGGCATGGCGTTGTCGGCGATGCCGAGGATGAACGCGCGCCCCGGGGCGATCGTGCGGAACAAGTCGTCCATGTGCTGGTCGAACTGCTCCTCGGTGAACGGGTCCTCGAGGATCACCGAAGGCACGCCGCCCCAGATGATCACCCGATCGTCCCAGGCCGCCCGGGCCTCGGCCAGCGTGGTCTCGACCATCGGGTACGTGGCAAAGCACTCGGCCATGCCGAAGCCGGCCCGCTCGATGTGCGAGAGGACGTGGCGCGTGTCGTTGTCGGCGTGCAGGGCGAGCACCTTGCCGCGCTTGCGCATCTTGGGGGCAAGCTCCTCGTAGTACGGGAGGATGTACCGCTCGAAGAGCGAGGGCGGCGTCATCTGGCTCGACAGGTGATGCCCGTGCATCAACAGCCGCGCCGGCGAATCGAGCATGTGCCTCCAGACCGTTTCCTTGTAGTGATCGGCCAGCACGGCCACCAGCCGCTCGACCTCGGGCGCGTAGTCGTTCAAGTGGAAATACGCTTGATTGTAGCCCACCAGGACACGCATCCAATGGTGCATCGGGCAGTCGCCGCAGTTGACCATCGGGTAGCCTTCCTCGCCGCAGTCCCGCTCGTACGCGGCGTACTCCTCGAACGCCGGCGTGTACCGGGTGTGCTCGATGATGTACTCGACGACCGGGTAGTCCTCCCGCCGTTTGAGCATGAACCCGACTTCCGCGTCCTGGATGCCCTGCCGACGCAGATGGGGCGTGCTGCGAAGCCGCGTGGTCACGGTGCCTACCGGCGTGACGTACTCGGTCACCGTCTCCATCTCGCCCGGCCGGTGCGTGCGGATTTCGACGCCCTCGATCTCGATCCGATAGATGATCGCGTCCCGGGCGGCCGTGCCGCCGAACACGTCGCGCTCCACCTCGCGGAAGCTCAAGCCCCGATACGGCTCGGGCAAGGTGCCTCCTCGCCGGTTCGCCTCGTACCAGATCTGGAGCCGGGGAATCCACGGGATGCGGTCGGGCAGCCTGCCTTCCATGATCGCCAACAGCCGCTCGCGGTTGGTCATTGCGAGTCCCTTTCTGCCTCAGACAGATCCCGCCGTGGGGCCGGGCCATCGCCCGAAAAAGGTCACCCTCCGGCTATATTTTGACTTCTTGCCCAGGTATTGCAAGAATGGCCACCAGTGGCGTTGCCGGCCGATCGGCTCGGGGGCGGGAGTGGATGATCGGCTCGGTCGACTGCCGCCGGCGCGCACGGACAATTATAGGAAAACATCGCGCCACAGGGGCGTGGTCCGCAGCCCTCATTCGGAGGACGTAGGCAAAATGTCCAGTCACAGAAGCTCGGGGATGTCTCGGCGGGCGTTCGTCCGTCGGAGCGGTGTCTTGGCAGGCGGAATGCTGGCGGCGGGGAGTACCGGTCCGGTTCTTGCAGCGGGTGCGGCCGATGCGTCGGGGCAGGCGGAGACGGTCGTCGACGGTTGGCCTCGCCGCGTCCTGGGCCGGACGAATGTGCCGGTGACGACGATGACCTTGGGCACCGCCCCCTGCGGACTATGCCCAAAAATCCTCCCGCCCGAGATCGCCAAGATCGTCAACGACGCGTTGGACCTGGGAATCACCTCGGTCGACACGGCGCCGGCGTACAAGCAGTCGGAGGAGGGAATCGGCCTGGCCCTGGGCCGGCGACGCAAGGAGATCTTCCTGGCCTCCAAGGTCATGGCCGACACGCTCGAAGAGGCCGAGCAGTCCCTCTCGAACTCATTCCGCCTGCTCAAGACCGACTGGATCGACCTGGTCTACTACCACAGCGTCGGCAGCCACGACGTCGAGAAAGCGATGGGCCCCGACGGAGTCTTCACCTGGCTGGTCAAGCAGAAGCAAGCGGGCAAGTTCCGGTTCCTGGGGATTTCAGGGCATCACAAGCCGGGCGAGTTCCCGCAGTTGTTGGAGACGGGCGAGGTGGACGCGCTGCTCACGCTGGTCAACTTCGTCGATCGCCACACGTACGGCTTTGAAGAGAAGGTGCTGCCCGTCGCCCGAAAGCACGGCGTGGGCATCGTGGCGATGAAGGTCTTCGGCGGGGCGTGCCGGAAAGCCGGCTCCTATCCGAACCCCGACGCGCCTCCGGAGCTCGATCTGGAACACCTGGAGCTGGCCGTTCGCTATGCCCTGGGCACACCGGGCGTGGCCACCGTCAACCTCGGCGCCCACAAGCGAGAGCAGGTCCGCAAGAATGTCGAGATGGTCAAGCGCTACAAGCCGCTCTCGCCCGACGAGCAATCCAGGGTGACCGAGCTCGGCAAGCAACTGGCCAAGCAGTGGGGACCGCACTTCGGGCCGGTGGCCTAGGTGACGTGGCTTCGCACATTGGCTGCAGGTGAGTCAAGCTTGCGGGGTTCGGGGTTCGGGGTTCAGGATTTGCATGTCGACGTCGAATTCCAAGTCCTGAACCCCGAACCCCGAACCCTGAACCCCGAACGCTGAACCCTGACCACCGGCCTGTCGTCGGAGTCAGGAGACCGCGCCGAGCGCGAGGTTCAGGCAACGCAAACCGATTCGCTGTTTCCCATGGCCCGTCCTCCCTGGTCGCAAACCGGACTCCACGTGATCGCCAAGCCGATCGGGCCGATCTGCAACCTCCGCTGCGCGTATTGCTTCTACCTCCAGAAGGAGAACCTCTACCCGAAAGGGGAACGATGGCGGATGTCGGACGAGACGCTCGACGCGTACGTCCGGCAGTACCTCGAGGCCCAGCCCGAGGAGGTTCGGGAGATCGACTTCGCCTTCCAGGGCGGCGAGCCGACGCTCGTGGGGCTCGATTTCTTCCGCCGCGTCGTCGAGCTCCAGAAGAAGCATGCGCGCGCGGGAATGCGGATCCACAACTCGCTCCAGACCAACGGCATTCTGTTGGACGACCGCTGGTGCGAGTTCTTGAAGGAGCACGATTTCCTGGTCGGGCTCTCGATCGACGGCCCGGTCAACCACCACAACAAGTACCGCCTGGACAAGCAGGGCCGGGGGACGTTCGACCAGGTGACCCGGGCGATGCGGCGTCTGTTTCGGCACGGCGTCGAGTTCAACGCGCTGTGCTGCGTCAACCGCACCAACGGCGAGCACCCGGTTCGCGTCTACCGCTTCTTCCGCGACGCCGGCATCGAGTTCATCCAGTTCATCCCCATCGTGGAGCGTCTGGATCCTCCGCGAGCGGCGACGCCGCCGGATGGTGCCGAGAAGGGGGGTGGGGTCGGGAGTCCCGCGAACAGCGCGGCGGATGCCGATCCCGAGAAGCTCGTCAGCGATCGGAGCGTTCGCCCGGCCCAGTTCGGCCGGTTCCTGATCGGCGTGTTCGAGGAGTGGGTCCGAAACGACGTGGGCCGCATCTTCGTCCGCGACTTCGACCAGGCCCTGGCCTCCTGGACCGGCGTCGGCGCGAGCCTCTGCATCTACGCTCGCGAGTGCGGCCGGGCGACCGCCATCGAGCACAACGGCGACCTCTACCGTTGCGATCACTTCGTCGACGCGGAGCACAAGCTGGGCAACATTCACGAGACGCCGATTAAGGAGCTGGTCAACTCGCCCGGGCAAGAGCAGTTCGGGCGCGACAAGTGGGAGAAGCTGCCCGCGTATTGCCGAGAGTGCGAGGTGCTGTTCGCCTGCCACGGCGCCTGTCCCAAGGACCGCTTCCTCCGCGCGCCCGACGGCGAGCCGGGCCTGAGCTATCTGTGCGAAGGGTACAAGATGCTTTTTACCCACGTCGGCTCTTCCATGCAGTTTATGGCCGACGAGCTCCGCGCCGGTCGCCCGGCCGGAGGCATCATGCGCGAGCTCCGCGCCCAGCGCGAGCACGCCCGAGAAGCCGCGGCCACGGGCGGCCAGGCCCTCCGCCGCAACGACCCCTGCCCCTGCGGCTCCGGCCGGAAGTACAAGCACTGCTGCATGCGGCGGTGAGGGCGTTGGGCATTCGGGCCGTTGCACGTGGGCGTTGTCCGTGCTAGCCTGTGCTCGTGTGTGGCCGATCGGTTCGCCTTCTTCCGTCCACGTTGCGAGGCCCGCGATGACAGCACCTACATCGAAATCGAAGCCGAAGATCACCCGCCGCAGACTGCTCAAAACGGCCGTCGCTTCCGCCGCGGCGATGAGGATGGCTCACGCGGGGCTGGCTGCCGACGAGAAGTCGAGCCGGCCGAATATCCTTTTCTTGATGGGCGACCAGCATCGGGGCGACTGCCTCGGGGCGGACGGGAATCGGGCGATCCTCACGCCGAACCTCGACCGGCTCGCCGCCGAGGGGGCCCGCTTCCGCTGTGCGTACAGTTCGGTGCCGTCGTGCACGCCTGCCCGGGCCACCATCCTCACGGGGCTCTCGCCGTGGCACCACGGCATGCTCGGCTACTCGCGGGTCGCCGAGAGGTACCCCCGCGAGCTTCCGCGGATGATCCGCTCGGCCGGCTACCAGACGCTGGGCATCGGCAAGATGCACTTCCATCCGCAGCGAAACACCCACGGCTACCACAAGACGATGCTCGACGAATCGGGCCGGGCCGAATCGCCCGACTTCGTGAGCGACTACCGGCAGTGGTTCAAGTCGGCGGCTGCGGACCTGGACCCCGACGCGACCGGGATCGGCTGGAACAGCCACCGGGCAGCTCCCTACGCCCTGCCGGAGCACTTGCACCCGACCAACTGGACCGGCACGGAGGCCGTAAGTTTCCTCGAAAGCTACGACGCCCCCGAGCCGTTCCTGCTCAAAGTCTCGTTCGCCCGGCCGCACAGCCCGTATGATGCGCCGGAGCGATTCTGGAAGATGTACCGAGACGTCGATCTCCCCGAGCGCGTGCTGGGCGACTGGTGCGAGCGGCACGCCCAGCGCGGCAAGCCGCATTCCGACAGCCTCTGGCAGGGAGACCTGGGGCCCGAGAAGCCTCGCGAGGCGCGAGCCGGCTACTACGGCAACGTCACGTTCATCGACGAGCAGATCGGCAGGGTGCTCGACGCACTCGAGAAGCGCGGCTGGCTGGAGAACACCCTGATCCTCTACACGGCCGACCACGGCGACATGCTCGGCGACCATCATCTGTGGCGAAAGACGTACGGCTACGAGCCTTCCGCCCGTATCCCCATGTTGGTCCGCCGGCCGGGCTGCCTCGGTGCCACGGATCGCGGCCAGGTGATCTCGCAGCCGGTCGAGTTGCGAGACATCTTGCCCACGTTCCTCGACGCCGCGGGCGTCGCGTGCGACCCGGCGCAATTCGACGGCCGGAGCATGCTCGATCTGGTCCGCGGCAACGCCGACGGGTGGCGCGAGACCATCGACCTGGAGCACTCGACCTGCTACGCGAAGGAGAACAACTGGACGGGCCTGACCGACGGCCGCTTCAAGTACCTCTACTACGCCCCCGACGGCCGGCAGCAGTTGTTCGACCTCGAAGCCGACCCGCAAGAGACACGCGACCTGGCTGCCGTGCCCGAACACCGGGAAACGCTCGCCTTGTGGCGGCGGCGGATGATCGACCACCTTGCCGAGCGGGGCGAGCCCTTCGTGGTCGACGGCGACCTGGGAATCCGCCCCAAGCCGACGCTCCTGGGCCCCAACTACCCGC
>DATKZH010000535.1:0-27595 GCA_035528065.1 Thermoguttaceae bacterium | reverse complement strand
TCCTCGCCCTCCAAAGCGGCGACCATCATCTGCGTGAACCGGTCGAAGTCCTGCTGGCCTTCCCCGCTGCCGGTGTAGACTCCGAAGCGGGTGGGGTCGATGCGGGCGTCCTCGATGCCCGAGTCGGCGATCGCTTTCTTGGCGGCTCCCACGGCGAAGTGCGTGTGGCGTCCCTGATACTTCCAGTGTTCCGGGTCTTCCCCCACGTCGGAGACGTCCCAGTCTCGCACTTCGGCCGAGATCTTGGTGGGGAAGTTGCTGGCGTCGAACAGCGTGATGTAGCCGACCCCCGACTCGCCGTTGAGCAAGCGGCCCCAAACGGTCTCGATCTCGGCCCCCAAGGGCGTCACGTATCCAATCCCGGTGACCACCACGCGTCGTCTCATACTCCGACTCCCGCACGCAAACGGCCTCACGTCGTACCCGACTGCTCCGGATCGGCTTCGCCCCCGACCCAGGCCGGGTCCCTGAGCGGAGAGCCGTCCGCGGCGTGTCCCACCTCGAACCCACGCAGAATTCGCATCATCTGCAAAAGCGATGCCGGGTCGAACAAGGTCTTCTGTCCCAGCTCCCCATCGAGATGGGCAAAGACAATTTCCATTTCGGCCTGGAGCCGATCACCGATATGACTGGTGGCCGTCACCATCGCCCCGTCGCGGCGGATGTAGTCGACGGTGGTCGTGTAGGTCAACGTGTCGCCGGGAGTCGCCAGGCAGTGGAATCGCGCCTTGGGGACTTTCGCCAGAACCACCTTCTCCCGGAACTGATTGTACTCGCAGACCAATAGTCCCCCGGTCTGGGCCAGCCCCTCGATCACCAAGGGATTGGGCATCACCGGGTAGCCGGGGAAATGATCGTGCAGGTGATCTTCCGCCAGGGAGACGTTCTTCACCGCCTTGGCGCGTCGCCCGCTCTCGAACTCGAGGAATCGGTCTATCCAATACCAACGCATAGCACCATTCTTCGCCGCGGAGTGCTGTCGACGGCCGACGCGTGCGTCAGCCGGTCAATTCCAACTTACCCTCGATGAATCGACACATGTCGGCCACGGTCAGCAGGCTGCCGAAATCCTGCACGATCGGGTTCTTGGCGAACTCGTCCAGGTTGGCGAAGGGCATCCGGCTGCGGAGTTCCGCCAGCCCGGCCTCCGTGACACGGCCGTCGTGAACGTATTCGGGATTGGTCAAGACGTCTTCCGGGAAGAGTTCTCCGCGTGGGATCTTGATGTCGAACGCTTTCTCCAACCGGAAGACGATATCCAAAAAGTCAATCGACTCCGCCCCCAGGTCTCCCACCAGCGTGGCCTCGGGCGTGACTTCGTCGTCATCGACACCCAGCGCTTCGACCAGCGCGTCCCGGATCTTCTCGAAGATCTCGTCCTTCGTCGGCATTGAGTGAACCTCCAAAAATATCGTTGTGTTGCCACGAGTCATCCTGCCGGCCACGCCATCGCCCGACGGGCGACGCCGGCCTCGCGGCCTGTCTTGTCTAATAACCGCCCAAGCTGATGCCTCCGTCGACCCGCACGATCTGGCCCGTCACGTAGCTGGCATCTTCGCTGGCCAGGAAGGCGACGACCCGGGCCACCTCTTCGGGTTGTCCGTTGCGTCGCAGCGGTATGATCTTCTTGAGGCCGTCGCCGAGCATGGCGCGGACCGGTGCACTCATTCCGGTTTCGATCATTCCCGGGGCCACGGCGTTGACCCGCACCTTCCGAGGCGCCAGCTCCTTGGCCAGCGAACGGGTCAGCCCGTTGACGCCGGCCTTGCTCGCCGCGTAGTTGACCTGCCCGCGGGACGGGAACTCGGCGCCGGTGCTGGAGATGTTCACGATGCTGCCGCTTCGCTGCCGCATCATCGGCTGAGTGACGGCGTGGCAGTAGTTGTAGGTCCCGCCCAGGTTCACGTCGATGACGTCCCGCCATTGCCCTTCGGTCATCGCGCCCATCAGGCCATCCCGAATGATCCCGGCCGAGTTGACCAGAACATCGATTCGTTCCCACTCGTGGACGAGCTGTTCCACCAATTGCCTCGCCTGCTCGCCGTCGCGAACGTCGGCGCGAAAGGCGCGGACCTGGCCGGGGGCGTCCTTCAACTCCTCCACCAGGCCTTCGGCCACCTCCGGATCGCAGAAATCGACCAGGGCGACCCGGCCGCCCTCACCAACCAACTGAGCCACGCACGCCCGGCCGATCCCGTTGCTGCCTCCAGTGACAATCGCATTCTTGCCTTCAAAACGCATAGGAGTCGCGTCTCCCTCTTCAGAGTCTGGGGCACCCTGCCCGATAGAAATAGATCGAGTGGGGTACTACGTGGCTGATGATTCGGCACCTTCCAGGTTGGGCTGCCAGAGCAGGGCGAACAGGGCTCGCATCTTCTTCTTGACCGTCTCGTCGGTGGATGCCCGGTCCGGCTGCTCATCGGCCAAGTTGTACCGCTCCAGGACCAGCTTGGCCCCCACGGTCGTCCGCCCATCCACGAATCCCCGGGTCTTCAAGGTCGTTTCCCGCTCCGTCTGGCCGGTGACCTCGGCGATCACCTGGAGCGTCTGGCCGGGCTGCACGAAGTGGCCATACTTGACGGCCTTGGCCTCCTTGAGGACCACTATACTGTGGGCAAAGTCCTCACTCGCCCGGACTAGCCATGCCCCCGCCTCGGTCATAGCCTCCAGCATCAGCACGCCCGGCATGACCGGAAAACCCGGAAAATGGTCCGCCAGGTACTCTTCGGCCATCGACAAGGCCTTGACCGCGACAATCCTGACGCCGGGTTCCAGTTCGTCGATCCGATCAATCAGTGAGAAACGCATGAGGCATCCGGGTAACTGTCGGCCTGCACCACGCACGGCCGGGCTGCAAAATCGAACCACTCAGTATAGTTTCACATATCCGGCCATACAACCGCGAAAAAGAATACACGCCAGTGGGGGATAAGGTCAACCGGGAAAACGGGCCGTGCACCACTTTGAGCACACAAAACTCGCGCCCCAGGGCCAAGCTGCTCGCTCCGGTTCCAGCACGCGCTTAAACCAAGGGAGAACCACCACCTTATGGCGGCTGGCAAACAGCTTCGCAGACCGGATCTTGGGCCGCGGCCACCGAGGACGGTGCTGCGACCTCAGCGTTACGCAGGGCCGACCGGCCGAACGGGCTCGGCACAGGCCCCCGTATCGGACCTTTCCGATCCGGCCCCGTCCGAAAAAACCGTCGCCCACCCGTCAGGGGAGGTCAACTGTCGGCACCCGCCACCAGGAGGTGATCGAAGTGTCGTCGGGCGCCCGGAGTCGAACGCCCACCTACCCCGGGCGTTCTTCGATCTGCCGAGTGGCTCATCGCCACGGGCTGCCCGGCCTGTCAATTTGACAGTCTCTCGCCGGGCCCGGGTATTCCACGTTGACCTAAGTCCTTTCACAAAAACGAGTAAAGGCCGCTGCAACGGTTTTGGCACGAGCTTTGCAGACGGAAGTGCAGAGGCAGGCCAAAACTGACGGCTACCTCGTCCAGCCGGGGTCAACCGGCCTCACGCTGTGCGAGCACAAGATACAACGACGACGCGGAAAGGAGGGTCGAAACATGGTACTGCGTTACGTGGGTCCTCGACATCCGATCCATCACCTTCGACGCAAGATGGATCGACTGTTCAGTGGCGTTTTGAGCAACGTGGGTGACGTTTCCTGGCCGTTGACGGGCCGCGGACGACCGGCCGTGAACGTCTGGGAAACCGACGATGCGCTCAAGGTCGAACTGGAAGTGCCCGGCGTGAAGAGCGATCAGGTCGAGCTGTCCGTGGCCGGCGACGAGCTCTCCATCCGAGTGGACCGGCCCGATGTCGAGGAGGAGGGGACTGCCTACCATCGCCGGGAGCGTCCCGTGGGCTCTTTCGCTCGCGTCTTGCGACTGCCTGTGCCCGTCGACGCCGATCGCGTGGAAGCCGAAATGCGGCACGGGGTGTTGACGATCAGCCTTCCCAAGGCCGAGAGCGCCCGACCACGGAAGATCCAGGTGACTCCCGGCGGGTAGCCGGCGCGGTCACTTCGAGGCGGGCCACCACGGATTTCGACGGTAGGTCGTCGAACCGTTTTGACTGAACACCACACGGTTTGGGATTCGATTGAGCCTTGCACAGCCGATTGACACAGGGCTTCCGCAGGAAGCCCGGGACCCAAGCATCCGGTCCACATCGGGTGATCATTGGCATTGCAGACATCAACAAATCGCAAAGGAGCGAGAACGATGGCAGACGAGAGCGACAACTTCAAGCCCGAGGCGGAGCAACACGGGCAGGGCGAACATACGCGCTGTGGGTGCCACTATCGTCCCCGCGTCGACATCCTGGAGAAGGCCGACGAGCTGGTCGTGCTGGCCGACGTGCCCGGAGCGACCGGCGAGGACATCAACGTCGATTTTGAAGACGGAAGCCTGACGATCCACGCCAAGGTCGCCCCGCGTCAGGAAGAGAACGCCGAGTACTTGGTCCGCGAGTACGGCGTGGGAGACTACTACCGCACGTTCCACGTGAGCGAAGCGATCGACGCGGCCAAAATCACGGCCGAGTACGCCGACGGCGTGCTCACGCTGCATCTGCCCAAGGCGGAGTCGACCAAGCCGCGCAAGATCGACGTGAAGTGTCAGTAGACGAAAACCGGCAGAAAAGACGCTGTGAAAGGAGGTCTTCAGACATGGCCTTGATACCGTGGAGAAACAAGGTCCGGGAACGCGGCCCGGGCGAGACGTCGCCGCTGGCTACCCTTCGCAGTGAGGTCGATCGCCTGTTCGAGTCGTTCCTGCGAGAGCCGTTCGGCGGCATCGACTGGCCCTTCGGCTCCGAGCGGGGCTGGGCGCCGACCGTGGACATCGCGGAAGACGAAAAGGAGTATACGGTCCGAGCCGAGGTGCCGGGACTCGATCCAAAGGATCTGGAAGTGTCCATCTCCGGCGGCCACTTGATCCTGGCCGGGGAGAAGAAGGAATCGACCGAGAGGCAGGGAAAGGACTTCTATCACACCGAAAGCCGGTTCGGGTCTTTCCACCGCACGATCCCGCTGCCGGACGCCGTGGACCCCGAAAGCGTGGAAGCCGAGTACGCCAACGGCGTGCTCGTGGTCCACCTGAAGAAGTTGCCCTCGGCGGCGGTCAAACGAATCGACGTGAAGGTCAGGGACTGATCGCAGCGGTTGCAGGACACCTGGGACCGATGAACTCCCCGATCCCCGATTGACCTCGGGGGCGATTCTTCCCAGCCCCGGGCGACTATTGCCAGACCCCGGAGCCCCGCAGGGACGGCAGGAAGCACTCGCCGGCCTTGTCGGGGCTCGCGGTCGTTCTGGGGCGAGATCCGGACTCGGCGGTGGCGGGAGAGCCGCTTCCCAGTTAAACTTTGACATATCGGACGCGGGGCGGAACCGTTCTTTCGGGGGATATCGCGATGCCTTGCCGGGGAGTCCGCGGGGCAACAACGGCCGACGCAGACACGAGCGAAGCGATCCTGGAGGCCACACGCCAGTTGCTTGCGCTGATGATCCGGCAGAACGGCATCGAGCCGGAAGACGTGGCCAGCGCGATCTTCACGACCACGCCCGACCTGAACGCCGAATTCCCCGCCTTGGCTGCCCGACAGTTGGGCTGGCTCCACGTGGCGTTGATGTGCGTTCACGAGTTGGACGTGCCCGGATCCCTGCGCCGCTGTATTCGGATCCTGCTCCACTGGAACACCGACACCCCGGCGGACCAGATCGTCCACGTCTACATCAAGGAGGCCGCCAGGCTTCGGCCCGATCACTCGAGAATCCCGCCGGTCGATTGGGAGGAGCTGGAGCGATGGATCGCCGAACATCTCAACGAGCAAGCCAAGCCTAGCCGCAAGTGAGCGGCACCCCATCGCCGCCTCAACGCCGTTCTTCCGCGCGCCCCAGCGCCCCCCTCTTTGGGCGGACCGTGGTCGAAGAGCCGGAATGCTCAGCACGCGCGGTCTAGTCCGACTGGCCCTGTTGTGCGGCGACCTGGGCCATTCTGGCCTGCATGAGAGCCTCCTCGGCCTCCCGCAGCCGTCCGCCCTTCTGGCATATCAGGCTCATGGCAACGAAGCTGAATGGGTCCTCGGGCTCCAGGTCACACACCTTCTGCCCGTGCTCGACCGCCTCGTCGTACTTTTCCAGCTTGCTGTAGAACACGCTTAACGCGGCATGCGCCAGAGCGTAGTCAGGGTGCACATCCAACAACTCCTGGAGCTTGACGACCGCCTCCTCCAGACTGCCCTTCTGCTGAATTGCGATGGCCTCGTCGTACATCTCTTCTTTGGTCGGCATAGCGAAATGATCCCCTGAGTGGTCAGACGTCAAACGGGTGGCGTGAGCTGCCCCCGGCTGTGTACCCCGAAAGTCAACGTTAAGTCTACTCAGACGCGTCGAACGGGACCAGGGAGGTACGTTCGGGGGATGCGAATCCCGCTCGGCTGAATACATCGCCCCCGAAAGCTTTCCCAGGACCCCCTGTGCCCCCCAGGCTGCCTCGGCTTTCTGTTTGTCCACATTGCGCGCAAACGTGGAAAAACCGGCAAAATCCTCCATATCGGCTTGAATTGGCTCGGATTCACAAACCGATAAGACTGCCGTGCGCCGTGCTAGGCTCAAAGTGCGGCGCGCGGGCTCGTCTAGCCAAGGCGCCGTGTCGATGCCGTGGCCAGGGCGGAGCCAACTACGGGGGCCGTTCGACACAATTCGTTTATGAGGTCATTTGCTGTGGGAGTCCATCCAACGGCCGTGATCAGCCCAACGGCCAAGATCGGCGAGGACATCGAGATCGGGCCGTTCTGCGTGGTTGAAGCGGGCGTGACGATCGGCGACGGATGCAAGCTGGCAAGCCGCGTGGTCATCAAGCACGGCACCACGCTCGGCCCCAACAACCATATCGCCGAGGGGGCCGTCCTCGGCGGAATGCCGCAGCACAGCAATATGCCCGAAAACCCGGGCGGCGTGGTCATCGGTTCGGGAAACACGATCCGCGAGAACGTGACGGTCCACAGGACCCTGGAGGAAGACGAGGCGACGATCATCGGCAACAACAATCTGGTGATGGTCAACGCGCATCTCGCCCATGACTGTCGAGTGGGCAACAACACGATCTTGGCCAACAACGTCATGCTGGCCGGACACGTCACGGTGGGAGACCGCGCTTACCTCTCTGGGGCGGCCGCCGTCCACCAGTTCTGTCGGATTGGCACCCTGGCCATGGTCGGTGGTCAGTCGCACATCACCAAAGACGTTCCGCCGTACGTGACCGTCGACGGTCTGAGCAGCCTCGTGGTGGGGCTGAACCAGGTGGGGCTGCGGCGGGCCGGATACAGCGTCGAGGACATCCGGCGACTGAAAGCGGCCTACCGCCTGATCTACCGAAGCGATCTGACCTGGAACGAGATCCTTGTGCGGCTTCGGGAGGAGTTCACCGAGGGTCCCCCCACCCAGTTCTACCAGTTTCTCTCCACCACCACTCGGGGTATCGTCCGCGAGCGCCGCCTCCCGCCTGGGGCCACGATCAAGCTCCGCAGCGACATGAACCCCGACGAGCGGCCCCAAGCTCGGGCGGGTTGAAGCGGGCCTCTGGGGGGTGTCACGTCGCACGGCCCTCCGCCGTGCGATATACTCGATGTGACTGACGTCGCGGTCGCGGACCGCGCATGCCCTCTGGTCGTACATGCTCCTGGGAGCCGGAGCCTCTAAACCGATGCACCGAGCTCGACGTTCCTTCGGCTGGCTGCTTCCGGCGGCGATTTGGTTCTCGGTATGTCCCTGCGGAGCGCTCGGAGGGGAACGGGGGGCTTCGTTCACGCTCGCCCTGGAATCGATCCGCTGCGAGCAACTCAAGGGGCACGTTGACTATCTGGCCGACGACGCTTTGGAGGGTCGGGAGCCCGGCAGCGCGGGCGGCCGTGAAGCCGGACAGTACCTCGCCGAGAAACTCGAAGAGATTGGCCTCCGCGGGGCCGGCGTCGACGGCGGCTTCTTGCAGCCGTTTGAGCCCGACTACCGCAACGTGCTCGGCCTGCTCCGAGGCAGCGACCCGGAGCTGGCGCAACAGTACGTGGTCGTCGGCGCCCACTACGACCACCTCGGCTACGGCACCAATCGCAACAGCCGCGGCCAGGTGGGCCAGATTCACAACGGGGCCGACGACAACGCCAGCGGCACCTCGGCGCTGCTGGAAGTGGCCGAAGCCTTCACCCTCTTGCCGGAGGCGCCCAAGCGATCGATCCTGTTCGTGCTGTGGGACGCTGAGGAGAAAGGCATGCTCGGCTCCAAGCACTGGATCGGCCATCCCACGCTGTCCCTGGAACAGGTCGACGTGCTGGTCAACGTGGACATGGTCGGCCGGCTCCGGAACGACCGGCTGATGCTCTACGGGAGCCGGAGCGGCTACGGATGGCGTCGGCTGGCCAGTCACGGCAACGAAGAGGCCGGCCTCGAGCTCGAATTCCCGTGGGATTTGAAGGGCAACGGCGACCACTGGCCGTTCTTCGACGAGGGCATCCCCGTCCTGATGCTGCACACCGGTCTGCACGACGACTACCATTGTCCGACCGACGACGCCCACCTGATCAACGTCGAAGGGATGGGTCGGGTAACGCGGCTCTTGTTCGCGATCGCGTACGATCTGGCGAACTGCGACGCGGTGCCCGAGTTCCGCCGGGCCGCACGGCAGGAGGTGACCTACCCCCGCCGGCCACAACCGGAAGAAAGCCCCCAGACCCCGGCGCGGCTCGGCGTGGAGTGGCAGGAAGAACGGCCGTCGGACGACGGCGTCCGGCTGACGCGAGTTGCCGCGGGCTCGCCGGCCGAGCAGGCGGGCCTTCAGCCGGGAGATCGGATCGTCGAGTTCGCCGGCCGGATGATCCAGACCAGCGACGACCTGAGCTGGGCCGTCGCGTCGGGCGAGAACCCGGTCCGGATCAAGGTCCGACGCAACGGGCGCGACCAACCGCTCGAGCTGACAGGCCGGCTCGAGGGCAGGCCCTTGCCACTGGGCATCCTGTGGCGGGTAGAAGAGGCCGAACCGGGGGCGCTGGTGGTGGCCCACGTGGTTCGCGGGTCCCCGGCCGCCCAGGCCGGGCTCAAGCCCGGAGACTACATCTACCAGATCGCCGGCCGCGACTTTGCCGACGAGGCCCAGTTCATCGAGCTCGTCAAGACGCTCCCCGCGCCGGTCACCCTCCTGGTCGAGCGCGACGGTCGGCTCCGCACCGTCGAGGTTCCCGTCGATCCGCAATCGCAGAAGCGGGCCGCGTGAACGGCCGCTCCCCAGAGCGGTTCCGGTTCCGTCTTGGCACCGGGCCGGCGAGGCGGCCAAGGCCCAATCCGCGCCCCTCGCTGCGCTCTGGGCGTGCCACGCGACCCGCCAGTCCTTTTCCTGCTTTTCCGCGTTCGCGACTGCCGCGGTAGGCGGCCGCTTTCTAGCCTTCAAGCTTGTTCGCCATCGAGGCAGGCTGCACACGGTGTCTCCAGCGGACTCCGATCACTTCGGCTTCGGTGGGGCCTCGTCCTTGAGTGCGTGCGGCGGGATGAGCTTCATCAACTTCTCCACGTCCGCGGCGTCGCCCAGTATTTCCGTGGCCAAGCGCCGCAGCTCCGAGCCGGCGTAGGGGTGCCGCGTGTAGAAGAAGACAAGTTGGCCCTGGAGGGCCGATCGGTACATGTGCAGGTCGCGTTCGTATTGGTAGCGTTTGACCTCACGGTAGTGAGCGTCCCTCAGGCGCTCGAAGTCCGGGGAACGCAATGCCTCGAGCAGGTCGAACGCCGGGCGCTCGGGCGCGACCTCAGGGATGTTGTACTGCTGCGCCTCCTTGAGGCCCTTAAGGTAAACCGCGCCCGCGGCCGCCCGCCCTTCGAAGAACGACCGCATTACGTCGCTCGGGTCGGACCGGACGTGGGCATTGCCCCAATAAGTGTACGACCGGAGGCGGAGGAGCGGGTCCAAGGGTTTCTGAAGGGCTTTCTGGGCGTAGTCGATCACCCGCTGCGCGTCACCCGGCCGGCGCATGCCGGTCTGCGCGTAAATGTGCGCCAATTGGGCATAGATTCGCCCCTGATCTTCCGCGCCCGGGAACTGCTCCAGCAATTGCTGGCATTCGGTCTCGATCGCTTCAAAGGGTGTGTTCACGCCGCGACGCAAATGGTCCAATGCTGCGAGCCGTTTGCCGAGCTCGCTCTCGTCTTGAGCCAGACAAACGCCCGCCGCAAGCGTGCTTGACAACGCCAACGCAATGCCGTACGCAATGCGGGATCTCATGGCACACCTCCATACAAGAAAGAGTGGGAATACGCCTGGAGCCGGGACTTGGGTTGCTGCTGTTTGCGCCGGCCAGCATGCGAGGCAACCCGCGCTCGCCGCTGGGCCAGGGGGCGCAATCGCCTATTGGCCTTGCTCTTGATACGGCCCTTGCTCACCGCCCCAAACGCTGCCCCACCCAACCTGGGATCCGAAGGTGTCGGCGGAAAACCGCCGCGCATGCGTTGGGCTCGCGTACGTAATCCAGGAATAATAGCTGTAGAACTGGAGCAACTGGACCACCGGGAACTCGCAATCCTCGTGGACCCCCGAGCCCGGATTGATAAGGCGATCGATGTCCCACGGCCCCCCCGTGATGACCACGTCGCCGCACCAGTTGGGGCTGCCCTCGTAGTCCTCAAGTGGCAACGCCCTCGTGAAGGCCTGCGGGTATTGTGCCGGAGCGTAGTACGGGCTGGTGTTTGGCCACGAAAACGCCTGTGGGTTGATTCTTTCCCGTAAGTTTGCGTTGTAGAAGTTCACGGAGTTCGGAAGCGTCTGGAATACGAAGCCGCTCGCCGCGCCCATCGAGTTTTCGGGGAAACCGGGAGTCCCAATCGGCATGTCGGAGTTGTGCCATGCTACGGCACCGCTCGGCTCATAGATGAAGAAGTGCACCGCATGGGAGCAGGTGGGATCAATGCCCATGTTGCCGGAATCGTGTACCACGACCCATACCCACTCGTCGGGGCAGTACTCCGCGTCATCTGGGGCAATATAGGTCGCGCTGTCTCCCTGCGGAATGAGTTCGCCATCTCCGTCGTTATGCCACTCCACCAGTCCCAACTCGTCCCACACTTCCTCCTGCTCCTCCTCCTCATTGACCCACAGGTCGATGTCGGAATAGCTCACGATATTCAGGAAGACCCTTTCCCGAATGCCGAGACATGTGCGCGATGGCGGGTCTGGTATCCTCTCGGTTTCGTGGATGATCTCCGTGCCGGAAGGCAGGGGGCCGGGCAAATAATACTGAGCCGCGAGCGGCAACGGCACGAGCAACAGCGCGGATAGGGCCACAAGACTGGCCGCGCTTGTGGCGAGCAACGAACACTGCTTCCTCATGTGTCACCTCCGATCAAGCGAAGAATGGGACTACAGCCTCCGCCAGTCGGCACCCGAGTGCCGACGTAATTCCCCACATGAACACGTGTGTCGCGCGCCCCCCGGCCCGCGACGAGTTGCAGGCATTCCTGCCCGCAAGCGATTCCCGATGGACCACGGAAAAGAACCCACATGCTACATCCTAGCGCGCAATCGTAACAAGAAGAAAGAGGCTGTCAAGGGGCGCGAAAACATCGGCGAAACGAACTCCGTCGAGTGGCTTGTCCGACCGAGGGCGTGCTTCCTACGGAGGGTGCCCTGGTAGGAAAAAGGGAACCCTCTACTTCCCACATGAGGGGGCGCGGTTTGGAGTCCGCCCCTCGCGTGAAGGAGGCGGTGCGCCCAGGATGGCCTGGACGCAGCGGGTGGCAGGAAATCACCGCTGCGCTGCCCGACGCTCAAGCCAAACGCCGGGCTACCCTGCCGCAGCGTCATCCTCCTCTTCCAACACCATCTCGTGTTCCGTTTGCTCCAGAGCGCGTTGGGCAGCCCTCAATCCGAGTCTCCAGAACAGGGCCGGCCGGACCAGGAATTCCAGCGCGGTGCTGGTGATGAGGCCGCCGATGATGACCGTGGCCACCGGGTAGAGGATCTCTTTGCCGGGCTCGCCGGCCGCCAGGGCGAGCGGCACAAGGCCGATCCCCGACGTCAGCGCCGTCATCAAGACCGGGGCCACTCGCTCCTGCCCCGCCCGGATGATCATCTCCCGCGACCAAGCCTCGCCCTCGTGCCGGACCAGGTGCAGGTAGTGGTTGATGAGCAGAATCCCGTTCCGGGACGCGATCCCGCAGAGCGAGATGAACCCGACCATGGCCGCAACGGTCAGCGTTTGCCCGCTAACGTACAGCGCCGCCACCGAGCCGATGAAGGCCATCGGCAGGGCGATCATCACTTGAAGCGACAGGTTGGTCGAACGAAACATCGTGTACAGCACCAGAAACATCCCCACAATGGCACCCGCAAAATAGACCGCCATGCGCCGAGAAGCCGACTGCTGGCTCTGGAACTGGCCTCCGTACTCAACGAAATAGCCGGTGGGAAGCGTCCTTCCGATGGGCTCCAGTCGCTCCTTGATGTCCCGCACGATGTCGACCAAACCGCGGCCCGACGTGTTGCACTGGATGACAATCCGCCGCCGGACCTGCTCGCGGTTGATCGTGTTCGGCCCGCTCGCTCGGTAGACGCTGGCCACGGAACCCAGGCTCGTCGTCCCGCCGCCGGGGAGGTCGATCGAAAGTCGTTTGACGGCCTCGACGTCTTCCCGGTACGGTTCGTCCAGCCTTACCAGGAGATCGAAGGTCCGCTGGCCGATCAGGACTTCGGAAACCACTTCGCCGTTCATGGCCGTCTCGACGAACTCGTTGACGTCGCTCCGCCGGAGCCCGTACTTCTTGAGCTGATGGCCGTCGATCTCGATCCGCAGTTGGGGGATCTCTACCTGAGGCTCCACCTGCAAGTCGGTTACGCCCGGAACGTCGGCGATGGCAGTTCGCATCTCCCTCGCCGTGCGGCGCAAGATCTCCAGGTCGTCGCCGTAGAGCTTGATGGCCACTTCCGCCTGCACCCCGGAAAGCATGTTAGAAATCAAGTGGGCCAGCGGCTGCTCGACGCTGGTGACGATGCCGGGCACGTCGGCCAACGCTTCGCGGATCTCGTCGAGCGTCTCCTCGCGGCTCCGCCCGCTCTGCGGGTCCAGCGTCGCGATGATCTCCGACGCGCTGACCGGCACGGCATGTTCATCCAGCTCCGCACGGCCGGTCTTGCGGACGAAGGCGACGACGTCGGGAATCTCCTGGAGCCTCGACTCCACCTTGCGGGCGACCTCCTGCGAGGTGTCCAGCGAGGTGCCGGGGGGGAGGATCACGTTGATCTGCACGGCGCCCTCGTCGAACGGCGGAAGGAAGTCGCTTTCCAGCCGAACGAGAGCCACGCCGCTGATCACCACGGCGACGGCGGCCAAGCCGAGAACCGGCAGAGGTGCGCGCAGACTGAGCCCGATGGTGCGACCCGCCACGTACTTGAGGAGGCGAAGCAGCGTTCCCTCCCTCTCCCTCTCGGCGAAGTGGTCGGCCCATATCATCACCAGCCAGACGAGCGGGGCCGCCCCGAGGCCGATGAGCAGGTGCATCCGGATGGACGCACCGGACCACCAGTCGGCAGCCCCCACGAGGCCGAGCAGCGAGAGCGTCGCCGGAACGCCCCAGCGGCCGGCGGCGAACGTCACGGCCGGTGCGATCAGCCCTGCCAGCCAGAGCCACGCCCCTTTCCTCGCCAACAGCCAGTAGGACAGCACGGGCGTGAGCGTGAGGGATACCAGAAGCGAGGACAAGATCGAAACGATGTAAGCGATCCCCAGCGGCGTGAACAGGCGACCTTCCATCCCGCTCAGGGCAAACACGGGAACGAACACGAGCACCACGATCAGCGTCCCGAAAACGATCGAGTTGCGGATTTCCGCGCTGGCCTGAAAAACCACGACCAGGGGGTCCTTCGGATTCTCGCTGTGCCGGTTGAGCTTCAGGCGGCGGAAGATGTTCTCCACGTCGACGATGGCGTCGTCGACCAGCTCGCCGATGGCGACGGCGAGGCCGCCCAGGGTCATCGTGTTGATCGACAGGCCGAACGCGGCGAAAACCAGGGCCGTGATGACGATCGACAGCGGAATCGCCGTCAGAGTGATGAACGTGGTGCGAAAGTTAATGAGAAACAGGAAGAGGATGATCACGACGAGGATGCTGCCGTCTCGCAGCGCTTCCTCGACGTTCTCGATCGCCAGGTCGATGAAGAGCTTCTGCTGGTACAGGGCCGGATCGGTGCGCACGTCCTTCGGCAGACCGGCTTGGAGCTCTTCCAAGGCTTGCGTGATTTGCTCGGTAACCTGTCGCGTATCGGCGTTGGGCTGCTTGTTGATGGTCAGGACGACCGCTTGTCCGCCGTCGAATTTGCCTCCTGCTCGACGGACGAAGGCGGCGCTGTCGCCTCGCTTCACCTGCGGCCCTTCCAGCACCCGCGCAACTTGACCGACGAGCACCGGGCGCCCGTCCCGCATTTTCACGACGACGTCTTCGAGCTCCTCCACGGTGCGGATGCGCCCCAGCGAACGTACCATCAGCTCGTTGGGCCCCTGTTCATCCAGATAGCCGCCGGTGGCGTTCTCGTTGCTCTCGGCCAAGGCCGTCTCGACCTCGTGAAGCGTGACGCCGTATCGCAGCAGTGCGCCCGGATCGACGAGCACTTGAAACTGCTTCCGGTCTCCTCCCATGACGAACACCTGGGAAACGCCGGGGATGGTCAACAGCCGTTGGCGGACGACCCAATCCGCGAGCGTCCTGAGCTGCATCGGCGAGGTCGCCCCGTCTTCGCTCCACATGCCGATGATCATGATCTGGCCCATGACCGACGAAATCGGGGCCAGTTGCGGCGTCACGCCGGGCGGCAGCGACGCGGAGACCAAGGCCAGCCGCTCGGCGACGATCTGCCGATCGTCGAAGATGTCCGTCCCCCAATCGAACTCAACGTAGATCACGGACAAGCCGTTGCCGGAGGACGTCCGTACCGCCTGAACGCCGGTCGCTCCGTTCAGCGCCGACTCCAAAGGAAACGTGATCAACGCTTCGACTTCTTCCGGGGCCAGGCCGGGGGCCTCGGTCATCACGACGACGCGAGGTCGGTCGAGGCTGGGAAAAACGTCGATCGGCAGCTCGGCGATCTGCCAACCGCCATAGACCATCAGAAACACGGCCAGCACGACGACCACGACTCGCTGGTGCAGCGAGAAGCGAATCACGCCGTTGAGTAAGTTGCTGAGCATCCTGCGATCCTCTTTCCACGAGTCGGCCTCGTGATGATTGCTCGTGTGGGGAACCCTTGTTTCCCGGTTCCCAAGCTCCGGCTTGAGAACCCAGTTCCGCGAGGCTCCGCTTCGCCGCCGGGAAGCCGGAACTTCCCTGTAGTGCGTGCCCAAGCTGGAGCTTGGGAACGAGGGCGGTGATCAACGTGCGAAATCGAGATGGGCTGACTACTAGTGCTGATGACCCGCGTGGGGATCCGGCCCGCCGCCCGCCTTGTTCTTCAGTGCCAGGTGAATTTGGTAGGCGCCTTCGGCGGCCACCACGTCGCCGGGAAAAAGGGCACCGTCCACTTCGATCACGGCCCACCGCTGGTCGCGGTACTCCACGTGGACGGAACGCCGGCAGAAACGCGCGCCGATCCGTTGATAGACGAAGTACTCGGCCCCTTCCCGAACGACCGCCTCCACCGGCAGGACGATTTGGTCCTCCCATCGCTCGACCGGCACCAACAGCCCGACGCGCTGTCCCGGCCGGTAGCGCCATCCGATGAACCGATGGCCGTCCGGCGTGGTTCGGTTGCGGACCAGCTCGTTCGGCAGACGGACGTAGAACTTCAACGCCCGGGACTCCATCTCCACTTCGTTCTCCACGTAGAGGATCGTCAGGCCGGCCACCTCGTGCCTGCCCGAGCCGTTCCCCTCGATCAGGACGGTAACCGGGATGCCCTCGTTGGCGGCCTGGTTCAGCGCCTCGGCGTCCTGCTCGAACGCCTTCCCTTCCACGAGCAGTTCGCAATGGTCGGTCAAGACACCCAAAGCCGTTCCTGTGGCCACGTGCTCGCCGGGCCGGACGGCCAACTGCGTCACCTGGAGGAATTCCTCGTGGGCCGCACACGAAGGACAATCCCTCACCGGCGGGGCAACGATCGTCAGGCTCTCCAGCAAACGCCGCTGGTCCACGATCGTCTCAATCTGCTCGTCGCTGAGGCCGTGCAGGCGGAGCGCCTGTCGCTCGGCGAGGATCGCCGCTTCGATCTTCCCTTGATCGTACTGGCGCTCCAAGAGCCTCTTGCCGGCCACCGCTCCGCTCGCGGTGACCTGCTCGAGCCGGGCGACCTCGCGCTCGACGACGTCCAGCTCCTCCAAGGCGCGAAGCAGAGCGGCTTGCTTCTCCACGAGGTCCTCATGGGTCAAGCGAAGATCGAACAGCGGGGCGCCGGGCGCGACGGCTTCGCCCTGGATCGGATAGATCCGCGTGACAATGCCCGTCATCGGGGCCGAGATGGCGATCTCCGTCCGTCCCGGCCGGTTGACCACGGTCGCCGGAACGGTCACGGTTCGCTGGAAGTCCTGCTCGGCGACGGTCGCCAGCGTCAGCCCGATGTTCTTCTTCGCCTGCTCGCTCAGTTCGAGCGAGTTGGCGTCCGTGGAACCGGGGGCTTCCTGCTCGGCACCGCTTGGAGCCCCGTGCTCATGCTCCCCGGAAGCCGGATCGCCGTGGTCAAGCCCGGCGTGGCTGAGATCGTCGTCTTGGTGGCCGGCGTCGCTATCCCCCGGCGGATGATCGTGATCCGTCGCGGACACGTCCGCCCGCATGGCTGCATTCCAGCGTTCCACTTTCGGCAGCCACCAGCCACGGCTGAGGAACCCCGTGGCCGCGACCCCCAACGCCAGGAGGCAGATCGCCGCGCCCGCATAAGCGCGCCCGCTCCTGCGCTTCCGGGGCTTGGACGCGGGGACACCGTCGGACCGACTCGATCCCGTGCCATGGTTGAGATCGGCTCGGCGCATTGTTCTGACCGTGCTCATCGCACAACTCCTCTTCGCACGCATGATGGGAAGACACAGCCCGGCCCGGAACCGGCTGACCGCGAGAGCGCGAAACGCCCGGGACTTGCTCTGAAGAGGAGCCGTCAGATCAGAAGGACCTGATTCAGCAGATGGAGCCGGACGGGCTCGCAACAACCGACACGCCTCCGGTCGATCGTGTCGATTGTGTTTCGAGACGCTGTTCCCGTCGTCTCCGGGAAGGACGTAGCCGGCGCGAGAGGCTGACGCTCGCTTGAGACTCGGGGACCGCCCGTTACCTCCGGCTGCACGAAGGAGCACTGCCCACGGTCACACGGCCCGTGCGAAGGCTCTCGCCCGTGAGGACAAGCACAATCCGTGTGGCCTGAGTGCTCGTCGCCGCAACCACCGGCGCCGGACGCACATTCCCCGTCGCCCGTCACGGCTTCCGCATGCGCGTGATGGAGGCAGCATCCGAACGTCGTGTGCGCAAGCACGGCCGCAAGCGCAAGCGTTCCGACGAGGCGATACATGAGTGTCTCCGGCTGCAAAACCTGAACTAAGACAATCATACTACCGCGTCCCCCGTCCGACTATGCCACCAGAGGGTGGGGCTTCGCTTCCCTGCCTCACGTCGCGCAGTCGTAAACTCCGACTGCGGAGCCGAGTCGAGGCGCGGAGTATAGTGCGGGCTTGCGGTTCCGGCCAGTCCAATCTGCCCGTGTCGGAATGCGTTCCCGAGAAAGGCCTTGCGCGATCCCGGTCGCCTCGGCCTATCCCACTTGGCTGCGGACGAACACCAGATAAGCGATCAGCACGACCGCCATCACGTACATCAGCCACTTCACGTCGCGGCCCTGGCCGGCAAACAGCTTGATGATCGGGTAGCTGATGAACCCCAGGGCCAGCCCGTCGGCGATCGAGCCGGTCAGGGGAATCCCGGCGAGGATCAAGAAGGCGGGCATCGACTCGGCGTAGTTCGACCAGTCGATCTTGGTGACGTTCCGCATCATCATCGAGCCGACGACGACCAGCGCCGGCGCGGTGATTGGAGGATAGCTGCCGACCATCGCGATGATCGGACTGAAGAACAAGGCAAGCAGGAAGAGCACGGCCACGACCGCCGCGGTCAGCCCGGTGCGGCCGCCTTGCTCGACGCCGGCGGCACTCTCGATGAAACTGGTCACGGTGCTGGTGCCGAAGGCGGCGCCGGCGGCCGTTCCGACCGCGTCGGACACCAGGGCCTGTTTCATCCGCGGAAGCTTGTTGTCCTGGATAAACCCCGCCTCCTCGCTCACCCCGATCAACGTCCCCAACGTGTCGAACACGTCCATGAACAGGAAGATCACAATGAACGGCAGCATCGACGGCAACAGGGCATGGATTACGTCCATCTTCAGAAAAGTCGGGCGCATGGAAGGAGGGTGCGAAATCACGGCGTCGGCCACGCTGAATCGCGTCATCAGCCCCGATTCGGTGACTAACTCGGACTGGGAAATCGCATCCGGGAGCCGAGGGAGTCCCAGTTTCAGCAACACCGCCAGCACGGTCGCGGCCAGAATCCCCCAGACGATCGCCCCGCGGACTCGCCGCGCATGCAGCGCGGCGGTCACCAGCAGCCCGAAAAAGAACACGATCAGATCGGGCGACGCGAAGTGGGGGTTCATCTTCAGGCCGCCTTCCGTCAAGATCAGCGAGGCCGTCCGGAAACCGATCAGCGCGATGAACAGGCCGATCCCCACGGCGATGGCGTTGCGCATGCTGGGGCTGATCGCTGCCATGAGCATCTGCTGAACGCCAAGGACCGAGAGCACGATGAACAGCAGCCCGGCGACGAAAACCACGCCTAAGGCGACTTGCCAGGGCGCACTGGTGCCGAGATCGATGGCCCCCGTGCTGACCTTCTGCGTGATCAGCGCGACGGTGGCCACGAAGAAGAAATTCTCCCCCATGCCCGGAGCCTGGGCGATCGGGTACCGGGCATAGAAGGCCATCAGCAGGGTCGCCAGCGCGGCGGCCAGGCACGTGGCCGTCGTCACCGCGCCGAAATCGAGGCCGGTCGGCTCGCCGGACAGCATGCCGGAGAGGATGGCGGGCTGGAGAAAAATGATGTAGGCCATCGTCAGAAACGTGGTCAGCCCGGCGAGCACCTCGGTCCGCACCGTCGTGTGGTTCTCCGAAAGCCGGAAGAAACGGTCCAACATGGGTGGGTCTCCTATTCGAAGCGGACGACGGGTGAAACGGACGGAATGACCATCCTGCCACGAATGTTACTCGATCGGCGAGGATCTCAAGAATGCTGCTGCCGACAAAATTGGGTAAAACTCCTCTGAATGTCTTGTGTTGTTTTTCTGCGAAGGGGCGTCCACGGGGCGACTGAGGGACCGCGTCAATCCATCACCAACACGCCCGTCCCGTTGATCTGGTCGTTCTTGAGATCCTGAAGCGCCCGATTCGCGTCGGCGAGCGGATAGCAGGTCGTGTGGGGGCGGATGGGGATCTCGGCCGCTTCGGCCAGTAGGCCGCGCCCGTCTTCGCGGGTGTTGCAGGTGACCGAGTGGATGTCGCGCTCGTAAAAGACGTAGCGATCGTAGTCCAACTGGGGGATCGGGCTCATGTGGATGCCCGCCAGGGCGAGCGTGCCGCCCTTTTCCAGGGCTTCCAGCGCGGGAGGAACCAGTTCGCCGGCCGGGGCGAAAATGATCGCGCTATGGGCCTTCACCGGCATGTCCGCCGCGTGCTCGCCGACCCACACGGCCCCCATCTGCCGGGCAAGCTCGCGGTGCTTCTCGCCCCGGGTGACCACGTAGACCTCGCACCCGCGGTGCTGGGCAATCTGAATTACCACGTGGGCCGATGAGCCAAACCCGTAGAGGGCCAGCCAGCCCCCGTTGGGCACTTGGGCCCGCTTCAGCGATCGGTAGCCGATGATCCCCGCGCACAATAGCGGCGTGGCCTCCACGTCGCTGAACGCCTCGGGCAGCGCATAGGCAAAATCCTCGGCGACCACGGCGTACTCGGCGTACCCGCCGTTGAGGTGATACCCGGTGAAGCGGGCCGATTCGCAGAGGTTCTCCCGTCCGGTGGCACAGAAGCCGCACGTGCCGCAGGTCCTTCCGAGCCAGGCGATGCCCACCCGTTGGCCGGGCTGGAGTCGCTCGCACCCGGGGCCGAGCGCGTCGACCGTGCCGACGATCTGATGGCCGGGGATGATCGGCAAGGTCTCCCTCGGCAGATCGCCCTCGATCACGTGAAGATCCGTGCGACAGATCGCGCAGCAATGGACCCTCAAGCGAACCTGCCCCGCCTGCGGCTCGGGCATTGGCAGGCGGCAGAGCGTCAGCGGCGAGCCGTCGATCGGACCGATCCTTTCCAAGTGCATCGCTCGCATGGCGTTTCCTCCGCGTACCCTGGAGGTCCCCCCAACGAGCAATACCGTGGCAGCATTTCAGTTTCAAGGCGGCAGCGGGAAACGCGGCGCCGGACATCCTTGCGAGAAACGCCCGCGAGTTCGCTCGCCAAAGCCCTCGCGAGGGGCGATCGGGTCGCCCCTACAGAAGGGGGTTAAGTAGCGGATTCTTGCCCCTCTCCGGTGGCGGAGACGTCGCCTGTCGCACGTGGCGTGCCATAACCATACACCTCTGGAGAGGTAATTTCTTGTTTCTTGCCTTTTTGTCTGTCAGGAATGACCTTCGGTACGCGGAGTATTATACTGATAAGTAGTATTGTATAGGTTTTCCATGCATCCTTTGGAGGAGACAGAATATTGAACCGCTTGATTGTCACATTCGCCGTAGCGGTTGTGCTCGTTGGTGTGCGGGAAGCAAACGCGGCGTTCTGGGAAATCAGCCAACTCACTGACAACCGATACGCCGATGAGGCCCCCTGCATCTCCGGGGCGAACGTCGTTTGGACAGGCCGGGACAGCGGCTATCAGATCCTTTTCTACGACGGGAGCACCACAACGAAGATCGCCAGCGATTCGCGGGGGCTATATGACGTAGGCGCGTCCGGCTCGAACGTCGCCTGGAAAGGCTACGGGGGCGTGGACTTTGAGATTTTCGTTCACGATGCGGATACGCATACGACCACTCAGGTTACAAACGACGGCTATACTGACCAAGATCCCTGGTTGGCTGGCTCGAATGTGGTGTGGCAAGGTCACCCTGCGTACAGCGGTGTGGACTTTGAGATCTTGCTTTACAATGCGATCACGAAGACGACCACACGCCTCACGGACAACAGCGAGCATGAGGAGGAACCTCGCGTATCGGGGTCCAATGTGGTGTGGAGAGGCCGTACCGGCGGCTCCTCCAGCGACTTTGAGATCTTCTTTTACGACGGCACCACGGCACAGGTCACAGACAACGAAGTCGACGACCGGTACCCCCAGATCTCCGGCTCAAACGTGGTCTGGGAGATGAATGACGGCCACGACCAGGAGATCTTCTTCTACGACGCGCTTACCAAGACCACTACCCAACTCACCGACAACGAATACGGCGATTTTCATCCTCAAGTCTCCGGGTCGAACGTCGTCTGGTACGACTGGGACGGAAAGAATAACGATGTCTTCCTTTACAACGCTATCACGAAGACCACCACGCAGCTCACGAGCGGTAGCTTTAATAAGTACACCAATCCCAAGGTGTCCGGGTCGTATGTGGTTTGGGCAAGAAACCGCGGCGCCGGGTACAACAGGGAGCTGCTGGTCTACGATGGGAGTAGTATCACTCAACTAGCCAATAACCTGTGCGAGTTTGGAGGTTTCGACCTGGATGGGTCCACCGTGGTTTGGCAGGGATGGGACGGCCACGACTGGGAGATCTTCGAGGCTCGGGCCATCCCAGAGCCGGCCTCGGTGATCGTCTGGTTCCTTCTCGGTGCGCTCGGCATGACCGTGGCGTGGTTGCGCAAACGCGCGGCGTAGTCGTTCCCTGGAAGAATGGAGAAAGGAAGGCAACGAGCCATCCCGGGCCGAAGGCAGTGGGCGGTCAATTTCGGCGAAGGCAGAGTCGCACGTAGTGCGTGCTGCCTGCGGCGTGCCTGCAGCGAGCCAATGCCCGAAAGGCACGGCATCGGCATATTGGCACGAAAACGCGGCCCGAACCGGCCTCTTGTTGGGCCCCGCCGGGGGAGGCCCCTTGCGACAAGGGACGACAAGCGTTAAGCTGTCGCAAGGGAGAGTGCGGTTTCTGAAGTCGGGAGCGAGCAGGAGGTTAGGGCTCGTGGCCGGGCAACTTCGTCGGCCGCTAATCCGGTCGACGCGCGGGAGCGCACGCGGGCTTGGCGGGCCCTCGCTCTTACAGGGGGGTGCCCTTTGCCTCCCGAGGAGCCTCGACGGAACGAGCGGCGTCTCGTGACCTTGCCTTCCAGGCATCCTGGCGCCTCCAGGAGAGCGGAACGGGGCCCCCGAGTGACCAAGCGTCGTTCCGCCCTGCTGCCCGTACGCGGGCCAGCTTCTCTCAGGCACACGAGAAGTGAATCGTTGCCGCTGGGGGTAGTTTTTTCCCGGGCGGGCTGGCAATAACCGAGGTTCGCAGTTTAGACCGTTTCACATAGAGGAGACGACCGGTGGTCGATACTCACGTTTCGGAGCAGTCGGCAGAGGAAAAACGACCCGGGCCCAAACGACGTTTCGTGACCGTCGAGGGGAACGAGGCAACGGCCTATATCGCCCATCTGACCAACGAGGTGATGGCCATCTATCCGATCACTCCCTCGTCGGGTTTGGGAGAGATGCCGGATGCTTGGGCGGCGGCCGGCCGGAAGAACATCTTCGGCACGATCCCCGACGTGACCGAAATGCAGAGCGAGGCCGGGGCGGCCGGGGCCGTGCACGGATCCCTGCAAGCCGGGGCAATCACGACCACGTTCACGGCCTCGCAGGGCCTGCTGCTGATGATCCCCAATATGTTCAAGATCGCCGGGGAGCTGACCTCGACGGTCTTTCACGTGACCGCCCGGACCGTGGCCACCCACGCGCTGTCGATCTTCGGCGACCACAGCGACGTGATGTGTTGTCGCACGACGGGCTGGGGGCTTCTGGCTTCCGGCTCCGTCCAGGAAGCGCACGACTTCGCGTTGATCGCCCAGGCCGCGACCCTCGAAGCCCGCGTCCCGTTCATCCACTTCTACGACGGCTTCCGGATCTCCCACGAAATCAACCGGATCGAGCAGCTCACCGAAGACGACTGCCGGGCGATGATCGACATGGATCTGGTCCAGGCACACCGCGCGCGGGCATTGAACCCCGAAAAGCCGGTCTTGCGCGGCACGGCCCAGAACCCGGACGTTTTCTTCCAGGCCCGGGAAACCTGCAACCCGTTCTACGACAAGTGCGCCCCCCTCGTGCAGAAGGCGATGGACAAGTTCGCCGAGCTGACCGGCCGGCAGTATCACCTGTTCGACTACGTCGGGGCCCCCGACGCCGAGCGAGTGATCGCCGTGATGGCCTCCGGGGTCGGGGTCGTGGAAGAGACGGTCGAGAAGCTGGTGGAGGAGGGCGAAAAGGTCGGGGTCCTCAACGTCCGGCTGTATCGTCCCCTCGACGGCGAGGCGATGGTCAAGGCCCTGCCGAAAACGGTCAAGATGATCGCTGTCCTGGACCGGACCAAGGAGCCGGGGGCCCAAGGCGAGCCGCTCTACCAGGACATAGTCACGGCGCTCGCCGAAGACTGGGCGTCGGGTGCTCCGGACGTGCCCATGCCGAAGGTCATCGGCGGCCGCTACGGGCTTTCGTCGAAGGAGTTCACGCCCGCCATGGCCGCCGGCGTCTTCACCGAGATGACCAAGAAGGAGCCCAAGCGCCACTTCACCGTGGGGATCCACGACGACGTGACCCACCTGAGCGTCGAGTACGATCCCACGTTCTCCACGGAAAAGGACGATGTGACCCGGGCGGTCTTTTTCGGGCTGGGGTCGGACGGGACGGTGGGGGCGAACAAGAACTCCGTGAAGATCGTCGGCGAGAATACCCCGCTCTATGCCCAGGGGTATTTCGTGTACGACTCGCGGAAGGCCGGTTCGGTGACGGTCTCGCACTTGCGGTTCAGCCCGCGCCCCATCAAGGGGTCCTACCTGGTCCACAGGGCCAACTTCGTCGCCTGCCATCAGTTCCAGTTCCTGGAGCGGATCGACGTGCTCTCCATGGCCGAGCCCGGCGCCACGTTCCTCCTGAATAGCCCTTACGCCGCCGACGAGGTATGGGACCACCTCCCGATAGAGGTGCAGGAGCAGATCATCGAGAAGAAGCTGAAATTCTACGTGGTCGACGGGGTCCACGTCGCCCGCGAGGCCCAGATGGGCGTGCGGATCAACACCGCCATGCAGACCTGCTTCTTCAAGCTGGCGGAGGTCCTGGCCGAGGAGGAAGCGATCGCCCGGATCAAGGAAGCGATCGAAAAGACCTACGGCAAGAAGGGAGGGGGGAAGATCGTCCAGCGGAACTTCGCCGCGGTCGACGGGGCCCTGACGGCCTTGGAGGAGGTCAAAGTCCCCGACAAGGTGACCTCGACCCGCCATCGGGTGCCGCCGGTGCCGGAAGACGCGCCCCAGTTCGTCAGGGAGGTGCTGGGCATGATGATCGCCAACCGGGGCGACGAGTTGCCCGTCAGCGCGCTGCCCTGCGACGGCACGTTCCCCACCGCCACGACCCAATACGAGAAACGGAGGGTCGCGCAGGATATCCCGATCTGGGACCCGGACGTCTGCATCCAGTGCGGCCGCTGCTCGATCGTCTGCCCGCACGCGACGATCCGGATGAAGGTGTTCGAGCCCTCCGAGGTGGCCGATGCGCCCGACGAGTTCGCGGTGGCCGACTGTCGCGGCAAAGAGTACCCGGGCTGGAAGACGCGGATCCAGGTGGCGCCGGAGGATTGCACGGGCTGCGGGCTGTGTGTCGAGGCCTGCCCGGCCAAGAACAAAGAGAAGCCCGATCGCAAGGCGATCAACATGGAATCGATTCTCGCCCACGTCGACGAGGAGAAGGCCCATTGGGAGTTCTTTCTCACGATTCCCGACGTCGACCGCGGCAAAGTCAAGATCGACACGATCAAGGGCTCCCAACTCCTTCGGCCGCTGTTCGAGTTCAACGGGGCGTGCGCCGGCTGCGGCGAGACGCCCTACGTCAAGCTGCTCACCCAACTGTTCGGCGACCGGATGCTGATCGCCAACGCCACCGGGTGCTCGTCGATCTACGGCGGCAACCTGCCCTGCACGCCCTACGCGGTCAACGCGGAAGGGCACGGGCCTTCCTGGTCGAACTCCCTGTTTGAAGACTGTGCCGAGTTCGGCTTCGGGTTCCGCTTGGCGGTCGATCAGCAGATCGGCTACGCCCACCATTTGCTCAAGCGGCTCTCCGGGCAGCTCGGCGACGAGCTGGTCACGGCGCTCGTGAACGCGCCGCAGGAAACGGACGAAGCGATCGCCGAGCAGCGTGCCCGGGTGGCCGAGCTGAAGAAGAAGCTGGCCGGGATCGACCAGCCGGATGCCAAGAACCTGCTGGCGTCGGCCGACTACCTCGTCCGCCGGAGCGTCTGGTCGTTCGGCGGCGACGGTTGGGCCTACGACATCGGTTTCGGCGGGCTGGATCACGTGTTTGCGTCCGGACGCGACCTGAACATCCTGGTGATGGACACCGAGGTCTATTCCAACACCGGCGGTCAGGCCTCGAAGGCGACGCCTCGGGGGGCCGTGGCCAAATTCGCCGCCGCGGGAAAACCGGGACGCAAGAAGGACCTCGGGATGGCCGCCATGGCGTATGGCAACGTGTTCGTGGGCCAGATCTCCATGGGCGCCAACCCGCTACACGCGCTTCGCACGATCCTTGCCGCGGAATCGTATCGGGGCACGTCGCTCGTGATCGCGTTCTCGCACTGCATCGGCTGGGGGATCAACATGGTCGCCGGGATGGATCACCAGAAGGAGGCCGTCGCCTGCGGCTTCTGGCCCCTGTTTCACTTCGATCCTCGCGACGAGGCCCAGCCGTTCCACTTGGACAGCAAGCCGCCCGAGGGCTCGTTCAAGGAGCTTGCCATGAAGCAAGCCCGCTTCGCCATGCTGGCCCGCTCCAAGCCGGAGCAGGCGGAGCGACTGTTGGCCTTGGGCCAGAACGACATCGACGAGCGGTGGCGGCTCTACGAGCAGATGGCCGCCATGACGCGCTCTGCCGGCGTGCTCCGCGAGGACGACGGCAACGGCAAAGACGAATAGTTCAGCCCCTTGGAAGGAGGTGATAGCGTGACTGTTGACCTGAGCACGAAGTACTTGGGACTGGGGTTGAAGAACCCGTTGATCATCTCGGCGTGCCCGCTCTCGGAGAAACTGGACTCGCTCAAGCGGCTCGAGGACGCCGGGGCAGCGGCCGTCGTGCTCTACTCGCTGTTCGAAGAACAGATCGAGCACGAAGACGAGGAGCTGGCCAAGGTCCATGAATTCGGCTCGGAGAGCTTCGCCGAGGCCCTCAGCTACTTCCCGGAGCCGACCGAGTACCGGCTCGGCCCGAGAAGCTATCTGGAACACATCGAGAAGGCCAAGGGCGCGCTCTCCATTCCCGTGATCGCGAGCCTCAACGGCACCTCGAAGGGCGGCTGGGCCTCCTACGCCCAGCAGACGCAGGACGCCGGCGCCGACGCACTGGAGCTGAACGTCTACTTGATCGCCGCCGATCCGGACGTCCCCGGTACGGACGTGGAGCAGCAATACGTCGACCTGGTGGCGGCCGTCAAGGAATCGATTTCGATCCCCTTGGCCGTCAAGGTCGGATCGCAATTCAGCTCGCCGGGCAACATGGCCAAGAAGCTGGCCGAGGCGGGCGCCGACGGCCTGGTCCTGTTCAACCGCTTCCTCCAGCCGGACATCGACCTGGACGAGCTCGAGGTGCGTCCCCGCGTGGAGTTGAGCACTCCGTACGAGCTCCTCCTGCCCTTGCGTTGGATCGCGATCCTCCGCGGTCGCGTCTCCGCCTCGCTGGCACTCACCAGCGGCATCCACTCCGCCGAGTGCCTGGCCAAGGCCCTGTTGGCCGGAGCCGACGTGGGAATGGTCGCCTCGACCGTCTACCAGAAAGGCTTCGATCAGGTCGGCGCGATCGTCGACGGGCTCGCCAAGTGGATGGAGGCAAAGGGGTACGACTCCGTCGACAAGCTCCGAGGGATCCTGAGCCAGGCGAAGTGCCCCGACCCGACCGCTTTCGAGCGCGGCAACTACATGAAGGCCCTGACGTCGTTCACGGGCAAGCCCGTTTGAGCGAGGTTGCGGGCCGAAGACGTGGACGCAAGCACGGCCCGGGCGCCCCGGGGCAGCGCATGGGCGAGGACTAGGCCTCCCGCCAGACGTCGTCGTCCAGGGCCCATCCGCCATCGAGCCAGCAGGCACGGTCGAACGCCTCCGGGTCCGCGATGAACGTACGCGAGCGTGCCGCCCAGCGCTTGAGCGACGCGTTTCCGCTTGCATTGGCTGTAAGCGCCCGAGATAGGCATGGGGCGCGGACGGGGGGGCGGCGACGGGGGTCGTGGGCGAGGAGGAAGGGCCCGGGAGCAGGGCGGCTAGTGAGCCCCTGCCGCTTGGGTTGCACGCGCCTGCTGGCGGGCTTTGAGACG
>DATKZH010000534.1:0-2329 GCA_035528065.1 Thermoguttaceae bacterium | reverse complement strand
ATCCTGCAAAAGACTTCCTGGCTCAGGTCTTCGGCGAGGTATTCGTCCCACACCAGCCGGTAGAAGAAGTTGATCAACGGCTTCTTGTGGCGTGAGACGAGCTCGGCAAACGTCTGCTCGCTGTCAGTCTGCTGGAATTCCAGCATCAGCTCGGAGTCGGGCTTGGGCATGGACTCCCCGCTCTTCATATACAAACGAAGGCACGGCCGAAAAGTTCATTTCCGGATGGGGCGTAACGAGGCAGAAAACGCCTGTTACATCTTTTTACACTCGACAAAGTATATCGTTTCGGGTGGCCGTTGTCAATTCCTTTGGCGGGATTTCCGTATCTCAGATGTTCGGCGCGAGGCGTCGATCGCGTGCAAGCGCAAGCGGCACAATCACTTACGGCGGCGCACGGATTGCGTCAAAGGGGATGGAGATTCATGACGATATAACGGGAGGTGAAACCGCACAACCCGGTGAGACGGCCCGGCGGCGGGCTGAATGTGCCTCGAGAATCCCGCCTGAGTTTTTCCGTTGCCAACGGCCGGGCCGGTCACTATAATATTCCCCCGCTTGGGTCGCCGCGGGCGGCACGGAGCGGAATCGGGCGGGGCATTCGTCGCTCGCTTCTCGAGCATCTGGCATGTGGTACCGAGTAGGGCTTGGACAAGGAGATCCTGCTATGGCGCGTGTTCTGACATCATTGCTTGCTGTGGCCTGCCTGTTCGGCGGATTCGTGTTCGCCGAAGAGCCGGACCTGACCACTCCCGATCCGGTCGTGCAGTTCTGGAACAACATCATGAAGCACCCCTTCGAGGGCACCGGGTTGTTCCAGGATGATACGACATTCGGCTACATGATGAACCACATGGAGCTGGGCGTCTACATGCGGACGAGATACGAGGACACCGAGATCCGGCAGGTGCAGCGGCTGTTCGGGCCCAGTGCCGTCGCACCCAACGCGTTGAACCTCGACCGCTACGGCGACGAATGGTCGGACTGGGTATCCACGCGAGGCATGTTCTCCATGCTCGTGCCCCTCACCCAGGACGTCCGCTTCTTCGTCGAGCTCATCAACCTCAACGTGATCGGCGACAACGGTCGTTTCAAGAGAATCACCGACCCCAGCGACTCGACGGTCATCGATAACAAGGATGCCGCCATCCACAATCCCGAGCTCGACTTCTACCAGGCGTACGGCGAGTGGGACAACTTCATCACGCGCGGTATGGTCATCAAGGTTGGCCGGTTCGAGATGAACTACGGCGAAGGCTGGATCATGAGCAATCAGCCGTTCTACTCGGGCCTGTCATTCGACGCCGCCAAGGTGAGCGTGAAGACCGAGCAGACGACGGTCGACTTCTTCGCCGCCGAAGTCTCTCCGATCTACAAGCCCGCGGGTCCAACGTATCCCCGCATCTACGGCGCCTACTGCTCCTACACGGTTGAGCAGACCACCGTGCTGGACGTCTTCGGCTTCTACAGCTCCGACGAGATGAGCAAGGAGGCTATGGACACGAAGAGCGATTTCGTGGATGAATCGCGCTACACCGTTGGCAGCCGTCTGCACGGCAACCTGCTGCCGGACGTCGATTACAGCTTGGACGGCGCCTACCAGTTTGGCCAGACCGGCGCGGCATTGGCCAACGCCAGGCGGCACGACGACGTGAACGCGTATGCAGTGCAGGGCGGAATCGGCAAGACCTTCCAGGAAGCGGCCTGGACGCCCCGCTTCGGAGCCAAGGCAGCCTATGCGTCCGGCGAGAATAACCCGACCGACAGGGACAACGACGCCTACAATCCCCTCTACCGCAACCTTCACGCCCTCAACGGCTACGCCGATGCCGTCAAGTTCAGCAACTTGATCGATTATGCTCTCGAAGCTTCCGTGAAGCCCTACGACCGGCTCACCCTCGGGACCGAAGGCCACGTGTTCTACTTTGCCAACCGGCCCGCCAACACGTCATCCAAGCTTGCGAAGGAATGGGACCTCTTCGCCAGGATCAAGGCGACCGATCAGTTCGCAATCGAGGCCGCCTATGCGATGTTTGTGCAGGATGAAGCGTTCCGGGACCAGACCGGCAAGCGCGAGCACAACCAGCGGATGTACATCAACCTGGAATACTCGTTCTGAGCAAGCGCGCACGGCATGCCACTGGGGCCACCGAGTGCACGCAGTGGACCAAGTGGACGAGTGGACCAAGTGGACGAGTGGACCAAGTGGACGCAGCGGACCAAGTGGACGCAGTGGACCAAGTGGACGAGTGGACCAAGTGGACGAGTGGACCAAGTGGACGCAGTGGACCAAGTGGACGACGAAGACCACAACGCCCGGCGCACCCAA
>DATKZH010000533.1:0-7878 GCA_035528065.1 Thermoguttaceae bacterium | reverse complement strand
GGCGACCTTCGGCGGCAGTCTCGTTTAACCGCAAGCCGGAGGCGTGCGCGAGCATGGAAGGCCGGTTGCCGATTCCGCGCACGCCTCCGGCTTGCGGTTAAACGACAGTCACCACGCTCTTGGCAACATCGACGATTCGTCGTTGAGGTGAAAGCCGTACCGGCCCGTGCCCGACTTCGCGGTTCGCGGCTTCGCGCCTTGGCGAGAGGCGTCTCCTCAGGATACAAGCTCTACGCGCCGCCGCGGAACCGCTTCTCGAAAAGGCTGAGGTCTTTCGGCGTGTTGACGGCGATCCAGCAGGCGACGGGCAGGAGGAAATAGCCCAATCGCGACTCGGCGGCGAGCTTCTCGAACGCGTCTTTCTCGAAGTCGGACGACGACTCGTCGCGCGAGGCCTTGACGATCTCGCCGGCCAGCTCCGGCTCGAACACCGTGATCCCCACGTGGGCCTTGGTGTCGCACACCGGGTTGTGCTCGATCCGCGTCACGCGCTCCCCGTCGATCCGGAACCCGGTGAACGTGTGGACGGTCGAGTCGGTGGTCACCACGGTCGCCGCGCACCCCTTGGCCGCGTTTTCCCGGTGGCGGCGAACGACGTCGGCCGCGAAGCTCCCCGGGTAGTTGATCACCACGTCGTCCGGGTTGTGGACGATGAAGAACCGGTCCCCGGGGATGCTCCCGTTCTCGATCGCGGCGGCCAGCGCCTTCGTGCGCCCGCACTTGGCAGACGGGTCCGGGCTGTAGCGGACGTCGCAGCGCAGGTCGAGCGAGGAGACGAAATCCTTCGTCTCGGCGAAGCTTTCGTCAGCTTCCTGCGGCATCAGCAGGACGAGGCGCTCGACGTCGACGTCCCAGGTAAGGCGACTGTATTCGAGAAGCGTCTTCCGGGCTCCCGGCAGCTCGACCAGGGCCTTGTTGGGGACTTCGATCGCCCCCATGCGCTCGCCCTTCCCGCCCATCGGGAACACAATCGTCGGGGGCGCGGTTGATTGCTGCGGCATCGCTCTAAATCCCTCCCGCTGCGACGGCCAGTGCACGGGTGACCTCTGAGCCCGGTGAAATGATAGTGGTGGCGGGCGGAGATCACAAGGGCGGGGGCCGACGTGATGGCTCGTCCCCGTAGGCCCGAAACGTCTGCTAGTGGTCTGTCCAGATTGACTTTGCCGGTCGGGTGCCACTGGCGTCTCGCCAGTGCAGCTACGAGAGCACGGGCAAGATGCCCGTGGCACCCGTAAACTCGAATTGGACAGACCACTAGGCCTGAAACGTCTGCCAACGCGAACACCAACCCGAAGCGCAAGCGAAGAGCGGCGAAACCGGCTTGTGCCCCTCGCCGGCGCGTCGGGCTGGTGTGGCCGGACGATCGGACCGGGCCCTAGGGTGCTGCCCGGCCCTCCGGCCCCATGATGAGCCCGCCCGGCCGTTCCGAGGTGAACCTGGCGGAAGTCGCCCGGCTCCTATGGAGGAAGAGTGGGCGGGGAACCGGCAATGGGCAAGGCGCGGTCGCCTTGAAAAGGAGGGGACTGACGCATATGCTGGAATGTCTGGCCGTTAGCCGTTCCCCTCTCACGAGGGGCCGGCAAGGCCCGCGTTCTCCACGTCCGGTCGAACCGACCGCGACGCATCGGACTGACAGTAGGAGGTAACCTTCGTGACCACGGCAGCCGGCGATCAAGTGATTGGGACCAGCAGACCCACAAGCAACCAGCCCGTAAGTGGGGCTGACGTCGTCGTCCAGTCGCTGGTGAATCACGGGGTGGACACGGTTTTCGCCTATCCCGGGGGGGCCAGCATGCCGCTGCACCAGGCCCTGACGCGGTTCCGCGACAAGCTCCGGGTGGTGCTGCCGAGGCACGAGCAGGGCGGGGGATTCGGGGCTCAGGGCTACGCCAGGTCGACCGGCAGGGTGGGCGTCTGCTGCGCCACGAGCGGGCCGGGGGCGACCAACCTCGTCACCACGATCGCCGACGCCAAGCTCGACAGCGTGCCCATCATCGCCATCACCGGCCAGGTGGGCACCCCGGTGATCGGGACCGACGCGTTCCAGGAAACGCCCATCGTCGAGGTCTGCCGAAGCGTCACCAAGCACCACTACCTGGTCACCGACCCCAACGATTTGGCCCGGATCATGCGGGAGGCGTTCCACGTGGCCACCACGGGGCGCCCGGGGCCCGTGCTGGTCGATCTGCCGAAGAACGTCCAGCTCGCCCAGGTGGTGCCCGACTACGACGTGCCCATGGACCTGCCGGGCTATTCCGGAGAGAGCCCCAAGGCCAAGCCCGGCGAGATCGAGGCGATTGCCGCCGCGATCAAGCGGTCGAAACGACCGGTGATCTATGCCGGCGGGGGGATCATCTTGTCCGACGCCGCCGAGGAGCTCTATCGACTGGTCGACAAGACCGGGATCCCCGTGGCGATGACGCTCACCGGGCTGGGCGGGTTCCCCGGCGATCATCCCCTCTCGCTCGACATGCTCGGCATGCACGGCAGCGTCTACTCCAACTACGCGGTGGACAATGCCGACCTGCTTTTGGCCCTCGGCGTGCGGTTCGACGACCGCGTGACCGGCAAGGTCTCGGAGTTCGCCAAGCGCGGCACGATCGTGCACGTCGACGTCGATGCGTCGGAGATCAACAAGATCAAGGAGGCCCACGTCCCGGTCGTCAGCGACGTCAAGTACGCGCTTGCCGAGCTGAACCGCATCGTCGAGGCGCCCGACGATCTCACCGAGTGGCACCGGAAGATCGCCGTGTGGAAACGGGACGAGCCGTTCCAATACGATCGCAACTTCGACGGCATCCTCCCGCAGCACGCCATCGAGGAGCTTTGCCGGCTCACGAAGGACCTCGACCCGATCATCGCCTCCGGCGTGGGGCAGCACCAGATGTGGACCGCCCAGTTCTTCAAGCAGCGCCGCCCTCGACGCTGGCTCTCCAGCTCCGGGCTGGGGACGATGGGCTTCGGCCTGCCGGCGGCGATGGGGGCGAAGGTGGCCCACCCCGACAAGCTCGTCATCGACATCGACGGCGACGGCAGCCTGTTGATGAACATCCAGGAGCTGGGCACCTGCTACTGCGAAAAGGTGCCGGTCAAGGTGATGCTGTTGAACAACCAGCACCTGGGCATGGTGGTCCAGTGGGAAGACCGGTTCCACGCGGCGAACCGCGCCCACACCTACCTCGGCCCGATCGATCACCCCGAAGCCATCGGCAAGGGCGTGGGCATCGGCCCCCAAGAGCGCTACCCCGACTTCGTCACCATCGCCAAAGGCTTCGGCTGGCCGGCCCGCTTCATCTCCAAGAAGTCGGAGCTGGTCGACGGGCTCCAAGAGATGATCGAGTCGCCCGGCCAATTCCTCCTCGACATCGCGGTCCCCTACCAGGAGCACGTCCTGCCGATGATCCCCTCGGGGATGACGGTCCGCGAGCTCATCCGGGAGTAGCGGGCCACGGCGTCGCTCCCGCGCAGCCCGCGTCGCTTCCTCCCATCGGGCGGCGGATCGCGCTGGGTGGCTGGGGTCAAGCCGCAAGGAGCCGGCCGCGAAGCTCGGAAATCTACACTTCACCCCCCGGCGGGTGGGTTTGGCGGTGCCCCTTCATCGCGCCGGACGAGACCTCGGAGGCCGGGAACCTGAAACAAAGCACCCAACAGGATGCCCCGGGACCTGCGCGTCGGAAATGGGTGGTATTTCGACACATCCGAGAAAACGGATGACTTGATGGGACGCGATGGAGCCGAACGGTTAGGATCAGTTGCCGGGAACCGCGGCGCGCGACCCTGACTTTGTCACCGACGTTGACCGCGGTCCCCGGTCAACTGCATCCGTTGGTTCTGCGACAAGTCGCGGTGCCTCGCCGGCTCATCCACGTCTGTTTCGCCTTCGAGTCCTACGGATGCCTACCTCTGCGAAATGACAATCGCCTTCGCTTTGAACGATGAATCGCTGATCGTCAGCCAACGCCTGCATCAATTGCTCGTGCGTGAAGGCCACGTATCCACGCATGAGGAGCCTTGTGTGCAGCTCATCGACACTGCGCGGCTTACGTTTTGGCCGCAGGTATTCGTAGCAGTCATCAATGACGGCCGAACCAAGCCGGATAATCGTCGGAGCCTCCACCCAAGGGAAATCATCTTCTGTCTTGCCGAGCGCAAACAAGGCGTCGAGAATGATGTACTTGAAGTCCTCGACATCGGGATACTCTCGGTGGCGTTCGCGCATCGAATCGATGGCCTTCTGATACTGGCCGTTCAAAATGTAGGCTTCACCGAGCCGTCCGTGAGCATAAAGGTCTCCAGGCTTGCGAGCGACTTCACGTTCGCAGTACTGGACCAACGCAGGATAGTCCTTGCGATCAAGAAGTTCCGAATGGACCTCCCACGATTCAGAGTCGTCGGGCGCTTCGTCGCCGTCGGGGGAGGTGTGCGATGCACCCCGCTGCCAGTCCGGGAATCGCAGAATGTCGCGGTTCACCTCCGCCATTATTCTCTCGCAGAACGACGCGGCTCATGGGCGAGCATTGCGAGTCCCATGGAGCCGCTGGTTAGAATTTGTTCAGAAAGTAGAAGCCTGCGTTCAGATATGTTGCAAATAGCACCCACCCAAGATACGGCCACAGAAGAACTGATGATGGCCTAGCTGTATGCCAGAAGTGTACGATTAATACAGTCAGTGTGATATCAAGGAGCACAATATCGGAAAGGGCCCAGCCGGGTCTTTGAAGACCAAAGAAAATGCCCGTCCATAAGAAGTTTGTGATTAGATGGAGAATGATTGCGGCATAAACCCAATAGGTAGGGTTCTGACAAGTCTGTTTGATGTACAGGATCAGTGATATTGCAATCATTACATAGAGGACCGACCAAACAGGTCCAAAGATCCAATTTGGCGGCGTGAGAGGCGGTCGATCTAGCTTTGAGTACCAATCATTCATCTATGATGTACCGGCAATTCTAACGACTCGCATCACCGGGCCGGCGGTGACGACTCTCCACTTGAAACCGGCCCGACCGCCGGCTCCGGTGGATGCGTTGGTTAGGCCATCACAATCACTCTCGGGCAACTTACGACTTCAGGCGTGCCCTCCTCCCTCGGCCTTTTCGAGTTCTCTTGAATCCAGCCACATCAGAAGTCGAGAACCTGTCGCTTGGGTCGCTTCACGAGTAGGAAGACCATGAAGGCAAAGATCGCCAAGGCAACGGCACCGACGAGGATTGACATCCATGTCGGCCCGACGGTGTAACCCAGCCAGTTGATAAGCTGCTTCATCCCACTGCGGCGGCCGCTGGCCTCGTAGCTGGGGTCCGAGATGGCGGCCACGTAGATCAGGAGCCCGCCGATCACGCCGACCACCGCCAGCGCGAACAGGGGAACCTGCATCACCGACCAGGCATCGGCGTCTTCCTCCCCGGGCGTGCCGCCGAGGTGCCGGCCGATCGCCTCGAAAACCTGACCCTGCTCGCCGACGTTGCCGTCCGGGATCCGCTGCTTCCTGCCGGCGTCATCAATGATCGTGAGCTGGTTGAGATCCTTGGCGTAGGTGACACGAGCCAGCCGTGCGCGGGGCAGGCGATGCCCGCCGCGATGGCCTTCGACCAGCGCGGCTGCCTCGGCGGGCCGCGCGGTGGCCTCGCCCACGAGCTGACCGAACTCCTCCGGCCGCTTAAGACCCAAAGCCCATGTCGCGCCGGCCGGGTCGATGTGAACCACGTGCGACTTCGTGCTATCGCCGGTGCTGGCGGTCCAGGCCACCAACGTTCCGGCATTGTCTTGTGGTGTCGCGGGATCGGCAGCGGGACGCGTGGATTCGCCAAGGTCGTGAGCGTCAGTCATAGGTGACACCTTACTGTTGAAGGGGCCTAACTTGTAATTCTGCCGCCGGCCCGGCGCCGTCGTAATTAGTTATGGCGGCGATTCCGGCGGCGTAACGCGCAGCGCAATAAAGTGCATCTTCGGCGTGAAGTAGGAACCAGTCAAGCACTTGCGGCCGCCTCCCCCCCAACACGCCCGCGTGTTCTGCGGTCCGCAGAACGCTCAGCCCGTCAGCGACCAGACCACCCGTTAGGAGGTCATTTCATCGGCGCCGCGTGTTCTGCTGCACGAGGCCGCGGGAGAACACGCCGCATGGCTCCCCGTAGATGCGAACCTAACTTGCTGCCAGGCCAGCAGTTGGAACGCGTGCGTCTGGAGGGATCGGAGAGGTTATGCCGCCGAGTTCGGCCGCATAATATGCCCGATGGCCCCTTGACGAGTGGTGCTCGGCTGGGATAATGTACATACGTACATATCTCGGACCCCGGAGCATGCACGCTCGTCCCGTGTCGGCTCGTCGCCGAACGCGGCCCCGGCCAGGCTGACCGCGAGCAGATGGGAGGACCTGCCAGGAGTCAATCAATCGCCGGCCCGCTACCGGAGCCTGGAAAGCCCAAGTTGTTGGATCAGGTACGTCATCGGTGTCGCCTGCGGCACTTGGCCGTGAGCACGGAGCACACGTACGCGGGTTGGATTCGGCGGTTCATTCTGTTTCACCACAAGCGGCACCCGCTGGAGATGGGCGCCAAGGAAGTGAGCGCTTTTCGGACCCATCTGGCCGTGGCGGTCGTGTGGCCGCTTCGACGCAGAATCAAGCCCTGTCCGCCTTGCTGTTTCTCTATCGTGAGGTGCTGGCGCGCGAGTTCGGCTGGCTGGATGACGTGGTCCGGGCGAAGAAGCCGAAGCGGTTGCCCGTCGTTTTCAGCCCCGAGGAGGCGCGGGCAATCATCGCAGAACTGGCGGGCGTGCGTTGGCTGATGCGGATGCAGTTGTATGGCGGGGGTTTGCGCTTGATGGAGTGCGTCCGGCTTCGGGTGAAAGATGTCGATTTCGAGCGGCTCCAGGTCACGGTGCGGGACGGCAAGGGGGAAAAGGACCGCGTGACGCTCTTGCCGCAGACGATTATTGAGCCGCTGAAGCAGCACCTGGATCGGGTGCGCGGTGCGCACGAGCGAGCGCTGCGGGAAGGCTACGGCGGTGTCGAGTTGCCCTACGCGCTGGCGTGCAAGTACCCTCAGGCCGACCGCGAGTGGGGTTGGCAATACGTGTATCCGGCCGACCGGCCCTCGATCGACCCGCGCAGCGGTGCTCGGCGACGTCACCACCTCGATCCGTCATTCTTGCAGAAGGCGGTCCGCGCCGCGATCCGCAAGTTGGAGATCAAGAAGCACGCGGGTTGCCACACCTTCCGCCACTCGTTCGCCACGCACCTCTTGGCCGATTGCGTGGACATCCGCGCGGTCCAGGAACTGCCGGGCCACAAGGATCTGCGCACGACCCAGATCTATACCCACGTGCTCAAACTGAACGCGTATGCGGTGAGGAGTCCAGCGGATAAGCTCGGGCAGTTCACGCCGACGCGTCTACACGGTTAGCAGGGTTTCCTATCGCGAAAAACGTTCGTATTGCGGGGCGCGACAGGCAGCCAGTCAGAACGACGGCCCCGCCGGGATGCCAGTCCCAACAAGCCATCTCGAAGATCTAGGTGCCGTTTTCTCGTCGCTGGCGAGGACGAGGAGACTCCCGCTCCCACCGTGTCGCCTGCTCCCACCCCGGCCTCGGCCGTAACGCCTTTGAACGTGCCGTCCCCGTTGTTCTGACAGAGCACGTTCGGGCCAAGGTTGTTCACGTAGATATCGGGGTCACCATTTCGTCTGAATGCGCCTGGGGTGCATGGCACAGTGAGAACCGGAGAACTCGATACGGAAGTAAGCGCCCGAGATAGGCATGGGGCGCGGACGGGGGGGCGGCGACGGGGGTCGTGGGCGAGGAGGAAGGGCCCGGGAGCAGGGCGGCTAGTGAGCCCCTGCCGCTTGGGTTGCACGCGCCTGCTGGCGGGCTTTGAGACG
>DATKZH010000532.1:0-26958 GCA_035528065.1 Thermoguttaceae bacterium | reverse complement strand
CCTCCGTCCGCCGGCCCCGTCGCACAACAACGCAAACCACGATAACATGTTTATGGAGGTCGACGCCGACATACTTCATGGCTTGGCTCCTTTTGTGGAAATCGCTGGTTTGAGACTCGTACAAACCCCCGGTTTACCACGAGTTCAAGGACCAAGCTAGTTCGGCTCGGCCTCCGCTTCCATAGTATCACCCTACGGAATTTCACGGATCGTGCAACCTTGTTCACCATGCGACCCGGGGACTGTCGCACAAGTCCGCACCACGAGGAGACCCACCCATGCCGACGATCGCCGCACGAGGACTCATCATGCGATGCCGTACTCCACTTGCCCTGGCGCCCGTTCTCATCGCGACGGTTGGCGTTTGGCTTTCGCTCGCCGACGGCCTCGCTGCCCAGGAGGAGCCGGCCGCCGACGCGTTCAACTTCGAGGAGGCATCCCGCGACGTGCCCAAGCCGCGCCAGATCTGGCCGATCGTCCGAGAGCACACGGTGCCGCTGGAGTTCCGGGTCCTCTCCGACGAGATCGTCCCCAGCGACACGGACCCGTCGAAGAAGCTCCGCAAAGTGACGGCCCACTTCTGGAGCCAGGAGCTGGCCGGCAAGAAGTGGGGCCATCCCTGCGTGATCTTCCTGCCGGAGGACAACGCGGCGAACCTCACGCCCGAGCGCAAGGGCAAGGTGGTGATCGTCGGCTCACCGCCGCGCGACTACTATCCCATCCACGTCGACAAGTACGGCGAGCCGATCGCCGCCCGCACCGGCTACCCCACCATGGTCATGTCGAACCCCGGCGAATACCCCGACGGCACCGCCATCGAGGGCGACATGCGCATCCTCACCAAGCTCCGCAAGGAGACCGGCCAGAACTACTACAACATGAACTGCCAACTGGCCGTCTCGTACATCCAGGCGATGAACGCGTTTCAGGAGTTCCTCGGGCTCGACGACCTCCAGGCCGTCGTCGGCGGGCACTCCAAGCGGGGCCGCAGCGCCACGGTCGCCGCGGCGATCGACCCCCGCGTCGCCTCGGTGATCATCATGGGCAACGAAAGCATCTACGACACCGAGCGCATCCAGTGGCACCTCTCCTTCCACCACGCCTTCTTCCAGGAGCAGGTGAGCGTGCCCGTCTTCTACCTCGGGGCCACCAACGAAGACGGCTACAAGATGTTCAACGTGAGCCTGATGCAGGAGCGGCTCAAGCGCCCGATGACCATCGAGCTGATCCCCAACTACTGCCACTCGAACTTCAGCGAGATCCAATACATGGACTTCCTGATGTGGGTCGCCCACGTGTTCGACGGCCGGCCGATCACGCAGATCAGCGACGTGAGCCACGAGCGGCAACCGGGGCGGACCATCTTCCGCGCCAAGATCGAAAGCGAGGCCAAGGTCCAGATCGTCCGCACATGGTACGTCTACAGCGACGACGAGGCGTGGCGTGACCTGATGTGGTACCACCTCCTGATGAGCAAGGTCGACGACCACTACGAAGCGGTGCTCGGCGGCAAGATCCCCGACGCCTTCCTGGTCGAGGTGGGCGACATCGCCCAAGGCATCCCCGGCTACGTCTCCAGCCTCCCCTACAAGCTCACCGACGCCCCGGTCATCGAGCGCCACTCCCGCGGCTCGCTGCCGCGGCTTTGGGAGCCGGGCGAGTAGGCCCGGAAGCGAGTGGCTGTTCACGTGTTTGGAGCGGGGTGTGAGAACATGGAAAGAAGAAAAGGGGAGCTCGAGGAATTGCAGGCTTGACGACCGGAAATCACATCATTGCGGCTTTTCCATCCCCTACCTTTCCCCTCTTCCTGCATTACACCTGAAGTCGCTTCATTCGGCGGAACGGTTGCGAGATTGGGTGCCTGCCACCAACTCTTGCTCGTTTCCCTGGAATCGCGCCAAGAGCGACGGCTCGTACAGGTTCACAGCGCTGGCCTCATCGCGCCGGGTGGCGACGAGGCGGACGAACCCGAGGTAGCGGCCCGCGTCGTTGTCGAGCGTCTCCGCGACCGACGGGAAGTGGCTCTTGCCGGCGCTCTCTACGGCGACCTCGAAGTCGCGCCACAGCTTCCAGCCGTCGGGGAGCGTGTCGACAACGGCCACGTCGACACGGTTGGACCGCTGCCACAGCGCCCGCCAGCGGTCGGCCGTGAGGAAGCAGATGCACTCGTCGTTCCAGAACGACGCGCCGTTGGACTGCGGCTGCGTCAAATGCTCCGGCACGCCGCCCTCGATCGGCTGCATCAGCCCGGGCACGACGACGCCGAGCGTGCCGCGCGGGCGCACGAAGCGGGTGAGGTAGGCGAGGTAGAGCTCGTCGGTGCCGAAGTACTCGTAGGCGTCGACGCTGACCACCGCGTCGAAGAACTCCTTGGCCAGCGGCAGGGCGTGGGCTTCGGCCTGAAGGGGGAACACGCGATCCTCCACGCCCGCGGTCCGAATCCGCTCCCAGTTGCCGTCGGGGGGCGTCCAGAGATCGGCCGCCCACACCTGCACGCCGAACTCCCGCGCGAGGAACACGCTGGTCAGGGCCTTGCCGCAGCCCAGGTCGAGCACCCGCATGCCCGGCTTCAGGTCCATGCGCTCGGTGAGCCACTCGACGAGCCACAGGGCGTTGGGCCCCATCTGGCAGTCCAGCACCCAGTCGGAGTCGTAGGCGTTGGAGCGGGGGAATTCATCGCGATGGAGGGGATGGGGAGATTCGGACATTGGGGGCTCCGTTGCTTCGCGGCTCGAACCGACGCACGGATGACACAACTCACGCCCGCCGGGTTCGGGCAAAAAGGGCGGGTGAAGGGCACTTCTTGGAGGTGGGGGCGGGGGCAATGGCGCTCGCGTTTCACCGGTCCCTCGCGATTCACGGGTCGACGTCCCACAGGACGATCCTGCCGTCTTGGCTGCCGGCCGCACCGAGCGAGCCGTCGGGGCTGAAGGTGACGCACTGGAGGGGGCCGAGGCGCCAGTTCAGCTTGTGGGCGACTTTCAGGGTCTTGAGGTCATACATCTTGACCAGCGTCGGCCCGCCATGGATGACGGCCAACGCGCGCCCGTCCGGGTGGAACGCGAAGGAGATGAAGTTGCCGAAGGCTTGCGAGCCGCTGATCCGCCGCGGCTTGCCGAGCTGGGCGGTCTCATACACGTACATGCTGGTGTATCCGCTCACTCCCAGGTGCTGTCCGTCCGGCGACAGCAGCGGGTGGCTGACGGAGTTGGCCGGAAAGCGAGTCGCCGCCAGCTCCTTGTTGTCGGCAAACGCCCGGATGCGAACGGCCGAATCGTCGACCGTGACCAGTCGCTCGCCGTCGGGGAGGAATCCGGCCAGGTGGTGAACAGACTGCGTCGACGTCGCGTGCCAGATCACCCGGCTGCTCTCGGCGTTGGTCTCGAGCGCGCAGATATCGTGGTTGCCGTAGTGGAAGCGGGCGACCACCAGTCGATCGCCGCTCGGCGAGACGACGACCTGATGGGCCGCGACGTCGGGCACGGGCAGCGGGGCGCCGTCGGCCGTGCGGAACGAGAGAAGGCGGCCGTCCCAAGCGACGTAGCACGACTCGCCGCTCGGGTGGATCGCCACCGCGTTGACGTCGGCCCACTTGCCGGGCGTGGGAAGCGGCAGCCGTACGCGGTCACCTTGCGGCAGCGTCCAGACGTCGATCCCCGCCTGACCGTCTGCGAACGCCACGGCGGCCAGCAATCGTCGCCCGTCCGGCAGGAACCGCAGTTGGGTCACTCCGTCGCCGGCTTCAAGGACCTGCATGGCCCACCCCCACGAAAGAAACAGAAGGGTAACTCGCCAATGCGTTCATTCGCATTGCGACAAAATGACGCCCAGCGAAGCAACGGCAAGGTATTGGTGCCACTGAGTAAATAGGGTCAACGAACTTCTACGTTTCGTCCTTATGTCTGTCAATTCGCGGGCAGGAATTGCACCGCGTCGACGACCACGTAGCCGTCGGTCCCTTCGTTGGCGATCACCACGCAGCCCTGGTCGCTCGCCGCAAAGCGATAGGTGCCCAGCGAGACGAACGGTCCGTCCGTGGCCGGCTCTCGCTCGTTCAGGGTGGTTTTCGTGGTCCCATCGGCGGCGACGATCGAGATGGGCACGTTCGTGGCCCGGTTGGGGTTCGGCGAATAGGCCACGCGGACCTCGTAGCGCCCCGCTTCGGGGAGTGTGGGGCGAAACACGGCCTGCTTCTCGCCTTTCTCCGCGTTGCCGTCGTGCCGGTATCCGAACTGGACGAACTCGCCGAGGGCACTGCTGGCGGGCCACTCGCCGGTCAGCTCCGCCTGTTGGTCGTCGACCACGATGCCCGGGAGCGACGCCAGGGTGATCCGCCGCGAGGCGCGCGGGTCCGTCCAATCGAGAACCTGCCCGTCGGCCAGGAGCCGTTTGCGCAGGGCTTCCACGTCGATCGCCTGCACGGCCGCGCCTTCGTCGATGGCCTGGCAGGCCGCCGTGGCGGCCGACTGCCCGAGGATCATGAACACCGGCTCCATGCGGATGGAGCCGTAGGCGATGTGGGAGGCCGACAGGCAGACCGGCACCAGCAGGTTCTCGCACTCCGACGCCTTCGGGGTGATCGCCCGGTAGCTCACCGGATAGGGACCGCCGGGGCTGATCTGGACGTCGCCCTCGTTGCGGGCGTGGCCGTCGGCGTCGACGTATCGCTGCACGTTGTGCGAGTCCATGTTGTACGAGCCCATGCCGATCGGGTCGGGCGTCGGCTTGACGCCCGTGAGGTGCAATTCCGTCATGACGAACTCGCCGGCCATGCGCCGGGCCTCGCGCACGTAGATCTGGTGCGGCCAGTGGCCGTTGTCGGGGAACTCGTCTTGGGCCAGGCCCCAGCGGCTCATTTCCGTGCGAATCGCTTCCGGGACGCGGGGATCGTTGGCCAGGAAATACATCAGGCCCTGCTGATACGCCTCGTGCTCCGCGATGATCTCGCGGCGCCGCTCGTAGGAGGCCTCGGGATAGTCGTAGTTCATCCCGATGTTGTCCGTCGAGAACGCGCCGTGATTGTTGGTGTCGGTCTTCCCGTTCGGGGCCGGGTCGAACTTGCGGAACACGTCGTCCCCCCCGGTTTGCAGGTAGCGGGCCAGAAGCTCGTATTGGAGGGGATCGTAGCCCAGCGGCTTGGCAAACGGCACGCGGTTCTCCGGCACCGTCGTGAGGCACATACGGAAGCAGTACGCCTGGACGCGATGGTCGCCCGCCCCTTCCTCTCCCGGCGGCCCGGCGTGGATCCGGGGCAAAAGGCCGCTGGACGGATCGCCGGGCACGACGTACGGATCGACGGGCTGGAGAAACTGATGGTACACGGCGTTTTCGGTTTGCACGGCGTTGAGCGTTTCGCCGAATTCCGCGTTCGACTCGCGCCCGACCTTGTACGAGACGCCCGCGGCGGCCATCAGGTCGCCCTCGTAGGTGGCGTCGATGAACGTCCGGCCGCGATAGGTCTTGCCGCGGAGCGTGGTGATCGAGACGAGGCGAGTCCCGTCTTTGCGCACGCCGCGGGAGCGATCGAGCCACTGGTCGCGGTCGACGCGGACGCCGTGCTCGGCCACGAGCCGCTCGAACGCCGCCTCGGCCACGTGGGGCTCGAACACCCACATCGCGTCCTCGTCCGGGCGATAGCGCGAGTAATCCTGGGGCTTCTGGTGAATCCAGGCTTCCGGCCGGTCGTAGTGCTGCTTGATCCGCTGGTAGAACTCGCGGGCGATGCCTCCGACGACTTCCTTGCGCCCGGAGTCGGTCCAGCCCAACCCGCCGCTGGAGAGGCCGCCCAGATGCTCATCGGGCGAAACGACCACGACCGACTTGCCCATCCGGGCCGCCTGCACTGCGGCGGCGACGCCGGCGGACGTGCCTCCGTAGACGACGACGTCGTACGACCGCTCCGCGCCGGGCGACGCGTCCTCGGCGGGAAATGCGGCGTACGGGCGTGCAAGGAGAAGCAGGCAAATGATCGGGCAGGACCGAGTGATCGCTAGTTGGATCGTGATCGCTTGTTGCATCGCGTGGGGCCTTTCGGGGCGTACGGCGAGTGCGTCTTCGCACCTCATCGTTCTGGTGAGACGGACCTTATTCCTGCGTAACCGTTCACGGCGTTCGATGAAAGCAGCAGGCACACGCCGTGTGCCGTCAGCGGATGCCATGTTCAGGTCAGACCAACGACGCGTGCAGACGACTCTGCGGCGTTCTGCTCGCCGAGCGTACGGCGTACGGCGTGTGCCTGCTACTTTGCCCATTCTAGTCGGCAGTGGCCCCAACTCCAACTCCCGGGTCGCCACGAGTCACCCGGCGAGGTTCGACCTCGCGAGCGCTTGTTTTTCCGGTCTCGTTGGGCCACAATCGACGCGTGACCGTGGCCGGCCCCTGCGGCAAGCTCGGGGCGGCCGGCCCGTCGAGCGACCACGTTCTCGGAGGGAGGTAACCGTCATGCGTAACGTCGCCCTGTGCGTTCTGATTGCGGCCGTTCTCTGCGTGGCGGCGGCCGTCCACGCCGATCCGCTCGCCGAAATCACGCGATCCATCGAGGGGCGGACCCGCCGCGCTTCGAGCGGGCTGTTCGACCCGGAATCGAACGCCGACGCCTACCACGTCGGGCCCGGCGAGACCATGGAGCTGACGACGCTTCCCGGGCCGGGCGAGATCCGCCACATGTGGTTCACCATCGCCGGGCGCGACCGCCGCTGGCCCCGCACGCTGGTCCTCAGGATCTACTGGGACGGGGCCAAGGTTCCCTCCGTCGAGACGCCGATCGGCGACTTCTTCGCCGCCGGAAACGGGATGCGGGCGGACGTGAATACGCTGCCGATCCAGGTGACGTCGTACGGCCGGGCCCTGAACTGCTACTGGCGGATGCCCTTCCGCAAAGAGGCGCGGATCGAAGTCACCAACGAGGGGGAGAACCAGCTTACCGTCTACTGGCAGTTCGATTGGATGGAGCTGCCCCGCCTGCCCGACGACGCGCTCTACTTTCACGCCCGCTACCGACAGGAGTTTCCCGCCAAGCCGTTTTCGCCGTACGTGATTTTCGAGGGGCAGGGCGAGGGGCACTACGCGGGGACGGTCTTCTCGATCCAGTGCAGCTACGGGAGCTGGTTCGGGGAGTCGGACGACCGGTTCTACGTCGACGGCGAGGCCGAGCCGTCCATCGTGGGCACCGGCTGCGAAGACTTCTTCAACGACGCCTGGAACCTGCGTCTGTTCACCAATGCCAACACGGGCGTGACGATCAAGGAGCCCAACGGCGAAGACTGCCGGTTCACCGCCTACCGGTGGCACGTGCAGGCCCCGGTGACGTTTCGCAAATCGCTCAAGGTGGACATCGAGCGGCGGAGCTTCGCCCAGGTGACGGACCCGGAGACCGGCGAGCGAAAGCTCTACGACTTCAAGTACCGGCCCGACTTCTGCTCGTCGGTGGCGTTCTGGTACCAGAAGACGATCGCCCGGCCGTTCGACCGCTTCCCGCCCGTCGAGGAGCGGGTCAATGAGGAGATCTTCCTCGAAACCTCCGAGATGGCCGACCGGATCGAGACCTCGCCGGAGGTGACCGCCCGGCGCAACAGCAATCGGGTCTGCAATCTGAAGCGCGGGCTGTACGTGGACAACGCGGGCGTGGGCGGGTGGTTCGAGGTGCCCTGCCGCGTCGAGGAAGAGGGCAAGTACTCGATCTCGGTCTTCCAGTGCCTCTACCGAACCGGCGGCGTATGGAAGGTCACGCTCGACGGGCCCGCCGGAGAAATCCTTCTGGATCGGGCCATGGATTTCTACGACCCCTACCTGGCCTGGAAGGAAAACCGGCCCGAGAACTTCCTCTACGGAACGTGGTTCGAGAAGAAGGTCGGAATCCACCAACTCGTGCCCGGCGACTACGTGTTTCGCTTCGAGTGCGTGGGATCGAACCCGCTCGCCCGGGCGGAGGATTCCGACGAGCCCGGCTTGAACTGCCGCCTGGACGGCGTCTCCCTGCGCCGGTTCCCCTGGGACGACCTCTACGGCCAGATGCAGCGTTACCTTGCCGACGAGGAGAAGCGCTTCGCGGAGATGGTCGATCGGGCGAAGCAGACGGTCGCCGGCCTCGACGCCGCGATCCGGCGATTCCGGCTCGATACGGGCGAGTACCCGAGCGGCCTCGCCGAGCTTCTCGCGCGTCCCGCGCGACTCTCGACAGCGACCGGCAATTGGCCGTACGTCAACGCGCTACCGTTGGATCCGTGGGGGCAAGCGTACCGCTACGCGCATCCCGGGACATTCAACCCGGACGCGTTCGACGTCTATTCCGTGCATGGCCATAGCAGGAGCCCGGCCGGATGGATCGGCAACTGGCCCAGTCCATTTCGCCTCCGAGGGGCCTTGGAGGGCGAAGATCTCGGGATCCACGCCAGAAGCGAGGAGGTATCCGTCACGAAGCAGGAGGTCGGCATCGCGTCGTTTCCGCCGCTTTCCGGGGGGCGGCTGCTCTTCGTTCGGCTGCGGGAGAAAGGAGACTCGATCGATCTGGCGCTTCCCGCTTCGATCGAGCCGGGCCGCTACGTGTTGAAGGTGCGGCTGGTCACCTCCCGGGATTACGGCGTCCTTCGCGCCAGCTTCAACGGCGCGCCCCTCGGCCGGCCCGTGGATACCTACTCGCCGAAGATCGACGCCCGGTCGGTCGAGTTGGGACCGGTGGACGTGACCGCCGAGGCGAACGTGCTTCGGCTGGAGGCCGTGGATCGGAATCCCGCGTCCGCCGGGTGCTACGCCGGCCTCGACGCCGTCTTGCTGGAGGCCGTTCGATAGGGCCTGAGACGGAATAGGGCCTGAGACCGGGCCAATTCGCCGCTCTTCCGGCAGACGGCAACGGTCGGCAAGTCCGGGGGAAAACCCCGCCTCTCAAAAAAATTTCCGGACGCGGCTTGAGCGGAGGCGTTGACAGACGCGACCAAATCGCTATCATTGATCCGTTCAAGCTGCTCACTAGGTCGGCCGGGGCAGCCTTCCTTGCCGTGTGTGGGCAGCTATCCCGTCTGGATCGCCTCCCTCCTGGTTTTTAACACCCCCTTCGGACGGCCAATCATGGTGGCTGAGGAGGGGGTCCCTACGTTGAGCCGAGACGAGACCGAGTTACCGAGCGAGTGAGTTTGGATGTCTTTGAAGATGGATCGCAACTGCCGTTTCCCTTCCCCCGACGTAACGACGCTGGCCCAAGAGTGCCTCGAGAGAAGCCCTTACGTGACCGTGAGAAACGTGTCCTGTGAGTGCGACGGCGGCGTGCTCTTCCTGCGAGGCCGTTTGCCCAGCTACTACCAGAAGCAGCTTGCCCAGGAGGCGGTTGCTGAGCTGGAAGGGGTAACGCAAATCGTCAATCAGACGGAAGTCATTCCCTCCTTTGCCTAGCCTACGGCACCCTCCTTCGCTTACCCCGCCGCATGGTTCTCCCCGGAATCGCTGTGTCCACGCGATCCGATAGGGGACCTCCACGAGGATGAAGATGAGAGTCAAGCTCGTCAGCCAGAGTCCGTGGACGCCGAAACGCAGGATCGTCGTGAAACGCTTCCCGGCAATGATCGGCCGAGATCCCGACGCCGAGGTCCAGGTCGACGATCGTTGGGCCAGCCGTCGCCACTGTGAGATCGATCAGGTGGACGGGACCCTGGTGGTCCGGGACGTCGGCTCGCGACACGGCACGTTCGTCAACGGCGAGTCGGTCCGCTCGGCCCGCCTGCTGCCGGGGGATCGGCTCACCGTCGGCGCCACCAGCTTCGAAGTGGTCTATCGAAGGACCGCCGGGCGACCGGCCGAGCAACCCCACGCGGCAAGCTCGTGTTGACGGTGGGTATTATCCGGTCACGCGAGAGAGGTCTTGTCAGGTCGCTCCCATGGAGCCGTGCCTGGCCACCGTGCGAAGGGCGATCAACGGGGAGCCCGGATTCCCCGGAAGAAGGCGTCCGACGCCCGTGCGCTGGCCACCAAGGGCTCAATAGATGCCCTCGTCCCACGTGGGCAACTCGAGCGAGTGAGGCTCACCATGCGCCGGCCGGAAAGACTCGCCGGCTGGCTCCCGGACCGGCCTGCCGTAGCTGTCGGCGGGGACGATGGCCATCGCAAGCTTCTCGGCCTCCAACTTGCGCCAATGAGACAGGTACTGGTACATGCAGCCCCAGCCGGCAAACGTGAGCCCCAGAAGACACCAGACGAAGAACGTGGACGGCTCGGGGGCCAGGAGCACCTCGACGTCCGGCTCGCTTGCGTGAGCGGCGATCTTCTCCGGGCCACCGGTCGCGCCGTACAACTGAAAGTGCAGCGTGGCCCCGGTCCCACCCAAAACCGAAACCTCGTAGACGTTGATCTGACCGGCACCGAGGGCCAGCTCCGTGGGGAAAGGGCCGGAAAAATCGCCTACGGGCGAATCGTTCAACCGGAAGTCGCCGAGCGAGAACTCCTCCCAAACGGTCCCCGGCCCAAACAGGCCGTCGGCGGGAAGGGGAGTCCCATCCTCCAGGACCGGTGTGGCGCCGTCGGTGACAACGCCCTCCGGCCCAATCGTCACCACGCCAAGGCTCGTCCGAACCGTCGTGTTCCGCACGGGCACGGCGGGAAGGGAGGGGTCCACAAAGCCGTGGAACCATCCCAGGCCCTGTCCGCCCACCTGGGCGGGCTTGAAGGAGATGGCCAGCCCCAGGTCCTCTTGGCGATAGGCAATCGCCAGCCGGACGTTCTCGATCGCCCCGTTCGCGCCCGGGCCGCTGACGTTTCCGACAGCCCAGAGCCGAAATGGCTTCCCGCTGGAAGATCCGGGCGGTGCCATCACCCACGAGTTGGTGGCCTGATCGTAAACCCCACCTTCGAGGTAAAGCTGGAGCACGGGGGCTGCGTAGAGACCACGCCCACCCGCCAAAAGCAGTAATCCCAGAATAGCAACCGCTGCAACTCTTCTCATCTTGCCTCCTGCGCCCCATGACATGGGCAATCCTTGCCGCACGAAAACGACTCCATGCACAAGCCTCTACTAATACTCCGCCGGACGAAAGTCAATCCTGACAACGAGAAACGAAGTATCCCGAAATTATGGGCCGCGAGGCGGACAAGACCCGGATAAATACCCTTTACGGAGGTAGATGGCACCCACGACAGAGGTGTTTGTCGGGGTCGATTCGTGGAACCACGACTCATTGGAGGCATGAACGATAGACCTGCGGGTCTGAGCAACATAGGCAGGGAATTCCGGTTGAAGAATATCTAAGGTTTTCCGCAGGCCGTGGCCGAACATAGCAACTGCACATGGCCGGAAGGCCCACGATCACATTGCGCAGGGGGGCGCAATATGCCACTGAGTCGAATCGATGACGCCAGAAGCTCTCTCCTTGCCTCGCCCAACGTGCAGCCCGGCATCTACTGTAGCAACCGGGATTCCAGCATGGCTCCCCATCCTTCTGCTGGCGACCGTCGCGTCGCCCGCTAGCGCGCAGAGTGCCCTGCAATGGTCGTCGCGCCGGCCCCAGCCGAAAGAGAGTGTGGTCCAAGCGGTCCACTCGCTGCCCGTTGCCCGGCCCGCGTCCGAGGCCGCCTCTCCGGATCGCCCGCAGAATCAAGCGGAGGGCTCCTCGTGTCCGTCGGTGGGCAAGTGCGATCGATCGGTCGGTGGCACGGAGGTCGTCCAGGTAGCGCACCACAGCGAGTTGGCCGGCGGTGGCCAACCGGTGTTTGTCGAGGCAGAGCCCGAGCCGGCATACCCGCCCGGAATCGGGGGCTCCGATCCCGACGCGTCCTGCGCCTGCGGCGACCCCATGGGCGGCTGTGACGGCGCCGTGGGCTACTGCGACAGTCCCCGGGGGGGGTGCGACGGTCCCATGGGCGCGTGCTATTGGCCCGGCGACTACTGGTCCGGCTGCGGTCAAGGAGGGTGCGTTCTTCCGGTCTGGTCCGCCTGGAAAGACCGCTTGTGGTTTCGCGGCGAGTATCTGCTGTGGTGGACGCAGGGCGCGGACGTCCCCCCGTTGGTGACGACCAGCCCCTTCGGCACCGACCGAAACGACGCCGGCGTGCTCGGGCAGGACACGAGCATCCTGTTCGGCGACGACGCCTTGAACACGGACACACGCTCCGGCGGCCGTTTCACCTTGGGCTACTGGTTTCGGCCATGCCAGTTCGGGTTGCAGGCGAGCTACCTGTTTCTGGGCGACCAGACCGATCGGTTTGAGGCATCGAGCCTGGGAGACCCGATTCTTGCCCGTCCGTTTTTCAACGTCCAAACGGGCGAGCAGGATGCTCGTCTGATCGCGTTTGAAGACGCCGCGGCCGGGCCAATCGTGGAGGGGTCGATCCTGGTGGAGTCGACGACGTCGTTTAGGGAAGCGGAAATTCTGTTCCGGCGAGTCCTCTCCCAGCAGTGCGCGGGCCGGCTGGATTTTCTGATCGGCTATCAGTTCGCCCGGCTGGAGGACGGTTTGCTGATCGAGGAGTCGACGGTGTCGCGGAACCAGCAGGGCATCGTGGCCGGAACGGAGATCGATCTGTTCGATCGGTTCGACGCGATGAACGAGTTTCACGGTGCCGAGTTGGGCGTGGTCTTCGAGGAGCGCCTATGCCGCTGGTCGCTGGAGATGTTGATGAAGCTGGGGCTGGGCAGGACGCACTCGCAGGTGGCGATCCACGGGCGGACGGTCACCACGGTTCCCGGTTTCGACCCGGATCCCAGTCCGGGAGGCCTTCTGGCCCTGCCGACCAACATCGGAAGCTACGAGCAGGATCATTTCGCCGTGATTCCGGAATTGGGGGTGACGCTGGGCTACGACGTCACCTGCAACCTGCGGGCCACGGTCGGCTACACGTTCATCTACTGGAGCAAGGTGGCCCGACCCGGCGATCAAATCGACCTGGACGTCAACCAGTCGCAGTTCCGCGGAGGGAATCTGGTCGGGGAGCCGCGCCCTGCGTTTTCCTGGGTCACCACCGACTACTGGGCCCAGGGGCTGAACTTCGGGCTGGACTACCGATTCTGAGCGGGCAGGCGCGCGGCTAGGAAGATGACAGGGTGACACGGTGACGGGGTCAACGCGCACGCCTTCGGCTTGCGGTTAAACGAGTGTCACTTGCCACTCGCCACCTTGTCTCCCCGTCATCCGCACCTAACGACCCGCCGGCTCATGGCCCGGTTGAATCCTCCTGGATCGTCACGGTCACCGTCTCCGATTCATCCACGCCGTCGCTCGCCTTGTAGGTGAAGCTGTCGGTGCCGGTGAAGCTGCCGCCGGGCGTGTAGGTGAAGGAGCCGTCGGGGTTGAGCTCCAGGGTGCCGTACTCGGGCTCATCCACCAGAAGCGCCATCAGGTGGTCGACGGCCGCGGTGGTGCTCGTACCGGGCGTGCCGCCCTCGTCGTCGCTGGCCTGCCAGTTGGCCGGGTCGCTATAGTCGCCGATCACGTTGAGGACTTCGAGGGTCTTTCCGCCGCCGTCGGCTTCAGCGGGCCAGTCGCCCTCGTCGTCGTAGGTGAACTCCTGGATCGTGTTGTCCGCCGCGTCCTTCAGCTCGATCATCTCGCCGTCGTCGCTCAGCTCGCCCGGGGTGAACTTGCCCGCGATGTTGGCGACCCCGGGGTAGCGGATGGCGAACTTCTCGGCGTTGCTCACGACCAGCACGGTCTCGCCCGGGTCCAGCTCCGTCCCGGCGGCGAAGGTGAAGTCGACGCCCTGGGCGAAGTAGACGTCGGAGAGGTCGATTGTCCCGTCGCCCACGTTCTGCAGCTCGATGAACTGGAAGTCGAGGTTCGTCAGTGCCGAGTCGACCGCCAGTTCCTCGGTCGTGGGGGCGTGGGGGTTGTAGTTGATCTCGGTGACGACGAGGCTGTTGAAGGGGGTGGAGGGCGTGTCATCGACGTCGGAGTCGTTGGCCAGCACCCCCTCGCCGACGGGCACCACAAGCTCGGTGGCGCCTTGGGGCATCGTGTAGGGGTCGCCGTTGGCCACGGGGGCGTCGTTGATCGGCTTGACCGTGATGGTCACGGTGATCAGGTCCGACTTGGCCGAGCCGTCGCTGGCCCGGTAGGTGAACTTGTCGATGCCGTAGAAGTCCTGCTCAGGCGTGTAGGTGAACGAGCCGTCGATTCTGAGGTCCAACGTGCCGTGCTCGGGGTCGGTGCCCGGGACGGCCACGATCTTGTCCAGATCGACGGTGCTCGCCGGCGCGTCGCCGGGCGTGCCGCCCGCGTCGTCGCTGGGAAGCCAGTTGGCCGAGCTGTTGTAGTCGCCGGTCACGCCGACGACTTCGAGGCTCTTTCCGCCGCCGTCGGCTTCAGTGGGCCAGGGGGCCGCGTCGTCGTAGGTGAAGTCGAGGATCGTCTCGTCGGCGGCGTTCTTGAGCGTAATCTGTGCGCCGTCGTCGTCCAGGTTGCCGGTGAACTCGCCCGCCACGTTCAGCCCGGTGTCGTACCGCGCCTCGAACGCCGTCAGGTTGGCCACGACGAGGACGGTCGCATCCGGCGCGAGCTGGGTGACCGCGCTGCCGCTGAAGTCGAACGTGATCCCTTGGGTGAACTGGACGCCTGCCAGGTTGATCGTCTCGTCGCCGATGTTCTGAAGCTCGATGAACTCGAGCTGTTGGCTGGTGTAAGTGTCGTCGGCGGTCGGGTTGTAGTGGATCTCGGTGATCCTTAGGCTCGTAAGCGGCGTGACGGGAGTGCCGTCGACGTCGATGTCGTTGGGCAACAGGCCTTCGGCTTCTCCGATGTCGAGCAACCCGTCTTCGTCGACCTCGTACGTTTCCGGCTCGCCCGTGGTCGGGGCGTCGTTGACAGGCTTCACGTTGATCTTGACGGTCGTCACTTCGGACTCCATCGCGCCGTCGCTCGCCTTATAGGTGAACTCGTCGGGCCCGTTCCAGTTCTCCTCGGGCGTGTAGGTGAAGGAGCCGTCGGGGTTGAGCTGGAATGCGTCGGCGGCGGCATGGGACGGCCCGGCCACCAACACGGCCGTGAACACGACGGGCACGGCGACGGTCTGACCCGTGCCGATGCCGGGTGTGCCGCCATCGTCCGCGCTGGCTTTCCAGCTGGTCGGCTCGTTGTAGTCGGCCTCCACGTCGAGCACTTCCAGCGTGCTCCCCTCGCCGTCGGCCTGGGAAGGCCAGACGCCGCCGTCGTCGTAGGCGAACTCCTGGATCGTGGCGTCGTCGTCGGCCAGGCGGATCGTCTCGCCGCCGGTGCTGAGGAGGCCGGTGAACTCACCCGCCACGTTGAGCTCGTCGCCGTAGCGGATCTCGAACGCCGACGGGTTGCTCACCACGAGCACGGTGGCGCCCGGCGCGAGCTGGAGCACGTCGCTGCCGGTGAAGTTGAACGTGATCCCTTCGGTGAACTGGACGCCGGTCAGGTCGATCGTCTGGTGGCCGACGTTCTCCAGCTCGATGAACTGGAAATCGCTGCTTTGGAGGGTTGAGTCGACGGCCCGTTCGTCGTCGGTCGGATTGTACGGGTTGTAGTTGATCTCGGTGATGACGAGGCTCGTGAGCGGGGTGGCCGGACTGTCGTCGATGTCGAAGTCGTTCCACAGCACGCCCTGGGTCTCGTTGCGCGCGAGCGTCTCGTCCTCGTCGACGTCGTACTCGTCCGCCACCGCTTCCGGGGCGTCGTTGGTCGATACGACGTGGATCGTCACCGTGATCAACTCCGACTCCAGCACGCCGTCGCTCGCCTTGTAGGTGAACTCGTCGGGACCGCTCCAGTTCTCTTCGGGCGTGTAGGTGAAGGAGCCGTCGGGGTTGAGCTGGAATGCGTCGGCGGCGGCGTGGGAGGGCCCGGTCACCAACACGGCCGTGCGCTCGGCGGGCACCTCGACGCTCTGGCCCGTGCCCGTGCCGGGCGTGCCGCCCTGCTGCTGGCTGGCCTCCCAGTTGGTCGGGTCGTTGTAGTTGCCGCTCGCGCTCTTGATCTGCAAGGTGCTCCCGGCGCCGTCGGCCGCGGCGGGCCAGCCGCCCGCGTCGTCGTAGGTGAACTCGTGAATCGTGCTGCCGGCCGCATCGACGAGCACGATCGTCTCGCCGTTGTTGCTGAGCTGGTCGGAGCCGAACTCACCCGCCACGTTCAGCCCGGTCTCGTACCGCAGCTCGAAGGCCTCCCGGTTCGCCACCACGAGGACGGTCTCGCCGGGGGCGAGCTCCGTGACGTCGCCGTCGCTGAAGTTGAACGCGATCCCTTGGGTGAACTCGACGCCCGTCAAGTCGATCGTCTCGTCGCCGACGTTCTCCAGCTCGATGAACTCGAAGTCGTCCCGGTCCAAACCGGGATCGCTCTCCTGCTCTTCCGGCGTGACGTCGTACGGATGGTAGTTGATCTCGGTGATCACCAGGCTGGTGAGCGCCGAAGCCGGGCTCCCGTCGTCGTCGGAGTCGTTGGCCAGCACGCCCTTTTGGGCGCTCACCTCGAGCGTCTGGTCCTCGACGGCGTCGTACTCGTCCGCCTGGCCGACCGGCGCGTCGTTGACGCCCTGGACGGTGATCGTCACCGTGGCGAGGTTCGACTCCTGATCGCCGTCGCTGAGCCGGTAGGTGAACGTATCGACGCCGCTGAAGTCGGCCTCGGGCGTGTAGACGAACGAGCCGTCGTCGGTGTTGAAGTCCGTCAGCTCGCCGTGGGTGGGCTCGTCGACCACGGTGATCAGGAGGACGTCGGGCACGTCGACGCTCTGGCCGGTGCCCGTGCCGGGCGTGCCGCCTTTCCCGGCGCTGGCCTCCCAGTTGTCCGGGTCGTTGTACTCGCCGCTGACTTCCTTGATCTGCAAGGTGTAGTCCTCGCCGTCGGCCCCGGTGGGCCAGCCGTCCTCGTCGTCGTAGCTGAAATCGTGGATCACGGCGCCGTCCGCGTCCACCAGCACGATCCGCTCGCCTTCGTTGCTCAGGCTGCCGGAGAACTCGCCCGCCACGGTCGGCTCCGTGCCGTACCTCGCCGCGAACGCCTCCCGATTGCGGACGACCAGGACGGTCGCGCCCGCCCCGAGCTCGGTGACGTCGCTGCCGGTGAAGTTGAACGTGATCCCTTGCGTGAACCGGACGTCGGTCAGGTCGATCGTCTCGTCGCCGACGTTCTCCAGCTCGATGAACTCGAAGTCGTTGTTGTCGAAGTCGAGATCGACCAGCTTCTCGTCGTCGGTGGGGTCATACGGGTTGTAGTTGATCTCGGTGATCACGAGGCTCGTTAGCGGCGTGGCGGGGCTGCCGTCGACGTCGTAGTCGTTGTGGAGAATGCCCTCCGCCTGGTTCACGTCGAGCACGCCGTCCTCGGTGACGGTGTACTCGTCGTCCCCGGCCACGGGGGCGTCGTTGCCCGGCAGATCGCCGGTCACCGTGATCGTGACCGTGGCCACGTTCGACTCGTCGGTGCCGTCGGTGAGCTTGTAGGTGAAGGTGTCGGTGCCGGTGAAGCCCGGGGTGGGCGTGTAGGTGAAGGAGCCGTCGTCGGCCGGGACCAGGGTCCCGTGGTCGACGTCGTCGACCACCACGACGTCGAACGTGTCCTCGACGTTGACGTCGTTGGCCAGAAGGCCCTCTTCCACCGTGACGGTGAGCGTCTCCCCCCCCTCGACGTCGTACTCATCGTCGATGGTCGTGGGAACGTCGGCCGCGACCACAATGATCGTCACCGTCGCCGGGTCTGAATCGAGCTCTCCGTCGCTGACGGTGTACGTGAACGTGTCGGTGCCGGTGAAGCCGGGGTCGGGCGTGTAGCTGAAGGAGCCGTCGCCCGTGACAGTCAACGACACCGAGCCGTGGTCGGGATGGTCGAGGATCACCGGACTCAAGTCGCTCCCCTCGACGTCCGAGTCGTTGACGAGAACGCCGGCTGCGGCGTCCACGTTGAGCGTCACGTTCTCCTGGGCGGTGTAGTAGTCGTCGTGCGCCACGGGGGCGTCGTTCACCGGGTTGACGGTGATCGTCACCGTGGCCGTGTTCGAGTTGGCGTAGCCGTCGTTGGCCTTGTAGGTGAACGAGTCTTGGCCGTGGAAGTTGAGATTGGGCTTGTACACAAAGGAGCCGTCGGCGCTGGGCGTCAACGTGCCGTTGGCGGGGTGGGCGACCACCGTGATGGTCAGCGTGTCTCCGTCGGCGTCCGTGTCGTTGTGACGGACGCCGTCGGCCGCGTTCTTCGTGAGGGTGCCGTCCTCATCCACGGTGTAGGAGTCGGGGTTGGCCACCGGCACGTCGTTGACGGTGATCGTCACGGTCGTGTTGGTGGAGTACGCGGTGCCGTCGTAGGCCCGATAGATGAACGTGTCCTGGCCGTGGAAGCCGGCCTTCGGGGTGTAGGTGAACGAGCCGTCGGAGTCGAGCACCAAGGTTCCGTTGGGCGTCGTGGTCACGAGCGAGGCGGTCAGGTCGTCGCCGTCCACGTCGCTGTCGTTGTCCAGCACGCCGGCGGCCGCGCCGATGTCGAGCCCGCCGCCCGACGGCAACGGATAGGCGTCAGCGCCCGCCTGGGGCTTGTCGTTGACCGAGTTGACGGTGATCGTGACCGTGGCCGGGCTCGAATCCAGCGAGCCGTCGCTCACCGTGTACGTGAAGCTGTCGGTGCCGTGGTAGTTCGTGTTGGGTGTGTAGACGAACGAACCGTTGGCGCTCAGATTGACGCTGCCGTGCGACGGGAAGCCCTGGATCGACGCGGTCAGCATGTCGCCGTCCGGATCGGAGTCGTTCTTGAGCACACCGGCGGCCGCGTCCTTCGTGAGGCTCTGATCCTCGTTGACGTTGTACGTGTCGTTGGCGGCCGACGGGGCGTCGTTCTCGCCGACGTCGTCGATGCCGGCGCGAATCTGGGCGGCCAGGTCGGTGTTGCCGGCCGCCTCTTCGGCCTTCGCCATCAGCTCGGGGAAGTAGTCGTTGACCGGCGGCGTGGAGGCGAGGAACATGCTCAGGCTGACGAACTGGGGGCGCAGCCCCAGCTCGCCGAAGTTGTTCCCCGTGGAGTGCTCGTTGGCGCTGAGCACGATCGCGGAGAACTTGTCGGCGCCGACGGTGCCGCCCGACGTGCCGATCGTCTCCTTCCCGTCGACGAGCGCGGCGGGCTGCTGCTCGGCGACCTCGTACGTCCCGGGGGCCAGGCCGTCGAAGGAGTAGGACCCGTCGGCCTTGGTGAGCAGGGACTTGCTGACCGAGTTGTTCTCGTCGTCTTTGCCGGTAAGCTTTACCAGCGTCCCGTAGATGCCGAACTCCCCGCCGTCGCGCTGGCCGTCGTTGTCGCAGTCCCAGTAGACGAAGCCGGAGATGCTGCCCGGCGTCTGGTTCGCGTCGTCGTCGACGGTGACGGTCACCTCGGCCTGGTCGGTCAGCCCGTCGGGGTCCTCGATGGTATAGGTGAACTTCTCCGTGCCGGAGAACCCGGCCAGCGGCGTATAGCTGACGGTCGCGCCGCCGGTGGTGATCGCCACGGTGCCGCCCTGCGAGCCCGGCGTGACCACGGTGATCGTCAGGGCCTGGCCGTCCGGCTCGTTGTCGTTGCCCATGACGTCGAGTTCGTGAGCCTGGGCGCCTTCGGGGAGCGTGAACGCGTCGTTGACGGCGATCGGCGCGTCGTCCACCGGGTTGACCGTGATCTCCACCGTGGCAATCGACGACTGGCTGTACTGGTCCTGCGCCCGGTAGGTGAAGCTGTCGATGCCGTTGAAGTTGGCGGCCGGCGTGTAGGTGAAAGAGCCGTTGGCGGCGAGCGACAAGGTGCCGTGCTGCACGGTCTCGACGAGAACCGCCGTCAGGTCGTCGCCTTCCTCGTCGGTATCGTTGCTGAGCACTCCGGCGACGGCGCTCTTGGAAAGCGGCATGTCCTCGTCGACGTCGTATGCATCGGCCGTCGCTACCGGCGGGGCATTATTGACGTTGGCGAAGTCCAGCTCGTCGATCCCGCCGCCGATCTGGACCGTGACGGTGTGACTGCCCGTGCCGTCCGACGTCTTCGGGTAAAGGGCACTCTTCGGCTGTTGACGGATGACGTACGTGCCCGCGGGCAGGCGCAACTCCCAGTCGCCCTGCGAATCGGTGACGGTCGAATACTCTCCCCCGTCGAGCACCCCGTTATCGTTGGCGTCGACAAACACGGTGGCGCCCGCCAAGCCGAGCTCCCCGTCGTCCTGGGCGCCGTCGAAGTCCTTGTCCTTGAACGACGTGCCCGACAGATCCCCCTCGCCGCCGATCGATTGGATGACGACCAGCTCGCTGCTCGCCGTGAAGGGAGTGTCGTCGTAGAGGGTGCCTTGGTTGCCATCCAGGTCTTGATTGGTCAAGCCCGCAATCGCGTCGGCAACGCTCATGCCGAGCACGCGGCCGAAAACCGTGTAGCCCGGCTTGTCCTTGGCCGGGTCCGGGTCCCGGTCCGGGTCCAGGATGGCATTGTCGTCGACGTTGATGTAGAACTGACTGGTGGCACTGTCCTCCGCGTCCACCCCGGGTGTAGGGGACACGCCAAGCCTCGCCATGGCGATCGTGGCACGGAGGTTGGAGATACCGCCCTCGTGCTGCAGGTATCCACGGCTCTCCACCTCGTCGAAGTCCTGGAGGCTCGTGAAGGTGAGCGTCGGCGTGGTGAATCCCCCGGTCTGGATCACACGATTCTGGCCGGACGTCAAGTTGGCCGAGCGGTGGAAGAACGTGTTGACGTAGTCCCCGCCGTTTACGTACTTCAGGAAGTTGTCGAAGGTGAGGGGCGTTTCATCTTCGTACAGCTCGATCAGGATCGACCCCACGTTCGTGTTCAGCGAGACGACCTCGTTCGAGGTGTAGACGATCGCGATCTCGTCGCCGTCCCGGATGCCGTACTCCTCGAACTGCCGGTTCGCCTGGCCATTGACGAACACCTGGATCATGTGGCCGGCGTCGGTCGTGTGGGTGAGAATCTGCCCCTCGTTGAACACCGCGTTCGGGTTCGGGTTCGCCAAGCCCGCGTTGTTCTTCCACGTGTCGAAGAAGTGGCCGAGGGTCACCGGATCGAGGATCGGCACGTCGCCGACGGGCGAGATCTTCAGCGTGCCGTTGGCGTCGACGGTGTAGATCGTGGAGATGTTGCCTTGGGAGTCGACGCCGACGTTGATGGGGATGGCGGTCGGCTGGCCGTTGATGAAGATCGACAGGTGCGCTTCGGCCTCGATCGCTTCGCTCGTGACGGGAAGCACCCAGAGCTCCCGGCCGTGCGTTCCGTCGGCGGCCGAAAAGTAGAGCCTGCCGTTTGCGTAGGTCAGGCTCTGCGGATCGGACGCGTTGGGAGCGCCGTCCGTGGACCCGGAGTAAACATCCTCGACCAGCTCGGTCCCGCCGGGCGTGCCGTTGCTCTTCCACAGCTCGCGGCCTCTGGTGCCGTCGTCGGCCGTGAAGTAGAGCGCGCCGTCGACGCTCGTCAGGCCCTGCGGATTCGACGAGTTGGGGAAGTAGCCCTGGGAAGCGTACAAATAGTCGCCCGGAAAGACGTCCTTCACGAGGACGGTGCCGTCCGGCGTCCCGTTGCTCTTCCACAGCTCTCGGCCGTGGTCTTCGCCATCCTCGTCTTCGCCATAGGCGGAGAAGAACAGCGTGCCGTTCACGTTGGTGAGGCCGTCCGGGGACGACGAGTTGGGAAACTCGCCGTAGGTGGGGTCGGTGCTGGTGCCCGTGATGATGTCCTTGACGAGGGCCGTGCCGCCTTGCGTGCCGTCGCTCTTCCAAAGCTCCCGGCCGTGGTCCTCGTCGTACGCGGTGAAGTAGAGCGTGCCGCCGACGTTGGTCAGTTTCTGCGGATCGGAGGAGTTGGGGACCCCGTCCGTGGAGTCGTCGTCGATATCCTCGACCATCACGGTGCCCGCGCTGCCGCTCTTCCACAGCTCCCGGCCGCTCGCGCCGTCGTCGGCCGTGAAGTACAGGGTGGCGCCGACCGCGGTCAAGTGCTGCGGATCGGACGCGTTGGGGACGCTTGCCGTGGACCCGTCGTCGATATCTTCGACCATCACGGTGCCGCCCGCCGTGCCGCTGCTCTTCCACAGCTCGCGGCCGTGGTCCCCATCGTCGGCCGTGAAGTAGAGCGTGCCGCCGACCGCCGTCAGCTCCTGCGGATCGGACGAATTGGGAACGCTGCCGGTGGAGCCATCATCGATATCCTTCACCATCACGGTGCCGCCCGGCGTGCCGTTGCTCTTCCACAGCTCCCGGCCGCCCACGCCGTCGTCGGCCGTGAAGTAGAGCGTGCCGCCGACCGCGGTCAGCTCCTGCGGATCGGACGCGTTGGGGACGTCGGTCTGCGACGACTGGTCGTAGGTGAAGTCGTCGTCGATGTCCTTGACCATCACGGTGCCGTCTTCCGTGCCGTCGCTCTTCCACAGCTCCCGGCCGTGCTCCCCGTCGTCGGCCGTGAAGTAGAGCTTGCCGTTCACGTTCGTCAGGTCTTGAGGGGAGGACGAGAAGTAGCGGTAGCCGTCATACGAGTGGCCGTTGGCGGAGCCATAGTACGGCTCGCTGCCGGGGAAGATGTCCTTGACGATCATCGTGCCGGAGACGGTGCCGTCGGTCTTCCACAGCTCCGTGCCGTGGAAGCCGTGGTAGGCGACGAAGAAGGTCGTTTCGCCCACCTCGACGAAATCACTGGGGGACGACGACATCGTGCCGTCCTGGATGTCCGCCAACATGGCGGGGTTCAGGGAGAGCAGCGTGCGCTGCTCGAGCGGCTCCAGGCGGAGCGAAGCCGTGCCCAATCGCCGCCGGGACCGGCCCGCTCTGCGGCGTTTTCTCGAAAGACTTCCCCGACGACTATTCAACAACGATGGCCTCATCTCTGTCTCCTCGTAAGCACCTCAAGTGTGAGCAGCTCAAGTTGCACTTCGCAGTGGACTTCTTGCAGTTTGCAGTGGTTCGTGTAGTTCGCTGTGATTCGTGTAGTTTGCAGTGATTCGTGTGGTTCGCGGTAAACGTCGCGCGGCCGGAGAAGCGTCGCGCGGCCGCGCGGGACGATCATGTTCCGGGGGCCCCGCGGAGCTTGGGGACTTCGCGGCCCGGCTCGGGGACGGCCCAGATCGTCGGCTCCCCGTCCACGGCCGAATACGGCCCCCGCATCGCCACGCTCCGCGCGCCCGGCAACACGCCCACGTCGAAGATCTCCTCCACCCCGGACTTGAACTCGAGCGTCGCGACCGTGCGGCCGGTTTCCAGATCGACGACGGCCACGCCGCACTTCAGCTTCTCGCGGTCCTCCGCGATCGGCACGCCTCCAAAGGTCGAGGTCTCGCGGATCCTCGACAGGCCGATCAGCGCAAGCTGATCGCAAAACGCCAATCCGCGCGTGTACCCGGGAAGCTGCGCCACGGTCTCCGCTCGCCCATCGGCCGGGTCCACCCGCACCAATTGCCCCCTTCCCGAGTCCAGCAGCCAGACCTTTCCTCGATGCACCCTGGGCGAATGCGGCATGGCAAACCCCCGGGCCACCGTCCGGCCGCTGTCCACGTCGATCAGGCAGCCGGTCTTTGCCTTGTTGGGCCGCCAGCCGGCGGCCGTATCGGTCTCGGACATGGCCGTCACGTACTTCGGCTTCCCTTCGGCCATGGCCAGTCCGTTCAGGTGACAGCGGTCCTCCGGCGCCAGGCTGGAAATGAACGGGGGCCGCCAGCGAGGCACGAAGCTGTAGTTCGGATGCAGCGTCGACAGGCACGAGAACAGCGTGTTGACCACCCACAGCTCTTCCCCGGCCCAGCCCATCTCATGGGCCTGGATCTGGCCGGTCATTTGCGACGACTGGGTGAGGTAGCAGGCGTCGAAGGTGCCGGCGGGATCGAGCCGCGGGGCGATGTGCGGCTTGTTCCGCAGAAACCAGTCCTGGTTCCGCCCGGCCACCGCGATCGACCCCCGCTTGGCGGCCACGCCCATGGGTCGCTCGAAGTTGTGAAAGGCCAGCGAGAGGGTGTCCTGCCGGGCTCCCACCACCACGAGCTTGCCGGCCTGATACGTGGAGACCAGGAGCGAGGCCCGCAACCGCGATAGCAGCGGAGCGATGTTCCGCGAATGCTCGTAGCGCACCTCGCGGTCGGCGGGACCCGAAGCCGCGGGACTTGGGTCGTTGACGTCAGGGGAGGACACTGCGGCGACTCTCGTTTCCAAGGCACGTCTCCGATAGGGCTTGTTGGCGGACGGAAGACAACTTCAGCGTTTTTCGCCCGGTCCACGCTTCCCCGCCGGGCTTGTGCCGGCGGGAGAGGGTTTGGCGACTACCGGCTTGTACGCGGGACGGGACGGAACGGATCTGTGAAGGGAAATGGGGGGCACGAAAACCTTGCGGCCGGCCGCCGTCTCGGGGTGGGGACGAGTCCGGTCGGCGCCGGCTGCCGTCGTCATGCATCGGGGGTTGAGTATCTCGGTGGGGTATTCTCCGCGAGTCGGATTCCGGCTCGCTGCAACCTCTGTTCCACGGCTTCAAGGCAAACGTCCGATAGTCCGGCCATCTTCTTGCGTATCTCATCGCATTCGGATCACGACTGCCGCGATCCGGTTGTTCATCACCGAACTCTCGTTTCGGCTTGCGGGAGAGGACCTGCATGTTCCGCCTTCGCGGTCCCGCTATTCGGGGGACGAAGTTGCCCTTGGGATAAGGACCGCGTCCCGATGAGCCGGATAAGACCCGGGGACACGGCGACGGCCGGGCTTGCCTGCCTCTCTCCCTCGCAAGTGGGGACTGTTTCCAACGGACATGGCAGGCGGGCGGGCCTTCCAAGGTCCCCAAACGAGTCGGCCGGGTCGCGTCGAGCAGCGATGGTGCTTCGTCTGCTAAACCGCAACCTAACCCCATTGTTTTCCCGATCCTCATTTCTTGCAAGCAAATGTCCGACCTTCCTGGGCAAACTCCCCTCCGGGGCCCGCCAAACCCCCTACATCTCGTTTTTCCGAACCCTGCCCTTGGCATCACAACCGTGCCTGTCGTGCGTATCCCCGTAACCGTTCTGCGTCCGCGGGCGCACTGAACCATTGACACGCGCCCACCTCGGCAAGAAGAATGGGGGGCACACGGCCGGAAGCGGAGCGTGTCCGCACCGGACCGGTTGATTCCGGCGCATCCGAGGGAGGGTCTCTTGCGGCTCGATGCCCGTGGGAGCGGACGTCCCGCTCACTCGCCCCCTTTCCACCGGCCGTGCCGAACCCAAGCGATGCAAAACCCACGTTCACAAGCACAAGGGAGAATCGCCATGGAGCGAGAAGTCCAGTCGTCACCTACTTCGTCTCGCAAGTCCTCGCGCCGGGAGTTCGTCGCGCTGGGCGGCAAGGCGGCCGCCGGGGCCGCGATGGCCTCGATGGCCGTCCCGCCGGTCCACGCCGCCGAGGACAACACGATCCGGCTGGCCCAGATCGGCTGCGGTCCCCGGGGCAACGGAGCGGTGGGCAATGCGCTCTCCGTTCCCAACAGCGGGCCGGTCAAGCTCTTCGCCATGGCCGACGTGTTCGAGGACCGAGTGGCTCGCTCCCACAAGGCCCTGAGCAAGGAGTTCCCCGAACAGGTCGATGTCCCGCCCGAGCGGCAGTTCGTCGGCTTCGACGCCTACCGCAAGGCGATCGACTGCCTCCGACCCGGCGACGTGGCCCTCTTGACCACCCGCGCCTACCCCCGCCCCACCCACCTCGACTACGCCGTCGAGAAGGGCGTCAACGTGTTCATGGAGAAGTCCTTCGCTCCCGATCCGGGCGGGCTGAAGCGAATGATCCGCGCCGGCGAGAGGGCCGAGAAGAAGAACCTGAAGATCGCCGCCGGCGTGATGTGCCGCCACAGCGTCGCGCGCCAGGCACTGATCCGGAAAATCCGCGACGGCGAATTGGGCGAAATCCATCTCATCCGGGCGGCTCGGATGGGCGGCGGAGGCACCCTGCCCCCTCGGAAGCCCGACGACAAGGAACTCCTGTACCAGGTCGGCGCCGGGAAGATCCATCTGTTGTGGTCCTCTTCCGGCCTGATGATCGAGCTGTTGATCCACCAGATCGACGAGTGCTGCTGGCTCAAAGACGCCTGGCCCGTCTCCGCGCACGGCCTGGGCGGGTGCGTCCCCCACTCGGGCGACTGCGGCCAGAACCACCACGCCTACTCCATGGAATACACCTTCGCCGACGGGAGCACGGCGCTGGTCTCCAACCGCAACGTCCCCAAGTGCTACAACGATTTCGCCACCTACGTCCACGGCACCCAGCGGGCCGCCCAGTTCTCCGGCAACATCCACGCCCCCACGGTCCACACGTACAAGGACCAGCGGACCGCGAAGGAGAACATCGATTGGGTCGCCGACGACGAGCCCTGCACGCCCTGGCAGGCCGAGTGGAACGTGCTCATCGACGCCATCCGCAACGACCGCCCCCACAACGAAACCCGTCGCGCCTGCCTGGCGAACCTGGTGGCCGTGATGGGCCGGGCCGCCGTCCACTCCGGCCAGGTGATCACCTGGGACCAGATGCTCGCCTCCGACTTCCTGTTCTGCGACTACGTCGACGACCTCGACTACGACAGCCCCGCCCCCGTCCAACCCGACGCCGACGGCCGCTACCCCGCCCCCATCCCCGGCGAGTGGTCCGAAATCTGAGCAGCCCCGCCAACTGCCCCCTCGCCCCAGCGAGGGCCGGCGTTGAGCGGAAAGACAACCACGCCGCAACGCCAGGCGAGGGCCGATAGACGCAACAAACGCACGTCAAGAAAAAGCAGACAGGCTCGCAAGCGGCGCGCGTCAAAGCCCTTGCGAGCCTTTTCTCAAAAGAAGCGGGGGTGTTCCCGTCCACCGACTTTTGCCCGCTGCAATTTCCCGTGGAATCCCCCAGGCTAGGCCGTGCGCCATGAGCGCTGCGCCTCAGAATGCCGGCAGGGAATGCTCGTTCATCGACAATCGACTGGAAAGAACGCGCTCCTGACACCGTGAACACGCATCATCGGCGCACGACGAGCTGCATCCGCGGACGACTACGCAGCTCGCTTCAACGTTACGATGGGTAGGTGTCGGCGCTTCCTGTAGAAG
>DATKZH010000531.1:0-8201 GCA_035528065.1 Thermoguttaceae bacterium | reverse complement strand
TGTACAAGGGCGGGGTCCGCGCCGGATTCTTGCTGAACTGGGGCCATCTGCAACTCGCCGCAGGGCAAGCGTTCACGTAAGCCATTGTGCAGTAAGTCGTTAACTTCGGTTTCGTCATCGTTCGGTTACCGGCGTAGGGTGCCACTGCTGGCTTGTCCAGCAGTGATTCTCGTGCGAATCCATACGGCACTGCTGGACAAGCCAGCAGTGGCGCACCCAACTCACGACGCCGGTGGCACCCGACTCACAAGGGAAGGCTTGACGGACCACTCGGGGACGCAGCCGGAAATTATTGCATGGCGGCGCGCACGGCGTCAAGGACCATGGATTGGGCGACGGCGAACGGCTCGGTCACCAGCGCCCCCGACGCGTTCCGGTGGCCCCCGCCGCCGAACTGCTCGGCGACCAGCCGGCAGTCCACGTCGAAGCGGCTGCGGAAGCTGATTTTGAATCCCCCGCCAAGCTGTTCCACGAGGATCACGGCCACTTCGGTTCCGCCCACCGCCAAGGTCAAGTTGATCACGTCTTCGCTGTCTTGGGGGAGGGCCCCGGTGGCGTCGAAGTCGTCGCGCGCAAGCCAGGTATGGATCAGTCGCCCGTCCAGCTCGGTGCGGGTTCGCGCCATGGCCCGGCCGACCAGTTGCAGGCGGGTCAAGGTTTCATTTTCGTACAGATCCTTGTAGATCCGGGCCGGATTAGCGCCGGCGGCGGTCAACTGGGCCGCCATTTGGTAGGTCCTGGCGGAGGTCGAGTTGAAGCGGAACCAGCCGGTGTCGGTGGCCATTGCGGCGAACAGGGCCTGGGCGACCTGCGGGACGAGTTGGACCCCCAGGTGCTCGGCGGCCTCCACGACCAGACGCCCGGTGGCCTCGGCGCTGGGGTCTTTGAACAGTTCGGCCCCCAGGTCGTCGCCGCTCGGGTGGTGATCGAGGACCATCTTCGTGGCCCGGGTGGTGCGGACCACGTCGCCCATGTCGCCCAACTGGGCCCAGGCCGTCGTGTCGAGCACCATCAGCACGTCGATCGACTCGATCCACTCCCGGGTCCCGTCGCTCCCCAAGCTTTGGAGCTTGCCCTCCGGGTCGATGAACCGAAGATTGGGCGGGACCTCGAAGGGGTTGATGATCTTCGCCTCCTTGCCCAACCGTTCGAGGATGAAGGCCATCCCCAGCTCGCTCCCCACGGCGTCGCAATCGGGCCGGACGTGCGACGTGAGCGCGAACCGCCGGTTCGCCCGGATCAGCTCGGCGAAACGGGGCCAGTCGATGGGGGAAGCCGGAGGGCCGGCGGGGGACGCGTGAGGCGACGATTCCACGGATGAGTTCCTCGCTTCCGGCACCGCTTGTCATTCGCGGTACCCCATGACGATTTCGCGGGCGGCGGCTACGTCGCGACCCATTTCCGCGACGAGCCGGCCGACCGAGTCGAATCGTACAATGTCCCGGAGTCGTGCCAGGAAGTCAACCTCGATCTGGCGGTCGTAGAAGAGCTCTCCGGCGTAGTCCATCAGATGGGCTTCCACCTTGCGGACGCCTTCATCGAACGTCGGGTTGGGGCCGAGGCTGATCGCCGCGGGCCACAGCCGGCCTTCGACCCGGGCCCGGCCGGCGTAGATCCCTTCGCCCGGCAGCAGCGTGTCGACGTCGGCCACGTTGGCCGTCGGGTATCCCAGGTGCGTTCCGCGCCCCGCCCCGCGCACGACCGTCCCGCGGATCCGATACGGCTCGGTGAGCATCCGTCGCGCCTGGTCGACCCGGCCTTCCGCCAAGAGCGTCCGGATGAGGGAGCTGGAGACGACCTGGCCTTCGACCCGGACGGGCGGGCACGCTTCCAGGACGATGCCGGCCTCGTTGCACAGCGTGCGCAGCACGTCGATGTTTCCCTGCCGGGTGCGTCCGAAGAAGAAGTTGGGTCCCTCGACCACCGCCCGGGCCTCGAGCCGGCCACGGAGGATCCGGTCGAAGAACTGCCGCGCGTCCAGCCCGAGGAACGCCTTGTCGGTGGGATAGGCGATCACGGCGTCCGCGCCGAGTTGCCCGAGGAGTTGGACCTTGCGCTGCGTCCAACAGAGCGGAGACGGAGGCTGCTCCGGCCGGAGGACCCGTGCCGGATGGGGGTCGAAGGTGAGGACCACCGCCGGGCCGCCGAGCTCTCGCGCCTTGGCCACCAGTCGCTCGACGATTCCGGCGTGGCCGAGGTGCACGCCGTCGAAATTGCCGATCGTGACTGCGCCGTGGCGGAGCCGGTCGGGTAGGTTGTCCGGATCGCGGAGGAGTTTCACGGGGGCAGATTTCCGCTGACCCACGCGGGCGGAGATTCCGCGCGGCGGTTAGGTGTCCGGCTCGCGGATCACCGGTTCCATCACCTTGGTGTTCCGCTCCACGGCCAGGACGATGGTCCGTTGCTCGACGCCGTCGCCGCTCGAGGCGACCACCGGCAACACCTGACGGCGGTTGGGAAGACTGAAGCGGACCGTGAAGGTCCCATCCTCCTGGATGCGAACGGGTTCTCCCTTGAGGGTTACGTGGGCATTGGGGGCGGTCATGCCGTAAACGATCAGTTCGGCATCCACCTGGAAGGGGAACTCGGGCCGGTCGTGGCCCACCGCCTGCGCCCCCCGGCCAAACCGAGTGACCATTGGAGACCCCATCGGACGGCTGAGCCGTTCCTCGAACAGGTTTTTGAGCTCGGAATTGCCGGGATCTTCGGCGTACCCCCCGCTCAAGGCGTAGATCCGCTCAAAATCGTGGGCCACGTCGGCCCAGTTGCCGTCGACGTTATCGACCACGTCGGACTGAGGCGTGGTGACCACGTTGCTGCGCACCAGACAGAGGAAGTTGCCGTCCGGTGCGAGATAGCCGAGGTCCAATTGGAAGCTCTTGGGGGGATCGTCGACATCAACGTACCAGTTGTTCACGCCCCCGTGGATCACGATGTCGCGGAGCACCTTTCTCTGGGTGCTGGTCGTGCCCTCGCGGCCGACTTCCAGGACGCGGAGGACCGGCCGGGCCGCATGCCAGTGCTGACCGAGGCCCACCCGGGCTCGCTCGACGCTCTGTCGAGACACCTCCCAGTAGGCGTGCAGCCAGTAAGGATCGCGGACCATCGCCACCAGCCGATCCTTCACGCGGCCGTCCCCGTTGGAGTGGTAGGCCAGGTCCTTGGACTGGGCAAGCTTGGCTCGGATCCGCCCCAACCGCTTCTCCGAACGGGCAGGCTTCGGTTTTCGGGCGGAATTGGAGCTTCGGCCGTTCTTGACCGTGCGCTTGGCAGAGGGGGCCTTGGCCGGGCGACTGTTCGTGTGGGAATTGCTGTTTCTGTCCTTCTTGGCCGCTTCCGCCTTGGCGAGCTTGACCAGGGCCTTGATCAACTCTTCCTTGCGCATCGAATGCCAGCCGGGAACCCGCTTGCGCCTGGCCATGGCAGCCAGGTCTTTGGCCGTGCGGGTCTTCAGGGATGCTGCGGTGATCACGGGACTTACCTCCGCGCTTGCCGTGTGGGCGCCCTTGCGGCGCTGGGTGTGGGTCGGTCGGTTGTGGCGCGTCGTCCGTGACCCGGAACTAGCGCCCCTTCCCGTTCGGCTATCCTTGGCCGCGTGCCTCCAGCACAGGACAACGTTTGCCCCCTCGATCCCGGCACCGAAGCAGGACGGGTAACCGTGTCCCGGGCCACTGCCGGCGCTGTCCGCGTCCGTCCGTGGGCTCCAGGATGCCAGACCCGCGTTGCCCTATCGACGTTTCCTGCCGTTGGCAGGCGCCCAACCGCAATCCTGGGCGGGACAGGAAACTCCGATAACATCGATTGTAGTTTAGGCAACGGTCGAACGCAATGAGTGGCCTTTCGAGACTATCCAAGCCACCCAGGACACCGCCGCCGTATTGTCTTTGCTGACAAAGAGTTAGAAAAAAACGACGCCGTGAAATCCAAATCCGGCGGAACAGATCGGATACCCATTCCGGTGGGATGCCAAACCATTTCCTAGAGGTGTTCGCGACGAATGGCCTCTGGGGGCGTGGTCCCTATTCGTCTCGTCCGGCCCCGATCCGTGGTCTTTCCAGCGTCGTCCGGCGGGCCGTAGCGGCCACCCCGCTCCCCACCGACGCAACGGAAATGCTGTGGCGCCTCCCCCATCACGACACGAAATGCATGACAAACAGGGAAGATGATGATAGCAAAGGGGTTAGCAAGCACGCGCCACTTGACACGTGGTGACCGGATTGGTAATTTGACGTGTTTTGCCGGACCCAGGTGGGGTTCGCTGTGTTGCGGTCGTGTGCTCTTGGGATCGAGTCCCGGGTTTCGGCAGAGGCCCGCGCATTCGTTACAGCCGGAACGGATGCTCTGGCGTCTCAGTCACGCCCGTGGGCTTCGCCCACCCATCCTAAACCTATACTTGCTGGGCTCGTGGCAGACCCACCCGACGATCGCTCCCCCTTTGCCCGGGCGGCCGAATGGAGTTCGCGCGCCACCACGATTTCCCTGGAAATGGTCGTCCCGGGGCTCATTGGGCTGTGGATTGACCGGCAGTTGGGAACCGTCATGGTGTTCCTGGTGCTGGGCATGGCTTTGGGGATGACCACGGCGATCTTGCACTTGGTTCGGCTGGGGTCGAGCATCGAGCAGAACGGGCCCTCGCACAACAGAGCGGATACTCAACCGGACAAGAAACCTGCGGAGGACGATCCGGGCCGATCCACGGGGGAGGAAGGCCAAACAGGACATGGACCAAACGGGACATGAAACGCCGCGTTGCGACAATCCGCGCTTGGGGCCTCCCCGCTCAGCTTCTCTTTCTGGCGGCGGTGGTCCTGGCGGTCTATGCCCTGGTGGCCCCGCTGGCGGGCCGGGCAACCGGCGTGGCCGGCTTGGCCGCTTCGGCGACCGCAGCGGCGTTGTGCTGGCTCGGGGCCGCCACGGCGCTGGTGATCTCCCGGGCGTTTCGCGACCCGGAGCGAACGTTGTATGGCGTCCTGTATGGGACGCTGCTGCGGATGTTTATCCCGCTGTTTGCGGCCTTGGCCTTGCAGTTGTCCGTAGCGGCATTGGCCGAAGCCTACCTGCTGGTTTACTTCCTCGTCTTTTACCCGGTGACGTTGTTCGTGGAGACGACGCTCTCGTTGCCCCAGGCGGACGCGCCCGACGGTCGCAAAGACGTATCCCCCGAGGTGGCCACCTGATCGGTTCTGGGATCCATGTCGGACACGGGCTTTGACATTGCCGAGATCGGGGGACACGTGAAGGACGGCACGGCGTTCCACGTGCCGGGATTCCTCTGGGACTGGTTGCCCGAGGCCTTGAAAGGGACGCACCCCCACCGCGGATCGATCCCGCTTCCCAGTTGGCACTTGGGCCCTTGGGAGTTGCCCAAATGGCAACTCGGCGCGTGGGACGTAGGCGGGCACCAAATCGGGCCTTGGGAGGTATTGGGGTACCGGGTCGAGTTCGATTGGCAGTTGACGAGGTTCATGGTCCTGGAGGTCGTGGCCGCGGTGCTGATGATCGTGATCTTCGTGCCGTTGGCGTGGCGAATTCGCCGCGGGGGACGACCGCGGGGCCTGTTCTGGAACTTCTTCGAGGTGATGCTGGTCTTCATTCGGGACGAGGTCGCCCGGCCCGCCATCGGCCGCCGCGACGCCGACCGATACCTGCCCTTCGTCTGGAACGCCTTCTTCTTCATCCTTTTCTGTAACCTGTTGGGGATGATTCCCTGGGCCGGCTCGCCGACCGGCTCGTTATCGGTAACCGCGGCGTTGGCGCTGGTGGCGTTCTGCGCCGTGATCGGAACGGGGATGATCAAGCACGGGCTGGTCGGCTATTGGACCGGGCTGGTGCCGCCCATGGAACTGCCGCTGGCGTTGGCCCTGTTCCTCAAGCCGATGCTTCTGGTGATCGAGGTGGCGGGCCTGGCCATTAAGCACTGCGTGCTGGCCGTGCGCCTCTTGGCGAACATCTTCGCCGGGCATCTCGTGCTGGCCGTGATCTTGGAGTTCATTGCGGCGACGGCGGGGACGTTCGTCGTCCTCTGGCTGGGGGTGACCATCGCCAGCGTGTTCGCCGCCGCCGCGCTAAGTCTGCTGGAGTTATTCGTCGCTTTTTTGCAGGCGTACGTATTTGCGTTTCTGTCAGCCTTGTTTATCGGGATGGCGATTCATCAGCATTAGGCTCGAAGGTCGCCCTCTCGGGATAGACCACGTATAGAAGGAGAAGGATCCAGTGAAAAGGCTGTCAACATTTGTTCTGCTGAGCGTCGTGCTGCTCTCGATGGCCACGCCTGCGATTGCCGCGGAGGCGGGGGCAGAGGGTGCCGCGGGCTCGTGGAAGGGGTTTCCGATTTTCGGCGTGGCGTTCGGTTGCGGGATGATCATCCTCGCTGCCGCGTACGGGATCAGCAAGATCGGCGCGACGGCCGTCGAAAGCATGGCCCGGCAGCCCGAGGTGGCCGGCAACATCCAGACGGCGATGATCATCGCGGCGGCGTTGATCGAAGGCGTCACGTTCTTCGCCTTGATCGTCTGCCTGCTGCGTCTGTTCTACCAAGAGTAAGCGTTGGCCGAGGCCCCGAAGGCGATAGCACGATGTCCACCCGAGTCGCTGTAGCCCTTGTTGGCGTGGCCGTGGTCGGTTGGCTGGCTCCGACGGCGCTCGCTGCGCACGCCGCGGAGCCTCCGGCCGCATCCGCGCAGACGCAGGCCGCCGAGCACGGCCAGGGCGAGGTCGACCTCAATCCCCTGGACTTCAAGGGAGACCTGGCCATCTGGACCGCCGCGGTCTTCCTCGTCCTGCTCGTCATCCTGTGGGCGTTCGCTTGGCGGCCGATTGCCAACGGGCTCCAGAAACGGGAGCAGCGAATCGCCGACGAGATCGCCTCGGCCGAGCGATCCAACGCCGAAGGCCGACAACTGCTCCAGCAGTACGAAGAGCGTCTGGCCGCTTCGGGCGAGGAGGTCCGGCAGATGCTCGACGCCGCCCGACGCGACGCCGAGCACGTCGGCCATCAGGTCGTCGAGAGGGCCAAGGCCGATGCCGAGGCCGAGCACCAGCGGGCGCTCAAGGAAATCGAGCAGGCCGTCGCCAATGCACTCCAAGAGCTGGCCGAAGAGAGCGCCACCCTGGCCGTCGATCTGGCCGGAAGGATCGTGCACAGCCAGCTCGACCCCAAGGCCCACTCGCACCTGATCGAGCAGGCGGTGACCGACTTCTCCAAGCCGCGATCGGGCAAAGACGGACCGATAGGTAACTGACCATGGCCCAGGACTCCGAAGCACGGGATGCCCGGACCGCGGCGCAGATCGACGCCGACGTGACCGTCGAGCACGTCGGTACCGTCTACGCCGAGGCGTTTCTGGGCGCGGCGGCTGGCGCCGGCCTGACCGAGTCCCTGCTTGGGGAGCTCGATTCGCTCCTGACCGACGTGCTCGACCCGTTCCCCGAGTTCGAACGGATCCTGGCCTCGGCAATGGTATCGCACGAGGAGAAGGTGCGGATTCTGGACCGCACGCTCGGCACCCAGGCCTCGCCGCTTCTGTTGAACTTCCTCAAGGTCGTCAGCCGCCACGGCCGGCTCGATTGCCTTCGTGTGATTCACCGCCGGGCGCACGAGCTCTACGACCGGATGCGGGGCCGGGTGCGCGTGCGGGTGTCGACGGCCACGCCGCTCTCGGGCGAGCTGGCCGCCCGCATCGCCGACAACCTGCGTCCGCTCCTCGGCGGCGAGCCGATCCTCGAGCAGGTCGTCGACCCCGATCTGATCGGCGGCGTGGTCGTGCGCGTCGGGGATACCGTCTACGACGGCTCCATCGCCAGCCAGTTGGAGAACGTCCGCCAGCGAATCATTCAGAGGACCGCTCATGAAATTCAAACCCGACGAGATCGCTTCCGTTATTCAGCAAGAGATTGAGCAGTACCGGTCCCGGATCGACGTCCGCGAGGTCGGCCGCGTGCTGGAGATCGGCGACGGCATCGCCCGCGTCTACGGACTGTCCGGCGTGATGTCCGGCGAGATGGTCGAGTTCCCCGGCGGCGTCCACGGGCTGGCGTTCAACCTCGAAGAGAACTCCGTGGGGGTGATCATTCTGGATGACTACCTGACCATCAACGAGGGGGACGAGGTCCGCAGCACCGGCCGGCTGTTGAGCGTGCCGGTCGGCGAGGCGGTGCTGGGCCGCGTGCTCGACCCGCTGGGGAACCCCCTGGACGGCCTC
>DATKZH010000530.1:0-19192 GCA_035528065.1 Thermoguttaceae bacterium | reverse complement strand
TGTACAAGGGCGGGGTCCGCGCCGGATTCTTGCTGAACTGGGGCCATCTGCAACTCGCCGCAGGGCAAGCGTTCACGTAAGCCATTGTGCAGTAAGTCGTTAACTTCGGTTTCGTCATCGTTCGGTTACCGGCGTAGGGTGGCACGGGCATCTTGCCCGTGCTTTTGTCGACGCACTGGCGAGACGCCAGTGGCACCCAGCCCGGCAGAACGGGAAGGTGCGTGCTCTCGACGCACGCGGACGGAGGCTGCCCGAGCCCGGCGAATCGGCGGCTCAGAAGCCGCCCACCGGGTTGCCGTCCGCGATGGTGATCAGGTTGCGGAGCGTCTGGGGGTTGATGGTCTCGGTCAGGAAACGCACCGAGCCGTCGCAGAAGGCGACGTTCACGCCGCCGGGATGGTGACTTCCGATTCCCTGGCCGCCCGGGGCGTTGATCTGGAAACCAAGCTGCTCGACGTCGAGATTCCTGGGCTCCAGCCAATTGATCCCCGACCCGGTGACCTCGACGAACATGATCGTGTTGGAGGTGCCGTCCTTGACGTCCCGGATGCCGATTGTGTCTTCGCCCTCGTAGAGCGTCCCCGGCCCGACGATCATCACGTAATTGGTTTCCGGGCCGCTGCCCACGGGGTCGCTGGGGCAGCGAAAGGTCGAGATCGGGGTTTGCGCCAATGCCAAGTTGGCGGGGCTGTCCCACGGCTCGTCGAAGTTGTACCGCTCGTACAAGGCTTGCTGCTCGAGGTAGGGCAAGAGCAGCACGCGCCAACTGTGCATCGGCTTGCCGTTCTCGTCGGCGATGTAGGCCGGAGGAAAGCACTTGTACGTGTCGTGGTAGTTGTGCATCGCCAGGGCCAGTTGCTTCAGGTTGTTGGAGCACTGCGACCGGCGCGCCGCTTCTCGGGCCGCTTGCACGGCCGGCAGCAACAACGCGATCGGCAGCCCCGAGCAGAACAGGACCACCACCAGCGCCAGCACGACGATGAGGACGACCGGCGTCGCCCGCTTCGCAGGCGGCGGGCCATAGGGTGTCGGTTGCGCAGGCGAGGGGACGGTAATCGGCTTGCCACACCCGGCACAGGGCCCGGTCTGGCCGGCATACTCGTCGGCCACGTTCGTTTGCATACCACAGTGGGGGCAGGTAAACGGAATCGGCATGACGGGACGCTCCTGAATGAAAGAACGCGTTTGGGAATTGTCCGGGCCTATTGGTCTCCGCAGTGTCCGGCTCGAGGCAAGGGCCTGGTCGATTCAGAAGGCACCCACTGCCTCTTTGCCCGCTTTGGTTATCAAGGCCCTGAGCACTTCCGGATCGATGGTCTCCGAGACGAAGCGTACCGAGCCATCGCAGATCAGGACGTTCACGCCGCCGGGGTGATGACTTCGGATCCCCGGGCCCACGGGTTGGTTGATCCGGAGGCTGAGCTGCTCGACGTCGAGATCCGTCGGCTCCATCCAATGGATCCCGGCCCCGGCGACCTCGACCACCATGATCGTGTTGGAAAGGCCGTCGACCACGTCGTGAAAACGCGTCACCTCGGCGTCCTCGAACAACGTGCCGGGCCCCACGATCATCGCGTAGCTGGTCTCCGACATGGCCGCCGTGCCGTCGCTCGGGCAACGGTAGGTCTCAGGCATCAAGTCCGCCAAGGCCGCGTTGACGGGGCTGTCCCAGGGCTCTTCGAAATTGTATTGGTCGTGCAGCGGCCCCTGCTCGACGAAGGGCAGAATCAGCACCCGCCAACTATGCATGGGGTCGCCGTTCTCGTCGGGGATGTAGGCCGGCGGAAGGCAACCGTGGCAATCGTAATAGTTGTGGATGGCCAGCCCGATCTGCTTGAGGTTGTTCGAGCACTGCGCCCGACGGGCCGCCTCCCGGGCTGACTGAACCGCCGGCAGCAGCAACGCAATCGGCAGCCCGGAGCAGACAAGGACCACCGCCAGCGCCAGCACGATAATCAGGACGACCGGGGTCGACCGTTTTGCGGGCGGCGGCGCGGCGTAGCCGACCTGCTGAGGGGGCGTCGGCACGGTGATCGTGTTGCCGCAGCCCGCACAGGGCCCGCTCTGGCCCGCGTACTGGTCGGCCACGCTCGTCTGAAGGCCACAGTGAGGACAAGCGAAGGGGATCGGCATCGCGGGCACTCCTGGAGAGGCACACCTGTCAACCCGCTTGGCGGGTCAGTTTGACGGTTTTGGCGGACTGTCGGACTGGCCACCCGATTCGGGCCGTGACGGCGGTCAACACGGCCTTTGGTCCGACGACCGCACTCCAGGGCCTAGGCGCTCTTCGCCAGGGCCAAGCGGATCTTGGCTCGGAGCCGGTCCCCGTTTTCTCAGCTCGCCGCACGAACTCCCGGCTGGGCTGCCTTGCGTCGATCTCGGCCTCCTCGCCGTGAGAGTAGGGGAGTCCGAACATCCTGTCAACGAGCGTGGCCCGGCCGGGTCCGGTCTCGGCGAGCCGCGTGCCGCGGCACGTCGTCGCGCAACAGTCCACCTATATATTCGCTCGACGAGCGAGAATCTGTCGGCCCTCTGGGGATTGGCGGCACATTTCAGAAACTCCAGCGCCAAGTCGTTGAATTGACACTTCGCCCGGGACGCAATAGCCGTCTGGCCCAAGAGGGTTCCTTCCACCCCAGGCGGAGGATCGGGCGCGCGCTCGGCGCGGGGCTGCCGACCCCGCCGAACCACCGGCCGCAGGTTTTCCCGAGCAGCGGAGATCTTCGGTCACTCAAGTGGCTCGGTCAGGACTCCGGCCACAGCGGGCACAGGAGACCGGCCACCGCGGGCACCCCAGGCGGAGGATCGGGCTTGTAGCGGTTCTCGATCCTGGACTCGGATCTACCCGATGTGCATAATGAACTGCGTGGGGGGTTAGCGCTTCTCGGGGCGATATTTCCAGGCACGAGTCGGCAGGCGTGGACTTCAGGATCTTCAACGACCCGGTTGCAGAGCTTGTGGTTTGGGGGACGATTGGCGCCGCCTGCATCGCCGTGGGGGCGTACGTGATTGCGAAACTGCGCCCCGAGCCGGCACAAAAGGAACCCGAATCGAGCGAATTGCTGTCAAAATTTCGCGATCTGCATTCCCGGGGTGAGCTAACGGACGCAGAATTCCGAACAATTAAAACTACGTTGGGGGCGCGTCTCCAAGACGAGTTAAAGGATAACGGCGAAACGGGTTAGGACCAGTGACGCAAACCCGCCCGGAGGCTTCGGTTCGCGTGGTCCTGACGATCCGGCCGGGTTGGTACGATCAGGTTCGGCAAACACCCGTCGCACGACGCCCGTAACGAGTATAACGCCACCCTGCTCGAAGCAAGTGAGGGACAGGGACGCCCTGAAGGCCGAACACGCGGAAGCATTCTCGGCCCCATCGAGCGACAACTAGGATGACATCCCCCGCCCAGGCCCCAGGGCCGGCGGGACGTGCCGAAAGGAACTGGTATGCCCTCAGGACGGGATTTCAACAGCGGACGCCGCGGTAGCGGCACCACCAAGAGAAACGCCTTCTGCTCCTTCTGTCGCAAGAGCTACCGCGACGTGGGCCCGTTGGTGGAAGGCCCCGGCGACGTGTACATCTGTGGGGAGTGTATCGACCTGTGTCAGTCGATCCTGGAGCAGGAGCGCCGCCGCCGCGGCACCAGCAAGCGCCCCTTCTCCAAAATCCCCACCCCTCGGGAGATTGTCGGGCGACTCGGCGAATACGTGATCGGACAGGACCATGCCAAGAAGGTCCTCGCGGTGGCCGTGAACAGCCACTACAAGCGGCTGATGCACTTGAGCGAGCCGTCGGACGTGGTCATCGACAAGTCCAACATCCTCCTCATCGGCCCCACCGGGTCGGGGAAGACCCTGCTGGCCCAGACGCTGGCCAAGATCCTCGACGTCCCCTTTGCCATCGGCGACGCGACCACGCTGACCGAGGCCGGCTACGTGGGCGAGGACGTCGAGAACCTGCTGTTGAAGCTCCTGCACGCGGCCGACTTCGACCTCGAGGCCGCCCAGCGCGGCATCCTCTACATCGACGAGATCGACAAGATCGGCAAGACCACGCAGAACGTCTCCATCACCCGCGACGTCTCCGGCGAAGGCGTGCAGCAGGCCCTGTTGAAGATGCTCGAAGGGACGATGGCCAACGTGCCGCCCCAGGGCGGACGCAAGCACCCCGAGCAGCAGTACATCCAGATGGACACGTCGAACATCCTCTTCATCTGCGGAGGCACGTTCGTCGGGCTGGACCACATCATCGGCAAGCGGCTGGGCAAGCGCACCATCGGTTTCGGCCAGGAAACCGACAAGCGGCCCGAGATGGAACTGGCCGAACTACTGCCCCAGGTTACCAGCGACGACATCCTTCATTTCGGCCTGATCCCCGAGCTGGTGGGCCGGCTGCCGGTCCTCTCTGCGCTGACGCCCCTGGATGCCGATGCGTTGATCCGCGTCCTCTGCGAGCCCAAAAACGCCCTCATCAAGCAGTACCAGGAACTGTTCACCATGGAGGAGGCCGAGCTGGAGTTTACGCCCGAAGCCCTCCGGGCGGTCGCCCAGCTCGCTCACGAGAAGGACACGGGCGCCCGGGGCCTGCGCTCCGTGGTGGAAGAGGTGATGCTCGACATCCTGTACGAGTTGCCCGAGCAGGAACGGGGAGCCAAGTACGTGATCACCGACGACATCGTCCTCAGCCGCGAGCGGCTCTTCCCGATCCCCGAGCGGAAGCACAAGAGCGCGTGACCCCGACCTTGGCCGCCGCCGCTTAGCGCTGGCGCCCCGTGCGCAGCCGTCGAGGTCGGGCCGGACGACGACTCGCCCGTCGGCCTTCCGGAACGCCGACCGGCGCCCGGGTCGCGCGCTCGGCGAGGGTCTCCCGATCCCGCCGCCGAGGCGCCGGTCCGTCCCTTTCCGCGTCGGGCGCCGCAAACGGAGGGGGGCGCTTTCCTGCCGCGAGGGCCGATTCCCGGGCCGATCCGGTCTCTTGTCCGGCCTGAAGGCGGAAGAAAATGGAAGCACCCCGGGGCGGCCAGAAAATGCCTTGCGGCTCGGCGCTAACATGGTAAGCTCGAACGTATTAGGCCGAACACCCAGTGCCCGGAAGCCCCCGAAAAAGCCCGTCCAAGTGTCCAACAATGCCGCCCATGAAAAGCCCTAAGTCTATGCGTCGACACGCGTTGCGTCGAAGACATTTGTTGGACGGTTCTTCTTGGTCCGGCCAAAACTTCCAAGTGCTTTCGTACCCGGGGCTTGCGCGGGTGACCTCGTCCAAGAAGGGCGTTTTCCCCAGTACCTGGCGTGCGCGCAGGTGGCCTGTGACCCCGTAGCACCTCCCATGGAACCCCAGCGCATTCACCATGGAACCCCAGCGCACTCACCCTGGGGCCCGCGCGCACGTGCGCTGCCGGTATCTGAAGGGGGTAGTACCCCTCATACGTTGTAGAAGCGTGGGCGCAGCGGAAAGTGACCGCGTCCAACAAAGCCCGCGCCGTGTGCCACTGCTGGCTTGCCCAGCAGTGCATTGCGTGCGAATTCGCGGTCCCTTGCTGCTTCCAGGCGAACGCCCAGGCGGAGGGAGGTACAAAGCCTCGCTTCGCCGATTGCCGCGGAGCACTGCTGGGCAAGCCAGCAGTGGCACACGGCGGGGCCGGGCCGTGAACGGCCCTCGTGCTGGCGGCTTCGTGCGGCGTATCGGTAGGCGGAAAGTGGCATGGACGAGACTGCCGGGCGTGTGAAACGCCAGTTCCATGCTCGCGCAGCCGGAGGTGCGTGAACCGGTCAGCGTGGAATTCGACGTGTAGTAGAAGCGGTGCGTTGCACTCATCCTGCGAAGACGCGATTCCTACCCGCCTTGCCGTTCGTTCGGGGGTCGGGCGGCTGCGAGACGAGCCGGGGTTGCGGCGTTCATGCCGTGCCCGGTTTACCGGGCTTTTCCGCGGAGCGGTCCTAGCCCCGGCGTTTACGCCGGGGTGGCCGTGCGGTAGGATGTCGCCCGTTCGGCCCGCTTACGGGCCTTCTTCGTTGGCTTCAGCCGCCGCATCCAGTGGGGCGACCATCATGGCTCACAACTACTACAGCGAGATCAACCTGCACGTCGTTTGGCACACCAAGAACAGCTTGCCTCTGCTCACGCCGACCGTCGAGCCTGCCACCCATCTCGCCTTGAGAAAGCGGATCGTTGACACGGCGGACGCGTTCGTCCATGAGATCGGCGGCACGGAAACCCACGTGCACGTGGCCGTAACCATTCCGCCTACCCTGACGATCAGCGAGTGGATCGGCAAGCTGAAGGGCGGGACTTCGCACGACGTCAACCAACAGATGGGCAAACGGCAGAAGGTGGTCCAGTGGCAGACCGGATACGGGGTAGTGAGTTTCGGGACTGGGGATTGTCGAGTGGGTGAGGGCGTATATCCGCAACCAGCGCGAACACCACGGGCGGGGGAGGGTGCAGGACCGCCTGGAACGGATCACGCAATTCGACGACGGGGCGTGACGGCCAAGGGCTGAAGCCCGCCCGGGGAGAAGGCCCGTAAACGGGCCTCGTGCGCTGACGGTGGTGGAGGTTGGGTGTATGGGGCCCGTCACCCCGGCGTAAACGCCGGGGCTACGACCGCTCCGCGGGGACGGGCCGTGAACGGCCCTCACTTCGTGCGCCTCGGTCGCAAGCCCGACTGCCGGCACCAGCGGCAGACCACCGGGCCGTAGAGGTCGACCAGGCGCTGCCAAGCCTCGGGACGCTGCGCCCGGACGCGGTCCAGGAGCGTCGAGGAGAGCGAGCTCGGGTCGGAAGGATCGGGGAAAATTGAGCCGGGCATAGTAGGGGTAGGGTGCGTGAAACGCACCACGTGGGGGTGATTGAGGAAGCGGTGCGTTTCACGCACCCTACGCGCTTAGTTGGTCACCCAATTGGTCAAGCGGTCTATTGTCCCTCGGCGGCCATTCTGCGGAGTAGGGCGACCCCCTGTTGGATCACCTCGTCGGGCGCGGCGAAGGAGATGCGGAAGTGGGTGTCGCGGCGGCTGAAGGCCTGGCCGGGGATGATCAGGAGCTTGTGCTCGGTGATCGCTCTCTCGACGAACTCCGTGCCGGTGCCCCAGGGGGCCTTGGGGAACGCGTAGAAGGCACCGGTGGGGCGGACCAGTTCGTAGTCGTCGGCCAGGCCCTCGGCGACCAGGTCCCGCTTGTGGCGATACGCCTCGACCCGCTCGCGGGTATCCACGTCCATGGCCGTCGCGCCGGCCCATTGGAACGGGTGCGGGGCGCAGACGAAGCTGTATTGCTGGAGCTTGATCATCTCCCGGATGATGCGCGACGGCCCGTGGGCGAAGCCGAGCCGCCAGCCGGGCATGCCCGCCGACTTGCTGAAGCCGTCGCAGACGAGCGTCTGCGGGTTGTGCTCGGCCGGGGAGCGGAACGGCTCGTCGAAGCAGAAATCGCGATAGATCTCGTCGCTGATGAGCACGACGTCTCGCTCCCGGGCAAGCTCGGCCAGCCCGCGCACTTCCGTCGCGGTGGCCACCACGCCGGTCGGGTTGGCGGGGCTGTTGCAGACGATGGCCTTGGTCTTGGGGGTAATCGCGTCGGCCACGCGGTCCAGGTCGATGCGGAAGTCGGGATAGGTGTCGACGTAGACGACCTTGCCGCCGGAGACGCCGGCCAGGGCGCCGTACATCACGAAGCAGGGGTCGAACACGATCACCTCGTCGCCCGGATCGACCAGCACGAGCATCGCCAGCATGAGGCCGCCGCTGGTGCCGCAGGTGACGAACACCTCGCGGTCGTCGTGGCCGTACTGTTGGTCGATCTTCGCCTGGAGCTTTTCGCGCAGGGCGGGGATGCCCTGCGACAGGGCGTAGCCATTCTTGCGGCTTTGGATGGCGTCGATGGCGGCCTGGCGGACTTCCTCGGGGACGTCGAAGTCGGGCTGCCCGATCGAGAGGTCGATCCGCTCGGTCAGCTTGGCCCCGAGCTCGAAGACGCGACGAATCCCGGAGGTGTCGAAACAGCGCGTTCGTTCGGCGATCCAGTGGTCAGACATCGTCCGTTTCTCCGCATTTGGTGACGTCGAACCATCCTACCCGCAGGGGGCCTTCGCGTCGAGGACCCACGAGGATAGACGGCTCGCGTTCTGCTTGGTCGAGTTGGGAGGCCGGGTTGCGCGGCGTCCGGTTCTTGGGGAAGCAGGTAGGTCCCCCGGGTCGGGCTCACATGGTACAATGCGGGAGTACGGTCGCGGAGCCACGTGGAAAGGTCGCTTGGGCGCGAAACGGTGGGACCGATGACTCGCTACGCGTCGCGGAGCCCTGAAGAGCCTGCCGGCAGGTTCCAGTACAGCTTGCGGAGCCTGCTGTTGGTGACGACGTTCTGCTGCCTGGGGCTCGCGCTTCTCAGGCATCTCGCGTTTCCCGAGTGGGCCCTGGGGGCGTTGGCCGTGTTGGCGTGGTCGGGCGTGGTGGCGGGGCAGGGGGGGGCGGCCTTGGCGGCGGCGGCCGGCTACCGCCGGCGCAGACGCGAGGCGGATTTCTGGCTGTCGCTGCGCCGCCGTTGGGCGGTGTATCTGGCCGCGGCGGGCGCCGTGGGGCCGGTGGCGACGTTCCTGCTGTTTGTCGTGGTCTTCGCTGGTGCCGGCCTCGACGCGGATCGCCTGGACCGGTGCTTCGATCCATTCCGCGGCTCCGCGGAGCACGGCTGGCGCAGCGCGTGGCCCGGAATCTGGACGGCGCTACTGTTCCTCAATCCGGCCGGCGTTCTGTTGAACGCGATCAGTTGCCCGTGCTACTTCCGGCCCCGGCAGGACGTCGCGCTGTTGCTGGTTCGGGCGCTCGGCCTGCTCAACTCGCTGGCCGCGACGGGGGTGACCGTGGCCTTCTGCGCGAACGGCTAGCCTGGGCTTCTCGAAAGGCCGCCTGCTTTTGCCTCAGTGGCGTTTTGGCAGGGTGGGGAAGATCCCGTTGGTGCGGCGTTTGTACTCCGCGTACTGCTCGCCGAACTGGGCTTCGAGGCTCTGCTCCTCTCGACGGACGAGCAATCTCACGAGCACGTACATCACCACGGCGGTCGAGAGGACGAGCCAGGAGTTTGCGAGCAGTCCGAGTGCGGGCAGGATGAGCAGGATCCAGCCGGCGTAGATCGGGTGGCGGCAGAGGGCGTAGACGCCGTCGGTCACCAGCCGCTCGGCTCGGTACGCCTTCCAGACCGTGCGCACCGCGATGACGTACCACGGAACGCCGATCGCCAGCAGCAAGCCGGCGAGGGCCGCCAGCCAGGGATAGGGCAGCCATGCGATCGCGAAGGCCGACGGCCCGACGAGCGTCAGCGCCAGCGCGGCCAGCCCGTAGCACGCCGTCGGCACACCGACGGCAGGGCCGACGCCCCAGAATGATATTCGCTTTTTCCCGGGCGGCTCCATCTAGGACCTATCTTGCAGATAGCGCCGCACGCGCGACGCCAGCTCCTTGCCGTAGTGCAACTCGACGAACTTCAGGTCGACCTCCTGCGGGCTGAGGTCGGGTGGCCCGGGCGATGGCGCGTCGCGAGAGGCTCACGGCCGTTGCCGTCAGCGAGCACGCCAACGCGAACCTCTCGGCCGTGCTCGCCCGGCGGAGCAAGCCGATCTGGACCCTCTCGGCCTCGGGATGGGTATCGGAATGAGGTTCTGACGGCATGTTGCACACGATCGGCCAGACCAGGACGGAACCACCGGATCCCATTATCCCGTCTCGCAGAAGCGATGGCAACCACGCCGGGACTGCCGGGCGCGCGGAGGCATCGCGTCGAGGAATCGGGGAGACAACGAGGGGGTGCACGGGCCGAAGCTTACCGCACGCGGCAGCGGAAGCGGATGATGCCGCCTTGGCCGGCCGGCAGCGAATCGGCAATCTCCCAGCGGAGCGCGAGCGAGTCGGCTTCGTTGGGCTCGGTGGAGAACTGGGCCGGGACGCTGCACTGGGCGCTTTGGGGCACGTACTCCAGGCGGGTGGTGAGGTTGTCGACGACCGTGACGTTCCCGATCACCTCGTCGCCGACGTTGTCGAAGCGGAGGGTGAAATCGATCGTCTCGCCCGGGGCGGCGAACTGCGTCGACGCCAGTTTGATCACCCGAAGCTTGGGGCTTGCCTTCCGCTCCTTGATCGTGTAGACCACGTCGAGCCTCCGGTCGCCGACTTCCGCGGCGGCCCGGGTGCGATCGATGAACACCTGCACCGGCTGGGCGCCGGACCAGGCAATGGCGGCGGTCGTGCCGTGGGTCAACCAGGCCATCTCCGATTCCTGGACCACGCCTTGGCCGATTGCCAAGGGGGCTTCGAACGGGAGGAGACGGTCCTGGAAGGCGACCGGCCCGTTGACCGTCGACATGGCCCCGTCGCCCTGCTTGCTGCGGTACATGCCGGGCAGGTCGCGTCCGATCTCGGCTTCCAACTGGACTTGCTGCTTGCTGGTCGCGGCGATGGTGACGTCCTCGTGGCGAACCAGCTTGAGCGGCTGGTGCACGCCCGCCCAGGGATCGCGCTGTTCGTTCTGTCGGAGGCCCACCACTTGGCGGACCGAACGGAACCGGGGGCTGTAGATGCACAGCCGGTTACTCGGGGTGACGATCCGGCGCCCGTCGACCGTATCGAAATGGGCGACCGTGTCTTCGACGTTCAGGCCGTTGATTTCCCACTCTTGCCCGACGCTGGCGTGGGGCACCGCGTCGCCGCCGTCCGAGAGGTATTCGTCCTGGGGCCAGGGGTCCCTGCGCAACCCGGGCGGGGCCCAGGGGCCGACGGGCGAAGCGGGCAGGGGCGCTGCGGTCATCCCATCGGCCGCCACACCCGGCGCAGGCGTCGGACCCGCGGCGCCCGTCATGGGGTCGACGAAAACGCCTGGATAGCCCTGGGGCGCGCCGGTGAACGCTTGTTGGGGAAGGGCAGGGGGGGGCACCGCGGAAGAGGACGTCGGCACGTTCTGCCGAGCCGCCTGGCAGGAGCAAAGGATCAGCGTGCAGAGGGCGATCAGGACCATCCGCCACCAACGGGGCCAGGGCGGATACGTCGCGCCGGTTGCGTGCCCGGGCTTCATGCTTGCTACCTCCAGGGGCGGTACAGCGCTTGGCGCACGGCGTCGGCGGGCGCTTTCTGCGGGGCAGGCGGTTGGGGGGTTTCGTCCTGGGCCGGCGTCTGCGGCGCTTGCTCGCTCGGCACGTACTTGACCAGCGGCGGGCAACCGAACAGGAAATCCATGTCGGGCGCCGCGCCGTTTTTCGGGAGCCGAGCCCCCATCCGCAGAATGGCCACGGGGCGACCCAGGTGATCGGCCACGGCCAACGGGTCCTTTCCCGGACCCACCTCAAACCAGCCCTGCCGATACGGGTCGTCTTGGAACGGCACGGCCTGCTGGGGGTCTTCCAGATAGATCACGCGGGTAACGAACTTGCCGTCCAGGGCGAACCGCAGGTCTTCCATCGTCAGTTGGACGACGATCGGGAACTGCTGCTCGCGGCCGGGCGGCGCGTAGAGACGATCGATGACCTCGATCGTGGGGAAGACCTCCAGGCCCGGGTTCATCGGAATATTCATCACCCGGACCCGGTAGACCTGTCCGATCAACAGCCCGAGCGTGACGGGCGCCGCGTGCAGCTCCCGGAATCCCCCTTCTTCGGCCGGCGAGATCGCGACTCCGGGCGGGGCCTTGATCTGGAGGGGCTGAAAGAAACCGGGCAATGGTCCACCCCGCTGGAGTTGCACGCTGCCAATCGCTCCCGGGGGCATCGAGCCGTGATGCCAGTAGTGCACCGGGGGCTGCTGGGCCCCTAAGGGCCCGGCGAGCCACAGGCACAGCACCACGGCCATGGCTGTCCCGCCGACAACTCGTCTCCCTGAGGCCGTCTCGTCGATTGCAGGGCAGCGGAGTGGGTTGACCATTGCCACGGTTCACCGTCTAGAGAAACGTCTTCCCAATCCCGTCACTGAGGACATGGGTAGCTCGAGTCCACGATGACCTCTCGCCGATCGTTCATCGTCGGCTGGAACGTTCCGGGGCCAACGAAGCTCTGCTCGACGATCCAAGCCCGGTTCGGCGGCTTCGGATAGCTCATCCCGGGATCCTGCCGGACGTCGACGGTCATCCGACGGGTCGGCGCGGGCAGTTGCGTCTTGGTGTGGTTCCGCATCGTGTGCTGCTGCAAACCGGCGGGCACCCCGAGCGGGACGTGCGGCGGGCCGGGCAGCCCGATCGGCGTGCCGCACATCGGCATTCCGTATTGCGGGCCGTTGACGCCGGAGATGTAGTTCACCGGCGTGGTGGTCGGATCGGTGTACGTGGGAGCGCCCAGAGGCATCCCCATTTCCCGTCCGGTCGGGCCCATGGGCATGCCGTACGAGGCCGGCACCACCTGGGTGGGCTGCATCATGTCGCCCGGCATTTGCAGGTCCTTGTTCCCCAGCCGCACGATCGCCAGGATCGACCCCCGGCGGTCGGCCTCGACGATCGGGTCCACTCCCGGGTCGAGGCGGGTGCTGACCAGGGTCTCCACGCCCGCCAGAGCCAGCTCCTGGTAATCCGGATCGGGCAGGTAGACCACCTTGGTGACGAAGTTGCCGCTGAGGACCTGATCGAAGTCCTCCTCGCTGAACTGGACGGGGATCGCGTTATGGGCCAAAAAGCCCTGGGTCCGCGGCATCGCCGGTCCCACCTCCAGCGTCGGATACAGTTCCACCCCCGCACGAGCCGCCGTGATGTTCGTCAGCTTCAGACGATAGATCCTCCCTTGCGGGAAGTTGTAGCGACCGGGGCAGATCAGCGGCTCGGAGTCGAACTGTCCGGGCATCGACATGTCCCAGTTGACAAGCATCCCTTCCGGCCCGACGAACGCCACCTGCGACGCTTGGGCGGGCATGGGAACGGCCGACTGATACGACATCACGCCGGGGCCCGGTCCACCCACGCCCGGACCGGGATGCATCAGCCTCTCCGCGGGCGGCAGATTCTGCTGACCCGGCCATGTGCAACCACCGGCGACCGTCGCAACCAAGACCAACAAACACATTCCAAGTCTCATCAGGTTTCCCCCCTACCTATGCTCAAGGCGTCAGCCAGGATCACCCTCTGGTCCTATCCCAGAACAAGTGGAATCGCCTGGAGTGCCAATGCGCGGGCCACGCCCGTCTCGGGGCCGCCCCGAGACGATTGACGTAGACCCCTCCGGGTAAACGACTTACAATGCTGGCCTCGCATCCGGCGAGCCCGACCAGTCACGGATTGGACGCCGGGCGTCGAACGCTCGAACGCGGGTGCGAAACCGGCTCGCGCAGGATTTCCTCCTGAGACTTACTGGTCGGTCTATCACAATGCGATTCTTTGGCAAATCCGTCAGAACCCCCAACATAGGGCCCAGTTTGCCCATCCTGATGATTGCGGGGCTCCTCGCCGCGGCGCTGGCCGTTGCAGCCGCGATCGGCCAAGTCGAGCCCCCCCAAGAGCCCCAAACGGGGCAGGCTGCCGGCCGCACAGCCGGGCAAGTCGCCCGCCGGAATCGCCCCGAGCATCCCACGACCCCCTCCCCAAGCGGCCAAACGCTCCTGAAAGGCGCGATCCTGGCGCTGGAGAGCCGACGCTCCGTCTCGGCCAAGATCCGCTACCGCGTCGATCTGATGGGCCAGCGGCCCGTCGGCTCCGGCGTTTACAGCGAACAGCGGTCCGAGCGGGGCCTGCTCCTCCGGTTCGAGACCCGCTTCCAGCTCGCCGGCGAGCCCAGCAGCCTCCTGCAAGTCTGCGACGGCCGCTACCTGTGGGTGTATCAGAAGCTGGGAGACGAAGAGAGCTTGAGCCGTATTGACGTGGCGCGGGTGGAGCAGGAGCTGGAGGAATCTGGGGAAATAGGGAAAATAGCAGACGTGGGATGGTGGCCCGGCCTGGGGGGGCTCACAAGACTCCTCCGGGCGCTCCACGCCGCCTTCGAGTTCACTTCCGTCGAGGAGGCCCAACTGGCCGACCAGGCCGGCCCTGTGCCCGTCTGGAGAATCCAAGGAGAGTGGAAGCCCGAGAAGCTGGCCCAATGGCTCCCCAATGAGAGGAAGGCCGGGCAGAATGGGCGAGCACCGGACCTAAGCAAGCTTCCCAGACATCTTCCCGACCACGTCGTCCTGTATCTGGGCAAGACCGACCGGTTTCCTTACCGAATCGAGTACCGTCGACGGGCACCCAAGGATCAGGAAGCGGAAGGGGGCTCCGAGGACCGTTCCCTGGTTACCATGGAGCTTTTCGACCGGAATCTGAACGCCTCGATCCATCCGGCCAACTTCCTCTACAGCCCGGGCGACCTCGAATGCCCGGACAGAACCAGCCAGTTCATTGAGAAGCTGGGGCTGGCGCCGTAGAACGCGATCGTCGCCGCGCCGGGCGGACGCTGCCCGACCGCGATCGCGCTCACGGCTCCTCATCTAAATGGAAGACCCCATTGATCGTGACGGCTTTGACTCGCCGCCGGCGATAGCGGAGCAGGGTGAGGCCGCAGTTGTCCTGCGGAATCGAGCGGTATCGGGCCAAGGGCATCCCGATCAGCTCGGCCAGGTACGCCCGATTCACCACGTTGTGAGCCACCGCCACGATCAGCCGGCCCACGTTCTCCTCCATCAGCCGCTCCAACGCAGGCTTGGCCCGGGCGAGCACGGTCTTGAGGTTCTCGCCGCCGAGGTAGGGGTTGACGGTGGCGTCGGTCATGAAGCCTCGGTAGGCCTCCGGGTCGGTCCTTTGGATTGCGTCCCAATCGTGGCCTTCCCACACGCCCACGTCGACCTCGATCAGATCCTTCACCACCTCGACCGCCAGCCCGTGCGGCTCGGCGATCGCCTCGGCGGTCTGCCGCGCGCGGAGCAGGGGGCTGGAGTAGACTCTGTCCAGCGCCGAGTCGGCCAGAAACTCGCCCGTCTGCCGGGCTTGCCCGAGGCCCTCATCCGAGAGCGGCGGATCGGTCCGCCGCCCCTGTAACCGGGGCGGCTTGGCGCGGTTGTTGTCCGTCGCGCCGTGTCGAACCAAATAAAGCCAACAAGTATCCGGGGCAGGGCAGGGGGGCATCGGGGGGAAGGATGAAGGAGGAATGCTGAAGGATGAATGACGAAAGGGGGCGACGGCCGCCGGACGACGACTGAGTTCTCTTACTTTATGGCCGATTGTGGACGCGGGCACAAGCCCCTTCGCTGATCGTCACGTACTCGCACGTCCACACTCCCACTTCCTCGTCTCCACGCACCACGGTCCACGCGGCCGCCTTGGGCACCGGCGCACGGCATCGCATCCGACGGAGATCAAGATGCGTCGCGCTGCGCTGGTCGGTCTTGGCCGGCAAGCCATGCGATCGCCACGCCCATCGCGGTCAGGGTCGCCCCGAGGGCAAGGCCGACGAGCCACGGGCTTTGGTAGCGGACCGCGAGGGTCCGAGTGCCTGGCGGCACCGTCGTCACGATCCGTCCGAAATCGTCTGCCGAAGCGGGAATCCGGTGGCCGTCGGCGAACAACCGGATGGCGCGATGCCAAAGGTAGTTGATGACGACCTGGCCGCCGCCCGGCAGACCGCTTGCATCCACAATCACCGCGGAAGGCGCGTGAGATAACAAAAATGGTTGGGTGCAATCACCCGAACAGAAGGCCTTGGGCTCCGTCTTGTCCAGCAAGAAGACGCGGATCTCCTGGTCTTCGTAGCACGGTCTCCGATTCGCGCAATAGCCTCGCAGAGGTTCCACGCGATAGAGGAACTTCCTCTCCTGATAGCCGAGAAGACCGGGCAACTGGCGCAGTCTCGACGAATCGCTGCCGGCGTGCAACACAAGGTGGGTGACACCGTACCGGCGCAGCGTGTCGAGCAGGTTGGCGGCGGCGAGTCGTTCGACGCGCTGATACTCCGGTCGCGAGGAAACCAGCGGATCAAACCCGGAGAATGAATCGATTCCATAGACGGTGCCGTAGTTGTCTGCGAGACCTAACGGGAAATCGACGGAAAGCGACAGGGTGGACGGCACGGCCATGACTCGCACCGGCCCGGCATCTTGCCCAAGAATGCGATCGAGCGCGCGGGGCATCGCGGGATAGGGTCGGTCGGCAAACGAATCCCACGATCGTCGAACGAGAGAAACGTGATAGGCAAGCAAGACGGAGACCACGACGAAGCAGAGCGCCCGCCACTTGGCGGCCGAGCGGCTTCTCGACGTGAGGCGGTGTACCACGACGGCCCCTGCGGCCAGCGAGAAGAAGTGAAAGAAGGGCAGCAGCTTCACCGGATGAGAGAACTTGTTGAACATCGGCAGCTTCGCCTGCGCGTACCACAGCACTCCGGGATCCCCCACACACAACAGCAGGGCCACAAGACCGAGAGTGAACAGGGGACTTCGCAGCAGGCGGCCGACTCGGCGAGGATAGATCCATGCCACGACCAAACCGGCCGACCAGAATAACGTGAACACACTTCCCGCGTAGTATACCTGTCCATGGTACTGCCGGAACCTTGAGCCGGCCCCCCAATACTGGGTTTCGGCAAGCGGATAGGGAACCAGGATCGCGTGCAGTGCGTCCAAAGCGTCGACGCCGCCGGCGCCGGTGCGGTCTATTCCGCGGAGACCCGAGAGCTGGGGTACGAGCAGCACCGCCGCCAGACCGAACCCGATGGCGAGTGCCGCCAGCGCACGGAGGAGCCGTGGCCGCGGATCGGGCGCCGACAAACACGCCCAGAGAAGCGCGATCGAGAAGAAACCCGTCCCGTAGGTCCACATCTGTACGTTTCCGGCATGGAAGTAAAGCCCGACCGCCATCCCGGTGCCGATCACCCAGTGCCATCCCGGGCTGCTCCTCGCGATGCTGAGAACCGAGACACCGAGAAGCGGGACCCAGAGGAACGTTGGCGTCATGTAGAACCAGAACGAGCCTGCCACCAGCGCATAGCCGGACAGCGCGAAAGAGAGCGCCGCCGCGCAGTAGACGGCCGGAGCGAGCCCCAGCCGGTGGCCAAACCATGAGAACGCGCAGTAGCCGCCGATCAGGTGCACGAGGCAGAACCATTCCAGGGTTGCGTATTCATTGCCCAACGCGAAACGCGCAATGGCATAGGCGACGTAGGTGAGAGGATAGGTCAGCGCGTAGGTCCCGACCTCGGCCAACGGCGCGCCGAGAAACTGATGCGGATTCCAGGCCGGGAAGCTGCCGTCGAAAGCGGCGCGACAGCCGTAGAGCATGCCCGGGAGAAACTGAAAGTAGTTGTCGTCCTGAGTGAAGTGGTACGGTACCGGCGTTTCCAGAAGAGCCAGGCATGCCACCAGAACGGCCAGGCCCCCCAACCACCATGCCCGGGCGGCCCATGCTCGTCGAGGCGGTTGGGCTTCACGGGACGGCGCTTCGCCAACCGAGGCGGAAGCCAGCGCGTCCAGCAAGGACCGTTTGACCGGCTTTCTCCGGAGGTACGCGTAGGATACCAGCACGAACAGCCACAATCCCAGGAAGCTCAGAACCACGGGGTGGGTGAAGACCCGCCTCAGGATCACCGCGTCGCCCGGGTAGTTCATAACGCGAGCGAATGAGCCCAGTTTCGAGCGTGCCGTGGCGGGACCTGGTCCCAGTGCTCTGACCTCCCATTGCGTCGGCACCGACAAGGAGGCGGTATCCGCGGCAGGCTTCCACGCGGCCTGCCAGGCATTCCGCGGAAAGACTTGGACGTGGTTTCCGACGCGAACGGTGATCGCCTCCACGTCGCCGAGCACGGCCGGCTCGCCCGTCAGAAGAAGCGAAGTCACCCAAGCTTCGCCGATTTCCCAGGACCGGGTCCGCCCGTCCGGGTCCGTCGAAACGCCGGCCCGGGGCGAAGTGAAGCCGCCGCGTCGGAACTCCCACGCCAGCTTGACGGCATCCTTGTCCGACGGCCCATCCATCCGGATCGACACGTCAATCGGCAGCGCCGAGCGACCGAATCGCAAGTGCCAGTAAGCCAGGGCCGCCACCAGCCACCCGCCCACCAGGAGGCCGATCACGAGAATCTGCCAGAGGGGACGCGGCTGGACGGGCTGACCGGAGTCGTTCGGCACGAATTCGCTCCTCAGCAGAAGTCGGCTGGGAACATGCCCGTCTGTCGGGCTTGCTCAGGCCCCTCGCCCGAGAGCGGCGGATCCGCGCGCCCTCTCTGCAAACGGAGCGGGCCGGCGCGGTTGTGCTCCGTCGCGCCATGTCGAACCAGAACAAGCGAGCAAGTATCCGGGGCAGGGCAGGGGGGCATGGGGGAAGGATGAATGATGAAGGATGAAGGATGAATTACGAACGCTGCATCGGCGTGTAACTACGCCGCCGAGCCCTACTACGTCGAGCGCTCAGCAACCACCGACGACTTGCCACTCGTCATGTGCCACTCCCCACTCCCCACTCCCTACTCCTTACTCCCCACTCATTACTCCCCACTCCCTCCCGTCAACCGACTCGCTACCCGCACCGCTTCCAGCATGCTCCCCACTTCGGCGCGGGCTTGCCAGGCGATGTCGAAGGCGGTGCCGTGGGCGACGCTGGTGCGGATGATGGGGAGACCCAGCGTGACGTTCACCGCCCGGTGCATGCCCAGGAGCTTTAGGGCGATGTGGCCCTGGTCGTGGTACATGGCCACGACGGCGTCGAACTTGCCGTCTCGGGCGTGGACCATCACCGTGTCGGCCGGGAGCGGACCGGCGAGATCCAGCCCTTCCTCCCGCCCTCGCTCGACCGCCGGGCGAATGATTCGCTGCTCCTGGTAGCCGAACAGGCCGCCCTCGCCGCCGTGCGGGTTGAGGGCACAGACCCCGATCCGCGGTCGCGAGCCGGTCATGCGCGTCATGAACCGATCGGCCAGCCGGGCCTTGACCACGATCTCGTCCTCGCTCAGCCCGCCGATCGCCTTCTCCAACGCCGTGTGCAACGTGGCGTGGACCACCGCCAGCCCGCCGGGCGAGCGCAGCGCGTCGCTCGGGCCGAGGTAGAGCATCATCGCGTAGTGTTCGACGCCGCACATCTCGGCCAGCAGTTCCGTGTGCCCGGGGTAGTGGTGCCCGGCCTTGTTCAGTGCTACTTTATGGAGCGGCGCGGTGGTGATCGCGTCGAGCTTGCCGTCGAGGGCCAACCGGGCAGCCTTGACCACGGCGTCATACGCCGCCTGGCCCGCCCGGGCGTCGATCGTGCCCGGCTCGACGTCCAACGCGTCTTCCAGCCCGCAAACCAGA
>DATKZH010000529.1:0-13443 GCA_035528065.1 Thermoguttaceae bacterium | reverse complement strand
TGTGAACGATCGACCAACACCGCGGCCCCGGCGGAGCATCGGGCGGATCATCGGAGCCGTGCTGGGAGTGTTCTTCGCGTTGAGCGTGGCGGGCGAGGCACTGGCCGACGAAGTGCCGCCCCTGGAAGGTCGCGAGAATCTCGCGCAGGGCCGGCCGGTGGTCTTCGTCCCAACGCCCAACTACTCGCTCAACGCACGGGGCGAGTCCGACGCAACCGATCTGACCGACGGAAAGCTCACGAAGCGCGAGGACCGGAGGATCTGGTTCGACTCGTCCGCGGTCGGTTGGTCCTACGGCGGTCGGGTGAACCTGGCGGTCGACCTCGGCCGCTCGGCGCGGATCGACGAGATCGCCGTCCGTCTGCTGGGCGGAGCGCCCCAGGCGGGGGTCACGATTCCCGGCTGGATCGAGGCCTTCGTGAGCCGCGACGGCGAGAACTACTTCCGGGTGGCCGAGTGCTCCCGGTGGCGGCGCGGCGACTTCGAGCGGCTCGATGTGCCCGACGACGCAGGCGAGGCCCGGATCCACTGCCTGCGGTTTGCGGACTTGGACGTCCAAGCCCGGTGGGTCGGCCTGCGAATGTATACCGGCGGCATCAGTGTGACGGACGAGCTCTACGTGTTCGGCTCGGCGGCGAATAGCGGAGCCGAGGAGCCGATTGTCGGCGAGCCGGCCGATTTTACGGTCACCCACGCGCAGCCGTACTTCCACAAGCCCGAGCTGGTCGTCGCCACGAACGTGCCGGCACCCGTTCCCGTGGGAATCGTCGTGCCGGAAGGCCAGCCGGGACAAGGGGCGCTGAGCCTGACGCTCGACGTGCCGGCGGGCGTGGAGCTTCGCGGCGGGCGCGTCGGTTCCGTGGAGCTTGCGGACGTCGAGCCGGAGCGGGCCCCCGACGGCGCGACGCGCTATCGCTTCGCCACGTCCGCCCGGTCGAGCACCAAGGTGCTGGGTCGCCTCTACGTGCAAGCCCCGGGCTGGCAGGACGGCCAAACCGGCAAGCTGCGCTACGGGTTCGGCGATGGGCACTGGGAGAGCCCGGCCCAGGAGGTCTCGATTCGCGCGGTCGAGGTGCCGCGGGCCCCGCGGCTTGAGCGGATCATGGCCGGGATGGGCTGGTGGAGCGCGGGCGATACGGCCCAATGGCCCGACGCCCTGGACGCGTGGGAGCAGATCGGCCTGAACAGCTTCCCCATGTTCAGCCAGTGGATGAAGCCGGACGATCCTCTCTGGGCGTTGGCCGACGAAGCGCGGCGGCGCGGCTTCTTCCTGGTCAACATCGATTCTCCCTTGCATCGGATGATGGAGAGGCGGAAACGGGAGCCGGAGATCTTCTGCCAGCTCGCCGACGGCAGCGTGGGGCAGAAGCCGTGCCCTTCCTACCGAGGGCCCTTCTATCAAGAGGAGATCGAGCGGTTCGCCGGCGCGATGCGGAGGGCGCGGCCGCACTTCGCCTCGGTCGACATCGAGCTGTGGGGCTGGCGCGGCCCGGTCGACAGCCAGAAGTGCTCGCGGTGCCGCAAGGATTTCGAAGCGTCCGGGGCCGAGTCCTGGGAAGCGTGGCAACTCGCCCAGGGCGACCGGATGTGGCGCGATCTGGTGACGGCCGCCCGGGCGGAGGTGGCCGAGGCGGGTGGTCCGGAGTTCGACATCGGCGGCTACGACTTCCGCCCGGGGCCCGCCTACCAGAGCGTCTGGTCGGTCGACCGCCTCTATCCCGACATAATGCAAAGCAGTCAAGTATCGACCTACTCGTGCCTTTACCCGTACCACCTGGAGTTGATCGGCAACGAAGTGCGCAAGGACCGGGAGCGCATGGCCCGAAGCGACGTGCTCCCGTGGCTCACCCCCGGCGACGCGGGCACGTTCCCCGGCGAAAGCCTCCAGTGGGCGCTGTTGGAGTGCTACGCCAACGGGGCCCGGGGCGTCTACTTCTGGTCGAGCCGCGTCTGGGACGCCGAAAGCCTGATCGCCTACAACCGCGTGGTCCGGGCGATCGCCCCGGTCGAAGCGCTCATCATCGGCGGCGAGCCGGTCGGCGAGGCGGCGTCGGTCGACGCGCCCGGCCGGGTGAGCGGCATCCGCCGCGCGGGGGAGATGCTCCTGCTGGTGGCCGACTACTTCCGCCGCAGCGAGGGGGCGCTCGACGTGCACCTCACTGCCCCGGCCCCCTCCCGGGTCCGCGACCTGCTGACCGGCCAGATCGTGGCCGAGCGGGTGCCCGGCGGCAAGTCGACCCTACGCATCGACCTGGGCGACGCCCCGGCGCGGCTCTTGCACCTGTCGCCGCTGGTGGAATGAATCCCCGCGCCGGCAAGCTCTCACGGCTTGGCGGCCAGCTCTTCATCGGTCAGGGGCGTGGCCTGCTCGATCCGGGTCCGCCAGTCGTCGGGCATCCGGCCTTTGATCCACACGGTGCCGTTGCAGCCCTGACGCTCCGGGGGTCGGCCCTGACGCGGCGTGCCGGTGACGTCGGCCACGATCGAGTACCGGGCGCCGGGATCCCGGCGCTCGAGCGTCACCGTGTAGACGTTGGCCCGATTGCGAACCGCCGCGGTGCCCGGGTGTTCGTCGGCGCTCACTTCCGTCCGCTGCTGGGGCGCGTCGGCCGACGCCGAGACCAAGGCAACCCGGGAGATGCTCAGCCCGTTCCACCCGCTGGTGTATTTGAATCCCACTTCGTAGACGCCGGGCGCCGTGAGGCAACGCGTCACGTCGAACGTCTTGGTCGTGCGGGCGCCGTCGTCGAAATCCTCGGTGACCCACGGGCCGATCTCCTCGCGGAGGTACGGCCCGATGGGATCGCGGATCCCCAGGCTGACGAGCGATCGGGCGATCCCGGCCATCGTCTGCTCGGTCATGTCGACCGTGTCGAGCAAGCGCGAGCCGCCGATCCGAACCCCGTCCTCTTCGCCGCAGAGCCGCTCCCACGTCTCCAGCGCCCCTGCGGTCTCGATGCCGGCCACGGCCAGGCTGCCCAGGGCCTCCTGGATCGCGGCTCTCTCTTCGTACGTGGGACGCTTCGACGCGGAGGCCCGCTCCGCGATGGTGTAGATGTCCCGGATCATCTCGACGTACCCTCGGATCACCCGCGTCTCGGCGACCAAGAGCGGCTCGTCGAGGCGCTCGGCGATGGCCATCGCCTTTTGGCAGGCGGCCAGGTCTTCCTCGATGCGCTCGGCCGTGGGGAAATAGCGTAACATGCCGTCGCCCAGCGTGGGCTTGCGGCGCCCGGCCACCATGGCCGTGGCCCGGCCGAAGAAATGGGAGAAGGGGACGCGGGAGCCGTACACGTCCCAGCCCACGGGACCGAGGGTCACGGCCCAGTCGGCCGCGGCGTCGGGGTCCCGGATCCCGCGTCGCGTGGCCCAGGCGGCGGCGAACTCCCGCTCGTCGCGCCCCCGGGCGTTCCACGACCACTCGGCCGCGCCGAGGACGTTGAACTCGTAGAGCCGGTTGTCGGGCGTGGCGTACCCGCACAAGCACTTCAGCTTTTTGTCGACGAACTCGTTCATCCGGGTCCTGATGAACTGGGGCCCGCTCCAGGGGCACACGATCCGCCACGAAGCCGTGAGCTGGGGATAACAACCCAGCCAGCCGCCCCGGGCGGTGTACTCCTCCAGGAGCGGATAGATCATAGGGTCCCGCGACGAATCGTAGGTCCGGCCGCCGTCGTAGTAGGTCACTCCCACGTCGGGCGGGATCTCCGCGAGCACCTTGTCGTTCGAGGCGTAGCTGCCCTGGGTGAGGAGAATCCGAAATCCCAGTTCGGGATGCTTCTTCTGGGCCAGGCGATACGCCGCGACCAGGCAGCGGGCCTCCACGGCATATTGCCCCACCCCGGCCTTGCGGCACCGCTCGCAGTCGCAGTACTGGTTGCTCAGCTCGCTGAGCCAGGCGCAGACGTCGGTCACTCCCTCCTGGTCGGCCAGCGAGATCATCCAGTCGGCGAGGATCTCGGTCAGCTTCGGCTGGGAGCAGCAGGGGGCGACGAGGTCCGTGTGCGTGGGGTGGACGGCACGGTCGCCCTGGCCCCGCAGCTCGGGATACACACGGTAGATGCCCGTGCGGCCCAGCCCGTTCAGGTGCGTGATGACCGGGACGAACTTCAAAGCGTGGCGGCGGCTCAGGTCGACCAGCTCCGGGTCGGCCTCGGCGCGGCCACGGCCGTCCTCGGTCACCCCGAGCGTGACGTGCGACTCGACCAGGTTCATCTTGTGGTGGGCCATCCAGACGACGTCCCGGTTGGCGCTTCCGCCCCACTCGCCGCGCTCGGCCAGATCGGGCCAGTCGGTGATCGTCGCCAGCGGGATCGCGACCTGCCCGTCCCGGAATCCGCCTTCCAGGAGCTGACGCAGCGTCTGGGCGGCGTAGTAGACCCCGCGCTCGTCCAGGGCGGCGAGCACCAACCGCGCGTCGCCCAGGGGACGGATCACGTAGGCCTGGTCCGCGTTGGGCAGGCCGGCCAGTCGCGCCGCGTCCGGGACGGCCACGTCGTCGACCCGGCCGCCTGAGTCGCAGACGCCCAGGAGGATCTCGAACCGGCCGTCGCCGGCGGCTTCCCCCGCCTTCTCCCCGAGCAGCGATCGCAGCTCGTCCGCCGCGGTCTCGACGACGTCGCCCGAACCCTTCGCAACGGTCAGCTTCACCTCCGCGGCCGGCAACTGGACCTTCTTGTCAAGGGAGACCTCTTTCGGCAAGGGGAGAAGCTGGCGCGCCCACCGTGCCTGCTCGGGTGCGGGGACGGGAGCGGCAGCCGCACAGGCGGGCGCCCACGCTCCCCATGCCGCCAGTACGATAAGCCCAACGGTCGCGTATGCGAGGTAACGATGCATCGTTTGTCTCTCCTTTGCGCTAGGGGAGTTCGGTGTCTCCCATTGCCAGTCGCCTCAGGGATCGCTGCAAGCAGGCAACCCGCTGTCGCTCGCTCTCTTGGCGCCGAGCCGCGCGTTGCAGGAAAGCGCTCGGCACTCGATAATCGCCTAGGATCGGCCGAAGGACAACTTCCGCAAGTGCGTTCCTGGGGGCAGGGTGCCACGGGCATCTTGCCCGTGCACCGGCGAAACGCCAGTGCCACCCGACGTGTTGTGGACAGATCGCCTTGCGGGCGGCGCCGCTACTCCTGCTTGTCGAGGCTCTTGATCCGCATGTTGCGGAACGCGATCTCGTGTCCTTCCGCTTCGATGCCCAGGGGGCGGTTCGCCTGCTTGAAGTCGTCGATCTCCCAGGCGAGCTTGCCGTTCACCTTGAGCGAGAGCTTGGGGCCGACGCAGGTCACCTCCCACTCGTTCCACTCGCCCGGCGGCTTGTGCAGCTTGGGCACGCCTTTCGCCTTTTCGGAGCCGAACAGCATCCCGGCCCCGCCCTGCGCCATCTGGATCTGGCGGCCGCGCACGAAGAAGCCGCTGTTGTAGCCCTTCTTGGCCGGGCGCCACTCGAAGCGGACGATGAAGTCGGCGAACGCCTCCTTGGTGAACAGGTGGCTCCGCCCGCCCGTCAGCACCAGGAGCCCCTCCTCGATCTTCCAGCTCGTGGGCGTGTCGTCCTTGACGAGCCAGCCCTCGAACGACTTGCCGTCGAACAGCGGCTTGAAACCTCCCTCCTTTTCCTTGGCCGGCTCCTGCGCCGAAAGCGGGGCGCACGAGAGCAACAGCGCGGCGAGAAGCATGCAGCGTTTCATGGTCGGTTCACCCTCAGAACTTCCAAGCCGAAAACGGCCGAGCACCGCCGGGTCGGGTACGCTCCCAACCCTCTTGCCTGCCGATTCTCGCCGCGGCAGGTGCCTGTGTCAACGTTTTGGCCGGGGAGCCAGCGGCTCAGAAAGGGGAGATCACCGGCCGTTGGCAAAATACCGCTGGGTGCCCTGGGCCTCGATCGCCGTGCCGATGCGGTTCAACGCGTGGGCGTAGGCGGCGGTCCGCAGGTCGATCGCGTGCTGGGCGGCGAAGTCGTAGACGGCGGCGAATTCCCGGGCCATGATCCGGTGGAGCCGCCGGTGCACGTCGTCGACCGACCAGTAGTACCCTTGCCGGTTCTGCGCCCACTCGAAGTAGCTCACGGTCACCCCGCCCGCGTTGGCCAAAATGTCGGGCACCACGAGCACGCCCCGCTCGGCCAGCACGGCGTCGGCCCGGCTGGTCGTCGGCCCGTTCGCCATCTCCAGGATGACCGGCGCGCGAATGCGATCGACGTTGTCGGCGGTGATCTGGTTTTCCAGGGCCGCGGGCACGAGCAGGTCGCAGTCCAGCTCCAGAAGCTCCTCGTTGGTGACGTTCTCCGCGTCGACCGATTCACACAGCGACCCGTGGCAGTAGACCGCCCTCAGCTCGCGGGCCTCGTTCTTCGTGTGGATCAGGCTGGGCACGTCGAAACCTTCGGGCCGATAGATGCCGCCTCGGGAATCGCTCACGGCGACCACGCGGTAGCCGTCGGCGTGGAGCAATTGGGCGACGGACTGGCCCACGTTGCCGAAGCCCTGCACGGCCACGCGGACCTCGGACGGCGTCCACCCCCGACGCCGCTCCAGCTCCTTGACGCAGTAGTACCCGCCGCGCCCGGTGGCGTCGTCGCGGCCCAGGCTGCCGCCGAGCGGGATCGGCTTTCCGGTGATCACGGCCGGGGTGTGCTTCCGGTGGATCTTGGAGTACTCGTCCATCATCCAGCCCATCACCATCGCGTTGGTGTAGACGTCCGGGGCGGGGATGTCGGTATCGGGCCCGATGAAGTCGGCGATCTGGCGGATGAACCCCCGCGAGAGCCGCTCCAGCTCCAACCGCGAAAGCTCCTTGGGCTGGACGATGATGCCCCCCTTGGCCCCGCCGTACGGAATCCCCACCACCGCACACTTGCAGGTCATCCAGAAGGCCAGCGCCTTGACCTCGTCGAGGCTGACGGCCGGGTGATAGCGGATGCCCCCCTTGGTCGGTCCCCGCGTGTCGTCGTGGCGGACGCGAATCCCCTCGAACACCCGAAGCGACCCGTCGTCCATCCGCACCGGGATCGACACCTGGAGGATCGCCTTGGGATGGCGGAGCTTCTCGACGGCCTCCTCGTCGATCTGGGCGTACTGGAAGGCCCGGTCCAGTCGCTGGATGGCGTCGGAGAAGACGTCGGTGGCCGGGGAAGTGGACATTGCGGTTCTCCTGCAAAGACATGGCCCCACGTCTACATTCTACGACGGCCGTCCATCGGGAGACGGCGGGACCTTGCTCGAGCCCTGGGTTGCTGGGCTTGGGACCCGCTTGGGGTACCTCGATCAACGCAAGGATCAATAATCACGCTTCGGGCTGAGCCTTGGCCGTCAGCGCGATCCCCGCCAGCGTGAGGTGCGGCACGTGGCGCAGCGGCAGGTCGAGGGCCTCGGCGATGGCCGGGGCGGCGCCGCCGGAGAGGAAGACCTCGGGCTCGTCGGCCACCTCCTTGCTCAATAGCTCGACCAATTGCCGGATGGCGCCCACGGTTCCCCAGAACAGGCCGGATTGCATGGCGGGGATGGTGGCTTTGCCGAGCGGGAGCGGGGGCCTGGTCAGCCCGGCAACGTCGATCCAGGGCAAGAGATCCGTGAACTCGTGGAGCGCCCGGGCCGACATGCCGATCCCCGGCATGATCACCCCTCCCAGGAAAGACCCCTCGCGCGAGACGGCGTCGACCGTGATCGCCGAGCCCAGGTCGACGATGACCGCCGCCCGGCAAGGGTCGCGAAGCCGATTGACCGCCACGGCGTCCAGCAGGCGGTCGATCCCCACCATGTCGGGCCGCTCGACGGCGACCACCAGCGACAAGTCGCCGGCGGCCAGCATGGTGATCCGGTCGGAGGGGCGCGTCGTGCGGAGCCAGTCGATCAGCCGCGTGGTGGTGGGCCGGTTGACGCTCCCGATCCACCAGGAAACGCTCGCCGGCACGTCCTCGGACAACCACCGCCCGATCCGATCCAGGTCCGGCTCCCGGTCGGAGACCCCGAACCAGGCTTTCGGCTCGGGCAGCTCGTCGCGCGAGTCCGCCTCGAACAGGCCCAGCTTGATCCGGTTGTTCCCCACGTCGGCGGCAACCAGCGGAAACACACTCGAATGCGTCATCTCGCTCATCGTTCCCAATTCATCCTTCATCCTTCATCCTTCATCCTTCATCCTTCATCCTTCCTTTTCGCCCCGCCGCTCCAGCTCTCGGACCACCGCCCCCAGAAGCTCGTTGAGCCCCTGCCCGGTGACCGCCGAGATGAGCAGCACGTCGCGGCCGAGCTCGTCGGCGAGCTTTTGGCGCACGGCTTGGGCGTTGGGCAGGTCGGCCTTGCTGACGGCCGCGATCTCGGGCCGCCGGCCGAGCGACTCGTCGTACTTTTCCAGTTCGTCGCGGATCGTGCGGTAGTTTTCCAGGGCCTGGGTGCCGTCGAGCGGCTCGGGCTCGACGAGGTGGACGAGGATCCCGGCCCGCTGGATGTGCCGCAAGAACTCGTGCCCCAGCCCGGCCCCCGCGTGGGCCCCTTCGATCAGGCCCGGGACGTCGGCCAGGATGAAGGAGCGATCGGAGTCGACCTGGACGCAGCCCAGGTTGGGATACTTGGTGGTGAACGGATAGGCGGCGATCTCGGGCCGGGCACGGGAAAGGCGACTCAGCAGCGTGCTCTTGCCGGCGTTCGGTTTGCCCACGAGGCCCACGTCGGCGATGATCTTCAGCTCCAGTCGCAGCAGGCGGCACTCGCCCTCGGTGCCGGGCGTCGACTGGCGCGGGGCCCGGTTGGTGGCCGACTTGAACCGGGTGTTGCCCTTGCCCCCTTTTCCGCCCCGGGCGACGGTGACGCGATCGCCCTCGGCGGCCAGGTCCTTGAGCACGAAGCCGTGCTCGGCGTCGAACACGACGGTGCCGGGCGGGACGCGGATCAGGACGTCCGCGCTGGAGGCCCCGTGACATTGGGCACCGCGGCCGCGCTGGCCGTTTTCGGCCTTCCAGTGCTTGCGATGGGCCAGTGCGGCCAGGCTGTTGACGCCCGGTTCGGCCACGAGGATCACGCTCCCGCCGTTGCCGCCGTCGCCGCCGTCGGGCCCGCCGCGGGGGATGTACTTCTCCCGCCGAAAACTGACACAGCCGTCTCCGCCATTGCCGGCCTGCACGCGAATTTCGACTTCGTCAACGAACATGGGAACACGGGGCGAGGGACCAGGGACACGAGGCGAGGGGGAAGGATGATCGACGGCACCGATCGCTCGGGCGATCCTCGGCCCCCTGCCTCCTGCGCGACTTCCGGCGCAAGCGGACAGGGGGAACGCCGACGCTGCCGACGGCCGTGTATAAGAAAACGGGGATGACCCGATCCCGGTCATCCCTCGCGTTGGGCGTTCGGGCGGGTGCTCGAAGCCTCTAGTTCGACGTGACCACGTTCACACGGCGGCCGCCCCGGTCGAACTTCACGTAGCCGTCGACCAGGGCGAAGAGCGTGTAGTCGTTGCCCTGGCCCACGCCCTTGCCCGGATGAAATCGGGTGCCCACCTGGCGGACCAGGATATTCCCGGCGCGGACCTGCTGGCCGCCGAATCGTTTCACGCCGCGTCGTTGGGCGTTGGAGTCGCGCCCGTTGCGGCTGGAGCCTTGTCCTTTCTTGTGAGCCATGAATGCTTCCTCACCGTATGCGTTCGATGGTGCGTGCCCGGCACGCCGCCGTTTCTTGCCGCCCAATCCCCAACCAGGCGCGCAACGCGGGCCAATGTGACCGGTGCTGGGCTGGGACCGACCTTATGCCCCCCATCAGGGGCATCGTCGAGCGGGATAACCATATTAGGCTATCGGTAAACCCACTCGTAGTCAAGCTCGCCGGGGATCCCGAGCCGGAATTCCTTCTCGTGCTCGTAATACTCGTCCCCGGGCCGCCAGAAGTTGAGCTTGAGCGTCTTTCGGGTGAACTTCCGGCCTTTGCCGAGGGTGTCTCCCGGCTGGTAGGCCCCCGGGGGGTCCTCCCAACGGTAGGCGTTCGTCAGCCCGCTCACGTAGATCGAGAAGCGGTCGATCCGCGGATCGACGTCCTCCCACGTGGCCACGCCCCAAACGGTCTCGCCCGGCTTGATCGGGCGGACCATCTCCACCGAGTTGAGGAATTCTCGGGCCGGGTCCTCGCGGGTCCGGATCGGCCCCATGGCGACCGGGATCACGCGGTCCGGATACACTTTGCCGAACTCGTGGCCCACCAAGCGAAACTCGGGGATGAAGAGGATCGGCTTGTCGGAGTCCTGGAGCTGGTACGTCCCGTCCACCGCCTTGACCGAAGGCATCACCTTGCCCGGATTGGCCACGCTGTAGACCATGTACCAGATCAGCTTCTTGCGCATGCGGCCGTCGACGTCGGGCACGTCGACCAAGATCATCCGCATCGGCTTGAACTTAAGCTCCAGGTACCAGACCTGGCGGCGGAAGGGGACGTTCTGGGCCATTTCGAGGCTCGGGTCGACCGCCACCAGCTCCACCACGGAATGACGGCTGACCGTCTCCCCTTCGTGCAACTCGGGGTCCACCGACTTCATAACCCCGGGCGCAAGCACGCGAGGCCCCTCAGACGCCTGGCCAAACGACACAACCGCGCAACTCAATGCCAAGGCGGAAAACACCGGGCCGGCGCACCACGTCCACAGGCGGGTCGAGCGATTCATCGGCGAGCTTCCTCTGTCTGGAAGGGATGTGGCAACCGGCCAGCCATGACGACAAAGCCTGCCCCTCGAACTGTTTAGTATAGTTGCCGTGATTGCCCGTCGTCAAGGTTTTCGTTCCCCCCCGAAGGGGGTAGTCTCGTGGCGTGATGCCATTCCCTCTGCAAGGGAGCAGCCGCGGTGGCGGGTCCGCCGACGCGAGGTGCCTCATCGGCCCCGTGCCTTCTGCGCCGCTTCCCATTCCTTCTGGAGCCCCAATTCCTGCATCCGCTCCGCCGTGGGCACACCGCTGGAGTCCCAGCCCATGAGCCCGTAGTACTCGTCCAGCATCTGATCCAGCGGGACCGTGTTCCCCTGACTGGCCCCGGAGGGCATCGCTTCTTTCAGCAGTCGCCTGGGCAGCGTGTCGTCCTTGCGGGCGAGCCCTTCGCGGAGGTTGAAGAGGCGTTCCAGGTTGTCGACCCGCTCGGCCATGAGCAGTGCTTCCTGCTCCTCGATGGCGATTCCGGTGACGGCGCGGTAGAGGCCCAGCATCGACTCCAGTCCCAGCACAAAACGCATGGAGGCGCAGAGCGCCAGCGAGTCGACGATGGTCATGATCAACTGCGTGTCCCGGACCATTTTGGCCTTGCCGTCGGGGATCAGACGCCGCGCCGGATCGCCGGCCGTTTCCAGGCCCATCGTCGGGGCGATCATGTGATGTCCGCCCTTGGGGGAGATGGCGTACGAAAGGCCCATCCCCACCACGCCGCGCGGTTCGTACGTGGCCAGCTCCTGCCCCTTCACCTGCATCGCCAGATCGGGCACGCCGAACCGCTCGGCCGCGCGCTTCGAGCCTTCGGCCAGCACGTCGCCCAGTCCCGTGCGTTCGGCAATCTGCCGGGTGATCGCGATCAGCGCTTCGCCGTTGCCGAAGCGGAGGTCCACTCCGCCGGTATCCTCCGGCCCGAGGATGCCCCGCTCGAAGGCTTCCATGGCCAGGGAGATGGAGGCCCCGGCCGACATCGTGTCGAAGCCGTAGGCGTCGCAGATGGCCGTGGCGGCGATGATCGCCTCCGGATCGCTGACGCCGCAGTTTGCGCCCAGAAGCCCGATCGTCTCGAACTCCGGCCCCTCGATGGCCTGCCCGGCAAACGGCCCGCGAGTCACGGGGGAGACCTTTCCGCAGGCGACGGGGCAGGCGTAGCAGGAGTTGTCGCCGATGTAGACCTTTTGTTTGAGCTCGGGGCCGGTGAGCCGGTCGGCCTCGTCGAAGTGGCCGGTGGTGAAGTTGCGTGTGGCCCAGTAGCCGAACTGGTTGGTCGCTTCGACCATTTCCGGCGTGCCGAAACGGCGGCGGAGTCGCGCTTTGGGGTGTTCGGCCAGCTCGGCGTAGACCTGCTCGGCGATCTGGGCCAGGGCCGCGGGATCGGCGACCTCGACGCTGCCGGTCCCCCGGACCGCGACGGCCTTGAGATGCTTCGACCCCATCACGGCGCCGGCTCCGCCCCGGCCGAACTCGCGGTGGTAGTCGGCCTGGATCGAGGCGTAGCGGACCCGCTTTTCGCCCGCCGGGCCGATCGAGGCCACGCGGATCTCCGGGTCGCCCAGCTCCTCCCGGATCGCGTCTTCGGTATCGTGGGTAAGTTTGCCCCACAGGTGGGCGGCGTCGCGCAGGGTGGCCGTCCCGTTGTCGATCCACAGGTACACGGGCTGGTCGGACCGGCCCTCCACGACCATGCCGTCGAAGCCGGCGAATTTCAGCTCGGGGGCCAGGTGCCCGCCGCACAGGGAGAAGGAATACGTCTCGGAAAGGGGCGAGCGGAACGAGACGGTGACCTTGTTGGCCCCGGGGGCCATGGTGCCCACCAGCGGGCCGGTGAGGAAGATCAGCTTGTTGCGCGGGCCCAGCGGGTCGGTGTGCGGCTCCAGCTCGTCGAAGAGCATGGACGCCCCCACCCCCCGCGCGCCGAGGAAACGCTCGAACCGATCGCTCGGCGTGGGGACCCGTTTCACTTCGCCTTCGGTCAGATTCACCCGCAGCATCGTGCCCGTCAGCCCGCCGGCGATGTCGCTCATTGCCCGCCTCCTTGTTCGCCCGCCAGGCGGAGGGCGTGATGCTCGCGAAAGCCCCGATCCGCCTGGTCGAAGGGCACGTACTGGATCGCCCCTTCGGGACAGTGTTTCACACACTGCGGATCGCCGCCGCACAGATCGCAGAGGAGGGGTATTTCCGCATCGGCGTCCATCTTGATCGACCCGCGCACGCAGCGGTCGACGCACATCCGGCAGCCGATGCACTCCTCCGCGTCCAGGATCAGGCCGAACGTGCCCTCATCGCGGCCGATGCAATGCGCCGGGCAGATCTCCATGCACGGCGCTTGGATGCACTGCGAGCAGGCCACGGGCACGTTGATCTGGCGATGGTGGATTCGGTGGACGGCCAGCCTGGCCTTGGCCGGATTCATCTCGCCATGATGGGTCTGCGCGCACCATTGCTCGCAAATGCGGCAGCCCGTGCACTTGTGAGGATAGACGACGAGAACCTTGTGTCTCATGTTTCGGGCATTTCTCCTGGCGGTAGGAGTGTCAAACTCGTCTCCTCGATGGCAGGGTGGTTAGGATCGGCCGAAGAACAACTTCTGCATTTGCGGAGTAGTAGGCACACGCCGTGTGCCGTAACCGGCGGACGGCACACGGCGTGTGGGCTGCTAAAAGCAGCTCTGATTTTGGCAGAAATTGGTGTTTGTGGTAAGGGAGATTTCTGTTCTGTTGTGGTTTTGTGGTGCCCGGTTGGCAGGAGTTGAAGAAGGAGCGAGAAATGGAACAGGC
>DATKZH010000528.1:0-17030 GCA_035528065.1 Thermoguttaceae bacterium | reverse complement strand
CAACTGGCAGTTCACCACGGACGACGCCCGCATCAAACTGCGCCGCCTGTACCCAGAATTCATCCGCCAAGACGAACACGAAGAAGCCTCTATGCCATCAAAGATCTACAATTAGTAAACTCTAACTGGACAGACCACTAGCCTCGGAGATCACTCTCGGTGCTTGCCCCGGCAAACAGGAGTGCTCCGGCGGGACATTGTCGCCAACGCCGACGATCTGGCGGGTGGCGGAAACCCTATCGGTTCGTCAAGACGTGCGGGTTTGGCTGGCACGGGTCTTCGTTCTGTGCGGTTTGCAGCGAAAGTCGGGACTGGATTGGTTCCGATACCTCTAATACGGGCGACTGTGCCTGCCGTCGCCGGGCTGCTCTGTCGCCTTCCGCAACTTCCGAGCTCTCGCTGGAGACCAGGAGACACCTGATCATGCGTGCTGCGACTTTCGTGCTTGCGGCTACTTGGCTGCTCGCCGCGGCCGGCAGTGCCCAGAGGGACGTGGGCGACGTGGTCTGCGAGGATAGCTGCTTGACTTGTCCGACCGACTGTATCTCTGGCTGTGCGTGCGATGCGGCCCCCAGGTTTTGGGTCCGCGGCGACTATCTGATGTGGTGGACCAAGGGGATGTCGGTGCCGCCTCTGGTCACCACCTGTCCTGATGACACGCTGGACGACGATGCGGGCGTGCTGGGGATCGAAGGGACCGAGATCCTGTTGGGCGACGAACGCCTGTTCGACGAGCTTCGCTGGGGGACCCGGCTCCGCATCGGGGCATGGACGGGGTGTTGCCGGGACTACGGCGTTGAGGGGGAGTATTTCGCCCTGGGCGACGAAACGGGACGTTTCCAACGGCAGTCCGACGGCCTTCCGATCCTCGCAAGGCCGTTCTACAACGTGCTCTCCGACCAGCAGGACTCCGAACTGATTGCCTATCCCGACGTGATTGCCGGGACCGTCACCGCCGACACGTCGACCGAGCTGGAATCCGTGGGCCTTCGCGTGCGGATCAACTGGCGGCGGATGGGCTCTTTCTGCGGGAATGCCTGTGGCGGCGGCAGTGCCTGTGGTTGCGGCGACGCCTATGGCTTCGAGGGTGGCTGCCAGCAGGCGTGCGGCTACGGCGCCCGGCTGGATTTTCTCGTCGGATATCGCTACATGCATCTCGACGAGGATTTGGTAGTTCGGGAGGACCTCCAGTCGCTCGATCCGATCGCGCCCACGGAGTTTGAGATTACCGACGCCTTCGACACGGAGAACAGCTTCCACGGCGCCGAGGTGGGCCTCCTGCTGGAGTACGAGCGATGCCGTTGGTCGCTGGAGGTGCTGGCCAAGGTCGCCCTGGGCAATAGCCACCAGATCGCGCGGATCAACGGCGATACGACGATCACCACCTACGGTGTCCCCGCCGACTACCCCGGCGGCATCCTTGCCCAGCGGGCCAACATCGGCGAGTACGGCGACGACGACTTTGCCGTCGTGCCGGAGGTGGGGATCACCTTGGGCTATCAGCTCACCTGCCGGCTGCGGGCCACGTTCGGCTACTCGTTCATCTATTGGAGTGACGTGGCGCGGCCGGGCGAGCAGATCGATCTGGGCCTCAATCCCAACCTCTTCCCGCCGGAACAGGTCCCCTTCTCTGGTCCCCTGCGTCCCGCGTTCGCCTTCCAACGTGCGGACTACTGGGCGCAAGGACTCCGCTTCGGCGTGGACTATCGCTGGTAGTACAGCGGTAGGCATCTGTCGACCCGTTGCCGGCGGTCGCGCTCGCGGTCGATCTTTGGGGCATGCCTCTCGACCCTCACTCTGAGGGGGGCGACGGGGTTTTTCCATACGTGCTTGCACCTGCGTGCGACGGTGACTAGGATAATTCCCCAGGCAGGGGTTGGACGCATCCGGCCCGGACGTCGATTCTGAGTGTTCGACGCGGGCGGGGAGCGTGATCCCTGCGTGAGACCCCGTCCCAGACCACGCAGCGAGCGCGGCCAGGCTTGGCCCGCGGGTCGGCCGACATGAACACGGCACCTTCGACCGGGCGATCGACGGCGAATAGGAAGACCGCATCGCCGCAGCCAAGGCCCTTTCGGCACAGATGCTCGCGTGCTGAGAGGCTTCTCTTTTTGCGCTTACACCTTCTCCACTCCGGTTCCTGAGGAGGGCAACCGCCATGTTCCGCGCCCTTTCGCAGAAGCGTCGAGCCCGCAAACCCAAAGACGCTCGATACTACCGACCCCGCCTTGAGCCGCTGGAGGATCGCCGGCTCTTGTCCATCTACGTGGTGAACTTAACCAGCGACGAGCCGGACCGCACTCCCCTCGGTGACGGCAAAGTCGATGTGGATCTAACCACGCCCGGCGAACAGGTCACCTTGCGCGGCGCGATCATGGATGCGAATGAGAACCTGGGCAAGGACCGGATCGAGTTCAACATTCCAGGAGACGGGCCGCACGTCATCCGGCCTATTGCCTCTTTGCCGTACATCGTCCAGCCGGTGACGATCGACGGCTATTCCCAGCCGGGAGCCAGGCCAAACAGCAAGACGGTTCGGCAAGGCAACGACGCTGTCATCCAGATTGAGCTGGACGGAGCCAACCTCCCCCTGGGTGCCAACGGATTGGTGATCGCAGGAGGGCAGAGCGAGGTGTCGGGGCTGGCCATCCATTCCTTTCGCGGCAAGCCCGTTCCGAGCCATGATCTGTTGGGAGTTATCGTCGACCACGTGAACGGAGCCGGAATAGGACTCACAGGGGCGGGCGGAAACATCATTGCCGGAAACTTCCTCGGAGCCGCCGCGGACGGCTCTCCACGCGGGAGCTTCGGCTCGGGTGTGACAATCGAGTCCTCCGACAACGTGGTGCAAGAGAACATCATTGTGGGAAACATGCTGGGCGTGGAGATCAGTGGGGACGTTACGGGAAACAAGCTCTTCGCCAATTACATCGGCGTCGGCCAAGACGGCATGACGCCCGTACACAACGACCAAGGCGTCCTGATTGCCCGTGGGGCGCATGAAACCGAGATCGGGGGAACGGAAAAGAGCCTCGGGAACGTGATCTCCGCCAATCAGAGATCCGGCGTGGTGATCGTCGGTTTCGCCCCCGGCGATACCATCGTGGGATCGAACGTCCTCCAGAACAACCTGATCGGCACCGACAGGACCGGCAAGATCATCGACCCGGACGGCAACCCCAACAGCGGCGACGAGCTGGGCAACTGGGAGTTCGGGGTCAAGATCACGGCGTCACGCAATAACGTGGTCGGTCAGAACGTGATCTCCGGCAACCGACAATCTGGCGTGTTCATCCAAGATCCGCAGTCCGACGACAACTACGTGAGCGGGAACCTGATTGGAACGGATATCGAGGGTTCCAAGGCGCTGGGGAACACGCTGAACGGTGTAGTGATCAAGGATGCACCCCGCAACCAAGTGGATACCAACGTGATCTCTGGCAACGACGGATCCGGCGTGGTGATCTCCGGCGCCACAGCCTCCGGCAATTGGATCAAGAACAACCGGATCGGCACCGACACGACGGGCACCTTGAAGCTCCCCAACAAGCGTCTGGGTGTCGAGATGGATGCGCCCGGCAACCACGTGGACACCAACGTGATCTCCGGCAACGGGCTCTCCGGTGTGGCGATTTACGGTGCCGCAGCCTCCGGCAACTGGATCAAGAACAACCGCATCGGCACCGACACGACGGGCACCTTGAAGCTCCCCAACAAGTTCCATGGCGTGCTGATCTTTGAAGCGCCGAAGAATCACGTGCAGGGAAACGTCGTCTCGGGCAACGAGCTTGTCGGCATCTACCTCTTCGGTGACCCGGCAACGGGAAACGAGATTTTTGCCAACCGAATTGGCACCGACGCCAGCGGTTCCCAGCCCCTGAAGAACGGCCTCGATGGGATCCACATCTACGATGCTCCCGGCAATCTCATTGGCGGCGGAACTCCGGAAACGCGCAATCTCATCTCGGGCAATGGAGGCGACGGCATCAACGTCATGGGCAAGAATGCCAAGGGAAACCAGGTCTCCGGAAACTACATCGGAACGACGCTGGACGGCATGAACCCATTGCCCAACGGGGGGGCCGGAGTGTACGTCGACGGTGCACCGCAAAACGTCATTGGGGGCGCCACCGCGGGGGACCGAAACGTGATCTCCGCTAATCGGGGAAGCGGCGTGGTGATCACCGGCGCGGATGCCGTGGAAAACAAAGTCCAGGGCAACTACATCGGAACGAACAAGGACGGCGCTGCAGGCGCCTTGGGAAACACCGGCGACGGAGTGCTGGTCGATCAGGCCGCCGAAACCTTGATCGGGGGGACCGCGGGGACCGGCAAGCCCGGAGATGCGCCGGGCAACATCATCTCGGGCAACCAACGATCAGGCGTTCACATCAAGGGATCCTTCGCCATCGACAACAAGGTCCAGGGCAACGTCATCGGCCTCGCACAGGCCGGGGCAAAGCTGCCAAATGCCCAGGACGGCGTGTTCATCGAGAACGCCCCCCAAACCACGATCGGCGAGTGGTACACCACGTACGCCCCCGCCGCAAGCACCGGCAACTCCAACGTGATCTCGGGAAACAAGCGCGACGGCATCCGCATCCAAGGTGACAGCGCCACCGGCAATCTCATCCGCCGCAACGAGATCTACGACAACGGGCGGCTGGGGATCAACCTGGTCGGCGGTGACGAGTTCCTGAGAAAGACCAAGGACGGGGTCACGCCCAACGACTGGCGCAAAGGAACGTCCGGCCCGATCGACACGGACACCGGCCCTAATAGCCTTCTGAACTTTCCGGTGGGCGTGACGGCTTGGCTCGACCCGGAGACGAAGAAAACGCATATCAGTGGCGTGCTTTCGACAAACGCTCCCCACTTGGCTGTGGTCGACTTGTATGCGAACACGACGGTCGACTCGTCGGGGTTCGGCGAAGGACAGTACTACCTCGGCTCGACGACCCCAAAGGAAGACGGGACGTTCTTCTTGGTAGTCGATGCAGCGCTGCCGGCCCCGTTCGTAAGCGCCACGGCCGTCGATGCGGGCATGTCTACCTCGGAGTTCTCTCCAGTCTACGGTGACTTGGGGAGGAAGGACGGCGTCGTAGACAGTGACGGCGACGGGCTCCCAGACGAATGGGAAATAAAGGGCCTGGACTTCAACGGCGACGGTCACGCTGATCTTCCTCTGCACCTGGCGCCGTACTATGCGAAACCCGACCACAAAGACATCTTCCTCGAAGTGGACTACATGGAAGACAGCCTTAAAACATTGTGTCCCGATGCGGGCTTTGAATGGGAGCTCGAGACGGCGTTTCTCCTGGCACCGGTCGATTACACCGGTATCGTTCTCCACGTCGATGTCGACGAGTCCGTCCCGTACGTCTACGGCACAACTTGGGACATAAGGCGTCCCGGGCCGCAGAACGACTTCGACGACTTCAAGCTCGGGGAACCGGCCAATCCCACCGGTCTCGGCGACAACGATGCCCACTTCGGCACTTTTGATGATCGAAAGATGCGGTCCGGCGGCAGCGATGCCCCCGCCGCTTTTCGCATCGGCGCGAAGTCGCTGGTCTACCACTATTGCCTCTTTGTCGATGCTCTGTTCGAGCAAAACGCTTCGGGGAATTTCGTACGCATGTCGGCGAGTGGGATCGCTGAACCATTCGGCAACGATTTCGTCGTCGCGGTCTCCGGCTTCGGCAGCGTCAACAAAGTTCCGGGTCCGCGCAGGACGACTTCTTGGAGACTCTCCGACGAAGTCGCAACCGTTATGCACGAATTGGGACATAACCTGGGCCTGGGGCACGGCGGGCCTTGGCCTCGCACGACTTGGGACGCCTGGCAAACCGACGTCCAGTCTAATCTGAACTACAAGCCGAATTTCTTGAGCATCATGAACTACTCGTTCCAGTTTGATTCCTGGGTGTGGGACAGGCCCATTGACTATTCCCGTTGGCACCTTCCCACCCTGAAGGAAGATCGTCTGGACGAGACCCTGGGCATCTCTCCACCGGCCGATCCGGATTTCGGTACGACCTGGCGGCACACCGCGTACACGATCAATGACAACTGGAAAGACTATTGGGTAGTGCCCACAAGCGGGAAGATCGACTGGGACAACGACAAGCTTGAAAACGAGAGTTCAGTGGTTGCGGGGATCAACGACCACGACGCCCGTCCGCCCACCCCTCTCCCCACTGTGCCAAAGAACGAGGAGTTGGTCGGGGCCGAGGATTGGTCGCACTTGTTCTACGCCTTTCGCGCCTCGCCGCAGATGTACGCCGGGGCGCACGGCGACGTCTTGCCACAGTCGCCCGAGATCTCCCTGGAACACGTGCGGGAGATCGCCAAGCAGATCGACTTCGACGCCGATGGATTCTCCAACGCCGACGATAACGCGCCGGCCCTGTACAACCCTGATCAAACCGATAGCGATGGCGACGGAGTCGGCGACGTTGGAGAGTTGCAGGGGCTGAGCATCCGGCCGGCGGCCGTGGTTGGAGGGGATCAACTGGTAGGAACCGTCAGCCTTCTCCTTCCTGCCCCGCCGGGTGGAACGTACGTCCGGCTCTTCAGCAGCGACTTGTCTTTGGCAACCGTCCCACGGGAAGTGGAGATTCCGGAGGGCCACAGAGCGGCGACGTTCCTTGTCACGACTTTACCGCTGAGAAACGAAATCACCCCGGTGACGATCCTGGCAAATTTCTTCGGACAGTATTTGTTGGCCGACTTCATCGTGGCGCCCCCGGCCGGAACGGCCGATTTGGAGGTGACCAAGACCGTTGCTTCCGATGCAGATTACGGCGGGAGGAAGCTGACCTACACGATCACGGTGACCAATCATGGCCCGGATCCCGTCATCGGCGTCCAGCTCACCGACACGTTGCCCGAGAACGTGGCCGTGGTCTCGGCCTCGGGCAGCGCGGGAATCGAGGAGGTTCCCGGCCCGGGGCTTTCCATCCGCTTCGACTACACGTACGACACGACGGGCTTCGTCGACACCCAGGAGAAACGGGACCTGCTGGAGGTGGCCGGGCGGATCCTGATCGGCGCGATGGGAGACGACTTGGAGGCGATTATCCCCGATGGGAGCAACACCTGGACGGCCACGTTTGCGAATCCCTCCACCGGAGAGCCGGAAGGCGTGACCGACCTCGTCGTCCCGGAAAACGAGCTGGTCATCTTTGTGGGCGGGCGGGACCTGGGTGGTTCGGAGGCGGGAATCTGGGAAGGAGGCTTGGGAGGCCCGGGCGGAGCCACGGCCTACGGAACGGCCGACTTCCTACGCGCGGTGCGAACGCGAGGAGAAGCCGGCGCCGACGAAGCGGCTCCGACCGACTTCGGACGCTGGGGCGGCGCGATCGTTTTCAGCACGAATCCGGACGTAAGTTTCCATTTCGGCCAATCGACCGAGGGGCTGGATCCAGACGAGTTCGACTTCTTCACCGTGGCGCTGCATGAGATTGCCCACGTGCTGGGATTTGGAACTTCGGAATCATGGAACACGTTTGTCGACAGTGCACGCGGCGTGTTCACCGGCCCGGCGTCGCGGTTGGAGTACGACCCGGGCGGCGACGTGCCTTTGGATCCCGGCCTGGTGCACTGGGCGGATGGAACGGTCGACTTGGGCGATGCAACGCTGATGGATCCCATCGTCACTTTGGGCACCCGCATCTACTTCCCCACGCCGCTTGACTGGGCCGGGCTGGCCGACGTGGGTTGGAACACGGACGGGCTGCTCCGGCGGGAGAAGGCGCTGCCGGTTGTCGAGCGTGAGGGCAGCGTGGTGTTCGAGGTGGGGGCCCTCAATCCCGGCGAGGTTGCCGCCGCGACGGTCGAGGTCGTCGTCACGGAGCCGGGGGAAGTTGTCAATCGGGCTAGCGTCGCCAGCCCATATCTCGACGACCCGGACCTCAGTAATAACCAGGTCGGCCCGGCCATCCACGTGCCGCCCAGCCCCGGGATCGTCGTCAATACGACCGATGATCTCGACGACGGCGTGGCCGATGCGACGCACACCAGTCTCCGCGAGGCGATCAACCTGGCCAATCAACTGCCGGGACTGGACACGATCCGCTTCGATGTCCCCGGTCCCGGCCCGCACACCATCCAGCCTACCTCCCCCTTGCCTGTGATCACGGACCTCGTGGTCATCGACGGCACGACCGAGCCGGACTACGCCGGCGAACCGGTGATCGAGCTGGACGGCACGCTCGCCGGCCCCGAAGCCAGCGGGCTCTACATCACAGGCGGGGACAGCCTGATTCGCGGCCTGGTCATCAACCGCTTCGGCTCCACCGAAAGTTCGCTCACCTCCGGCAATGGAATCGTCCTCGACGGCGGCGGAAACAGCGTCATCGAGGGTTGCTATTTGGGCACCGACCTCGCGGGCACGGTACCCGCCGGCAACGAGCGTGCAGGGATTCTCGTCGTGAATTCGACGAACAACAGCATTGGGGGACTGGCGGTCGAGGCCCGCAACGTGATCTCCGGTAACGGATATGCCGGCATCCTGCTGGGCTACGGAGCGGATAACAACTTGGTGCAGGGCAACTTGATCGGCATGGCGGTCGGCGGTGATGGTCCGCTGGACAACGGGGTGGTCGGCGTGGAGATCGGCGGTGCCCGGTCCAACACGATCGGCGGCACGGTTCCCGCGGCCCGCAACGTAATCTCGGGGAATCAAATAGGAGTCCACCTGCAAAACTGCCAGGACAACCTGGTGCAGGGGAATTACGTCGGCACGGACTCATCGGGTTTCGGGAGCATTGGCAACGCAACCGGTGTGCTTATTACCGGAGGAGCGAGGAACACGATCGGTGGAGTAGGAGCCGGCAACGTCATTGCAGTCAGCTACTACGGGATTGTGGTCACTGGTCCCTTTGACGAGTTGCCCGCCGAACTGTACCACCGCATCCTGGGGAACCGGATCGGCACCGGGCCGGACGGAACGACCCCCCTCGGCAACGCGATCTACGGCGTCCTGATCTCTCAGGGCGGACACGCCATCGTGGGCGGAACGGGTCCGGGTGAGGGAAACGTCATTGCCTATAATGGTGGAGGGGGTTTGGGCGGCGGTGACGGGATTCGGTGCCCCTCGGGCGAGGCGGTGATCCGCGGCAACTCGATTTTCTCCAACAGTGACCTGGGGATTGACCTGGGGGTTCATCCGACCCTGCCGAGCGATGTTGCGGAGAACGACGTCGACGATCACTTCCCTCCCTTGAATTACCCGGTCCTCAGCCTTGCCTTCTCCGACGGCACCACGACGCAAATCGAGGGAGAGATCAACACGCCGTTCTACGCGATTCCCGCAGACGGCGGTGATCCGGTTCCCGTCGACGTCGTGCTCGATTTCTACTCCAACGCAAGTCCCGATCCCAGCGGCTATGGGGAAGGCCAGACCTACCTGGGCTCCTGGACGCTCACCGCGCCGACCGGCCCGGACGGCCAGCCGCTGTTGACCACGAGCATGTCGTTCGTGGCCACCCTGCCGGTGGACCTCCCGGAGGGTCAGTGGATCACCGCCACGACGTTCAAGGGGCACCGATCGTCCGAATTCTCCGCCTCGATCGCAGTCTCCCGCGACACGGACAGGGACGGCGTGCTGGACCCGGTCGAGGATGCCGGACCGTCGGGCGGAGACGCGAACGCCGACGGCACGCCCGATCGGCTCCAGGCGAACGTCGCATCGTTTCCCAACGCCGTGAACGGGCGCTATGTCGTGCTGGAGGCATTGGGCGATGCCTCGCTCGAGAAAGTCGAAGCGGTCCCGAATCCGTCGCCCCTTGATGTCCCGCCTTTGGTCACGTTTCCGCTCGGCTTCCTCACCTTCCAGCTCGTCGTCGGTCCGACGGCGTCCGGCGGCGTGGTTCGCCTGACCGGCGAGAGTGGGGCGGAGCTGGATGCCGTCTACGGCTTTGGCCCCACGCCCGACGACTCGGCCGCGCATTGGTACCCGTTCCCCTTTGACGGGAGCACCGGCGCCGAGGTCTTCGCCGATCGGATCGACGTCCACCTGGCCGATTCCGCACGCGGCGACCACGACCTGACGGCCAACGGCCGGATTGTGGCGCTGGTGGCGCCGGCAATCGTGGGAACCGGCGAGGGGGTTACTTTTGTGGTCAATACTGCCGACGACCTCGACGACGGCGACCTCGATCAGCTCAGCCTCCGGGAAGCGATCATCCAGGCCAACCTGCACCCCGGCCGGGACCGCGTGGAGTTTAATATCCCGGAGGGCGGGGGTTGGAAACACGTGATCCTGCCAACTTCGCCGCTGCCCATCATTACGGACCCGATCATTATCGACGGATACTCCCAGCCTAGGTCCGCGCCGGCCACGGCGGACGCGCCGCCGGAGCTGACGATCCTGCTCACGGGGGGCCTTCTGGACCGCCACACGGAGTTTCCACCGCATGGTCCCGTCGGCCTGCATATCGTGGCCGGTCATAGCCTGGTACAGGGGCTGGTCATCAACCAGTTCGTGGACAACGACTGGGGTATCGGGGGCATCGCGATCCTCTTGCAGACCGTAGGGGGCAACGTCATTCAAGGCAACTTCCTCGGTACCGGCTTCTCTGGGATTATCCAGTACCCCAACCAGCAGGGCGTGGTCATCGATAACTGCCCGGACAATCGGGTCGGGGGAATCGTTCCGGCAGCGAGGAACGTCATCTCGGGTAATCATTACCGCGGCATCGACATCTGGGGCGAAGCATCCGATAGAAACCTGGTCCAGGGCAACTTCATTGGCGTGGATGCGAGCGGCACGGGCATCCCGTGGATGGCGAACCACCCCTTGGCCAATGGTCGGGGAATCGTGATCCGTGACGGGGCGGACGACAACCTCGTCGGCGGTACGGAAAACACGACGCCTGGGGGGCCGGCCAGCGGTGCAGCCAACGTCATTGCCGGCAACGGCTACGGGGTGACCGTAGCGACATGGATTAGCGATCCCGACGTCGTGACGGCAAACAACACCATCCAGGGGAATTACATTGGGACCGACGTGACAGGTACGGTTGCACTGGTCAACACCGAGGGTATAGACCTGGGAGGCTCCGGGACGGTTGTGGGGGGGACAACAGCCGCGGCCCGCAACATTATCTCCGGCAACTATGGCCGCGGAATCTGGGCACGGGGGCGTACCGGGACCATCATCCAGGGCAACTTCATCGGCACCGACGTGACCGGAACGCGACCTCTGGGCAACTATTCGGGGGGCATTCGGTGGGACTTGTTTGGGGACGCGCTGATCGGCGGCGACACGCCGGGGGCGGGCAACGTGATCTCCGCGAACGGGAATTACGGCATCTATCTGAGTGAAAGCTATCATAGCGCTGTTCCCCCGGGGAGGGAGGTCGTGATCCAAGGCAACTTCATCGGCACCGACGTGACGGGAACCATGGCGCTCGGCAACGGAACTAACGACACGACTCGCCGTTACCGCTCCGGTATCAGTATCCGCATCCCCCGCCAGAGGGTGATCGTGGGCGGGATTACGCCTGGAGCTCGCAACCTCATCTCCGCCAATGGGGGCGATGGGATCCTCATCGGCTCCATCGTCCCTGACGGGCATGTTGTTGAGGGTAACCTGATCGGCACGGACATCACCGGAGCCAAACCCTTGGGCAACGGTTTCGCCGGGGTCTACGTATGGTTGGAGGGGAACGACAATACGATCGGTGGCACAGACCCTCGCGCCGGCAACACGATCGCCTTCAATGGCACGGAAGGCGTGTTCATCGAATCGGGCGAGCGGAACGCGATCCTCTCCAACGCCATCTTCTCGAACGGCACGCTGGGAATCGATCTCGGTCCGGGTTGGGAGCTCGATCCTGATGGGGCTACCCCAAACGATGCGGGTGACGGGGACGAAGGCACGAACGGTTTGCAGAACTTCCCCTCGCTGACGGCGGCCCGAATCGAGGGCGGAACCAGGGTGGAAGGCGTTCTGGACAGCCTGCCCGGCAGGAGCTATCGCCTGGAGTTTTTCTCCAGCCAGGCCCTCGATGCCAGCGGGCACGGTGAGGGGGAGATCTTTCTCGGCAGCGCCGACATCGCCACTGACGGAAGCGGTCAAGCCGCCTTTTCGGTGACCCTGCCGACCGTGGTCCCCTTTGGCCACTTCATCACCGCCACCGCCACCGACCCTGACGGCAACACCTCGGAGTTTTCTCAAGCCATCGCCGTAGAAGTCCCGACGGACCGGCTCGATTTCGGCGATGCCCCTGCCGCACTTCCCACGCTGCTGGCCGACGAAGGGGCCCATCACGTGATCCTGCCGGGCTTCCATTTGGGTTCGTCCGCCGACCCCGATGAAGACGGCCAGCCCAGCGACGGGGCCGACGGCGACGATCTGGACGGCAGCGACGATGACGATGGAGTGGTCTTCGCCACGCCGCTGGTCGCAGGCCGACCGGCCGTGGTGGAGGTGACGGCCTCGGGCGAGGGACGGCTCGACGCCTGGATCGACTTCGATGGCAATGGGAACTGGGACGGGGACGAAGAGCAGATCTTTTCCAACATGCTGCTCCTGCCGGGCCGAAACACGCTCTTCTTCTCCACTGCGACTTCGGCGATCGTGACCGATCCGACCTACGCCCGATTTCGCTTCAGCAGCACGGGGGGGCTCTCCTCCCGCGGTCTGGCCATCGACGGCGAGGTCGAGGACTATGCCGTGGCCATTACCGCAGGCCCCGCAGCTCCCGTCGCTTTGGATGATGAGACAACCACCGACCAAGCGACGCCCGTGGCCATCGACGTCGTGGCCAACGACAGCGACGCCGACGGGAACCTCGACATCCGTACGGTCACGTTGCTCTCGGACCCCGCCCATGGTTCGGCCATCGTGGATCGTTTGTCCGGGGTCGTCACCTACAGCCCTTCTCCGGGCTTTACGGGCACGGACAGTTTCACCTATCAGATCAACGACACGGACGGATTGTTCGACACGGCAGTCGTCAGCGTGGAAGTTCTCCCGGGCAATCAGCCGCCGGTGGCCAACGATGACACGCCCACCACCGATGAGGACACGCCGGTGACCATCGACGTAACAGCCAATGACACCGACGCGGAAGGAACGCTCGATCCCACAACCGTGACGATTTGGGTCAGTCCGTCCAGCGGTTCCACAAGCGTTGATCCGGCGACGGGCGCGGTCACCTATACCCCGGACGCCGACTTCAACGGCACCGATGCCTTCCTATATCAGGTCTTCGACACAGATGGAGCGTCTGACCGGGCCGTGGTCACCGTCACGGTGCTAGCGGTGAACGATCCGCCGGAGGCCCGCGATGACGAGGCCACCGCGATGGAGGCAGCACCGGTGACCATCGACGTCCTTGCCAATGACACGGATGTTGATGAAAACCTGGACCCGGCGACCGTGACCGTGCTTGATGAACCCGCCGGAGGATCGGTTGCGGTCGATCCAGCGAGCGGCGAGATCACGTACACCTCGATCGCCGGCTTCGCGGGCATCGAAACGTTCACGTACGAGGTCTTCGATGCCGAGGGACTGTCCGATACGGCGGTCGTCACCGTGGAGGTCCTCCCCAACAACAACTCGCCGGACGCTGCCGATGATGAGGCTGCCACGAACGAAGATCATCCAGTGACCATCGACGTGGCGGCAAACGACAGCGACCCGGACGAGAACCTCGACCCCACCAGTGTACAGATCCTCGTTTCTCCGATGCGGGGTTCGGTGGAAGTAGACCCGTCGACCGGGGCAATCACGTACACGCCCGCTGAGGACTTCGATCACGTCGAGTTGTTCGCCTACGAAATCAGCGACACGGATGGGGCAAGCGACGTCGCGATCGTGGCCGTGACGGTCAACCCGATCAACGATCCCCCCGTGGCAAACGACGACACGGCGCCCATCGACGTGAATAGAACTGCGACCCTCGGCGTCTTGCTCAATGACGTGGACGTGGACGGCACGATCGATCCGAGTACGGTGACCGTCGTGAGTGGGCCGAACCGTGGCACGGTCCAGGTTAACGAGGACGGGACGGTGACCTACCGCCCGGCCACGGGCTTCGTGGGGACGGATAGCTTCACGTACACGGCACAAGATGACGACGGAGCGATCTCCAACGAGGCCACGGTGACGGTTACGGTCCTTGAACCGCCGACCACCTCGATCTCCGGCCGCAAGTTCGAAGATCTCGACGGCGAAGGGCCGGGGCGGGAAGGTCCGGGCGTACCCGGCGTCACGATCCACTTGTTTGACACGCAAGGCGAACTGCTGGCCACCACGCAGACCATCGCCGACGACCCCCAAACGCCCGAGAACGAAGCGGGCCAGTACCGATTCGACGGGCTGGAACCCGGCACGTACATCGTCGGCGAAGAGATTCCAACGGATTGGAAGCAGAGTTTTCCGGAGGATCGAAGCGTTTCCGTAGGTGGCGGCAATATCGCCCCTGGGACTCACATAATCACCGTTGGAGTAGGACGGCCGGGCTTGGGCATTGACTTCGGCAATTATGCTGGTACTGCCAGCATCTGTGGCTACGTCTATCTGGACATGGACAACGACGGGATCAAAGATTCGGACGAACCCGGCCTGCCAGGCATTCCGGTAATGATCAGCGGTCCGCTCACGGAAACCCGCGTGGCAGCAGAGGATGGTTCGTATCGGTTCGAGGATCTGCTGCCCGGTCTTTACGCCCTAACCGAGACGCAGCCGGGCGCTCTTCTGGACGGTATCGATACCCAGGGCACGCCGTTGTCAGGCGAAGTGGCCAACGACTGTTTCCTCAAGATCCATCTGGCCGCCGGCACCGACGCCGCCGACTACAACTTCGGCGAGCGCGGCCTGATCCCGGAGCTGATCTCCAAGCGGCTGTTCCTGGCCTCCACCCCGCCTCTGGAGGAGTTGCTGCTGGGCTTGACCCTGGTGGACGACGACGTGTGGCTCGGGTTCCAGGCCAGCGAAAACACGATCCTTCACGCCGAGCTGAGCGGCTACGAGGGCGAGCCCCCGGCGATCGAGCTGTACGGCAGCGACTGGATGCCGGTAGCCATCGCCTCGGGCAGCGCCCAGCTCGATGCCGCCGTCGCCGGGGGGGAAAGCTACGTGCTGCACGTCTCCGGCGCCGGGTCGAACGCCGACCTTCGATTGACGAACACCGTCGGCCAAGAGGGGGGCCGCGAGGCCATCTCCGGTACGGATCGGGACGACCTCTTCGAGTTCCTTCCCGGACCCACGCCCGGAGAGTGGACCGTGAGGGTGAACGGAGTGACACACCAGTTCAGCGCCGAGACGATCACCGTCGAGTTCGACGGCCTGGGCGGCGAGGACACGGTGCTGCTCACCGGCTCGGTCGGCAAGGACACCGTCGAGCTTTGGCCCGGGCGAGGCACGCTCTCCGGCGAGGGGTACACGGTCCACGTTGCCGACGCCGAGTCGATCAGGGTCTTGGGCGGGGGCGGCCCCGACGTGGCCGTGCTCCACGACGACCCTGACGGGGACGACACCTTCCAGTCGTGGCCCTGGGAAGCCAAGCTCTATGGCGACGGGTTTTTCAACCGGGTCCGGTCGTTCCCCTGGGTGCATGCGTTCAGCACCGGCGGCCCCGACGTGGCCGTGCTCCACGACGACCCTGACGGGGACGACACCTTCCAGTCGTGGCCCTGGGAAGCCAAGCTCTATGGCGACGGGTTTTTCAACCGGGTCCGGTCGTTCCCCTGGGTGCACGCGTTCAGCACCGGCGGCAAAGATATGGCGGTGCTCCACGACGACCCCAACGGAGTCGATACCTTCAAATTCTGGCCCGAGGAAGCCAAGCTCTACGGCGTTGGGTTCTATACCCGCGTCAAGTCGTTCCGCCAGGTGCACGCGTTCTCGAGCCCCGAGAATGACGACGTGGCCGTGCTCTACGACAACCCCAACGCCAAGGACACCTTCAAGTTCTGGCCCGGCGAGGCCAAGCTCTACGGCGATGGGTTTTACAACCGGGCGAAGGCGTTCCGCTGGGTGCACGCGTTCAGCACCCCCGGCAACGACGACGTGGCCGTGCTCTACGACGACCCCCACGGGGACGAGACCTTCCGAGCCTGGCCCGAGCAAGCCAAGCTCTACGGCAACGGCTTCTTCAACCGGGCGAAGTCGTTCCGCTGGGTGCACGCCTACGCCACCGGCGGCAACGACGTCGCCCACCTGTACGGCTCCGCGGCCAAGGACACGCTGGTGGCCACGCCGGAGTACACCCGGATGTACGGTCCAAAATACTTCAATCGGGCGGTGTGGTTCGACCGAGTGTACGCCCACGGCGGCGACGACCAAGACGCGGCTATCCTCTACGACGCGGTCCTGGAAAGCAAGATCACCCCAGGGCCGGTGCCCGTCGACATCGAGAGCATCCTCTGGCTCTACGAATTCGAGAGGCTCCGGCAGCACAACGACTCCGAAGACGACGGCGACTCGGAGACCGAAGCGGTCGACGCACTATTCACGGCGTACTGGCAGTAGGCCCTGGGCCGTCAACACCAGACCCGGATCCCGATCCGCCCAGAAGGTCGACTTCCAGAGAGCCCGTCGGCCGTCGCTGGGATAGTGGGCTGAGGTTTCGTGGCTGCGGGCCAGTCTTTCGACTATCCACGGGCGATGTCTTCGACAAACGCTCTTACTCGCGTTAGGCAGTCGCGACACGCGAGGCAGCAGGCCGTCGCTTTGTGACTCCCCCGGGCACTATCCGGCCGGGAAGCCGGCGATGGCGACCCAGCAGTCTGGCGGTTTGCCAAGGACTAAGGAGCGCCCGAAAAGTAACTCCCGCATTTCCGAAGTAGTAGGCACACGCCGTGTGCCGTAACCGGCGGACGGCACACGGCGTGTGCCTGCTACCGAAATCGGGAACTTGTTTCTCGCCCGATCCTAAGCACCATCCCCCGATGATGGGGAATGGAGATTCTGCAGCGCCGTCGACGGCAGCCTTCGACAGTGGCGTCACCATGCCAACGGGCCGCAAGTCCACTTCGCCGGGGTTGTCTCATCAAAGGACCGAATGATGACA
>DATKZH010000527.1:0-12457 GCA_035528065.1 Thermoguttaceae bacterium | reverse complement strand
TCAAAACGGCCGTCAATCACTCGCCACATTGTGTCCGGTTTGTGTTCCATCCCCGTACGCCGAAGGCGTTAGACAACACAGCCCAGGGTTGCGAAGCTACCCTGGGTCCCCGGTTCGGACGTCGCCCATCAACCCCGAAGGGGTTGCACAGCGCCCGCTCGAGGGTTGCGCGGGGTGCAACCCCGTTGGGGTTGGGGGGCACTCGGTGCCCGCCGACCCAGGGTAGCTTCGCAACCCCGGGCTGTGTTGTGAAACCGCTTCGCGGTTAGGGGAACAGAAATGGCACGCGCTTCCCGCGGATTCATGGCCGTGCTTTCCGTACGTTCTTAGCAGCCCACACGGCGTGTGCCTGCTACTCCGCAAATGCGCAAGTTGTTCTTCGTCCGATCCTAAGTGCTACGGAGTCATGACGTACTTGTCCAGCACCTCCTCGTCGATCTCGATCCCCAACCCCAGGCCCTCGGGTACCGGCACAAACTCGCCGTCAAGCTGAATCGGCCCTTTGAGCAGATCGTCCCGCAGCGGGTTGGGGTTCTTGTCGAACTCGATCATCGGCTCGTTGAGCGGGGCTTTGGGGAAGGCCGTGTGGGGCACCGGGGCGAGCGTGGCGCACAGGTGCAACGCGGCGGCCAGGGCGACGCCGCTTCCCCACACGTGCGGAACAAGCTGGACGTGGAACGCCGTCGAGAGGGCCTCGATCCGCTTCAGCTCGGTGAGCCCCCCGGCGCAGCAGACGTCGGGCTGGGCGATGTCGACGCAACCCTTACGGAATAACTCCAGGAAACCGTACCGCGTGTACTCATCTTCCCCGCCGGCAATCGCCAGGTCGAGCGACTGACGCAGAAGGGCGTAGCCGTCCAGATCCTCGGGCACCACGGGCTCCTCGAAGAAGAGCACGCCGAGCGACTCCAGGGCCTTTCCCATCTTCCGGGCGGAGTGGAAGTTGTAGGCGTGGTTGGCGTCCATCATCAACAGCGTCCGGTCGCCGACCGCCTCGCGGATCGCCCGGACGCGCTCGACGTCCTCCTCGATCGTCAACAGCCCGATCTTGCCCTTCAGTCCGGTGAACCCGGCGTCGACGTAGCCCTTGGCCTCGTCGCGGAGGGCCGGCAGGGCCGCCTGGTAGTCGAGCACGTCGTCGCCGCGGTAGTAGCAGCCGGTGGCGTAGGCGCGGATCTTCGTGCGGAACGCGCCGCCGAGCAGTTCGTAGATTGGCTTGCCGTAGTGCTTGCCGGCGAGGTCCCAGAGGGCGATATCGATCCCGCTCAGCGCCTCGATGCCGGCACACTTGCGCCCGAAGTCGCGGAGGGAGGTGAACATGTCTTCCCAGAGGACGCCCACCTGGAGCGGATCCTTGCCGATCAGGCGGGGCCCCAGCACGGAGTTGACGAACGCCGCGGGCGGCTCGCCCGGCCCGTATTGCCCACATTCACCCCAGCCCTCCAGGCCGCTGTCGGTGCGGATCCTCACCAGCAGGGATTTTCGTTCCGGGCAGGCGCGCTGCGACCAGTAGAAGCGGTCCTTGCCCAACGGGGCTTTGAGGAGGAAGGTCTCGATACGGGTGATCTTCATGGGGAGCCTCGTGCGATATCGAGGGAGCTTGCATCCGGCGCCGGCGCGGCGTAGCATAGTTGGGTCGACACTCCATTGCCGTGCCCCGGCAGTCGCGGGGCCGGCGCTTGCGCCATGTGACATCGAGGAGACCAACATGTCAAGACGATTTCGGCTCGCGTTTTTGACGGCCGTGGCGGCGGCGATTTGCCTGGGCAGGTCGAGCGCCGCCCCGAGGCCGAACATCCTCTTCCTGCTGAGCGACGATCAGCGGATCGACACCATCGCCGCTTACGGAAACCCTCACGTCAAGACCCCCCATCTCGACCGCCTGGCCGGCGACGGCTTCAACTTCCGCCGGGCGCATTGCATGGGGTCGATGCACGGGGCGGTCTGCCAGCCGAGCCGGGCGATGATCAACAGCGGGCGCACGCTCTACCGCGTGCCCATGGACCTCGAGGACGTGAAGATCCTCCCCGAAGTCCTCCGCGAGGCGGGATACGCCACCTTCGGCACCGGCAAGTGGCACAACGGCCCCAAGTCGTTCGCCCGGGGATTCGCCCTCGGGAAGGCGGCGTTCATGGGCGGGATGTCGAATCACCTCCAGGTGCCGGTGGCCGACCTGGCCCCGGACGGGACGCTGGTCAACAAGCGGACGGGCGAGAAGTTCTCCAGCGAGCTGTTTGCCGACGCGACGATCGGCTTCCTCAAGGGCCACCGGGGCGATAAACCCTTTTACGCCTACCTGGCGTTCACGGCCCCGCACGACCCGCGGATGCCCCCGCCGAAGTTCCTCGCCATGTACGACCCGGCCGAGATCCCGCTGCCGAAGAGCTTCATGCCGCAGCACCCCTTCTTCAACGGCTGGATGACCGGGCGCGACGAGTGCCTGGCCCCCTGGCCGCGTCCGCCGGAGATGATCCGAAGCCAGCTCGCCGAGTACTACGGGATGATCACCCACATGGACGAGCAGATCGGGCGCGTGCTCGGGGCCTTGGAGGAGACGGGCCGCGCGAAGAACACGGTGATCCTCTTCACGTCGGACCAAGGGCTGGCCGTGGGGAGCCACGGGCTGTTGGGCAAGCAGAACCTGTACGAGCACAGCATGGGCTCGCCGCTGATCGTCTGCGGACCCGGCGTTCCCCGCGGATCGAGCGACGCCCTGGTCTACCTCTTCGATCTCTACCCGACCGTCTGTGAGCTGGCCGGCGCGGAGCTGCCCGACAAGGTCGAAGGCAAGAGCCTCGTCCCGATTTGGGAAGGCCGGGCCGAGTCGGTCCGCGATTCGCTCTTCACCTCCTACGAGAACTGCCAACGGGCCGTGCGGGACCAGCGCTGGAAGCTGATCCGCTATCCCCTGATCAACAAGACCCAACTGTTCGATCTGAAGAACGACCCCGACGAGCTGAACAACCTGGCCGACGATCCCGCGCAGGCCGACCGCGTGGCGAAGATGACGGCCCTCCTCGAGCAGTGGCAGGCCAAGACCGACGACCGGCAGCCCTTGACCTCCGAAAACCCCCAGTCCGCCGAGATCGATCTCACCGGGCGTCCGCGTAAGCCCGACCCCCATCAGCCGGAGTGGATCGTGCGGAAGTATTTTGGCGATCAATAGCCGGGCGTAGCGAGCCGTCCCTGGGGCAGCAATGCGTCCGCTCCGCGGGGAGTTGACGCGGATCTGAAGCAAGATAGTATGACGTTGGCGGGGCAATGGACCTGGGCATGGCCTGCGGTACGGCACCCGCGGGCGTGGGCAATTCCGTGCATGGCGCGGTAGCGGAGGGGCGCACGATGCCGGCCGAGAAAGAGCCGAACGAGCCAATCACGGCCAAGCCGGGCACGCCCGAGCACCAGCGCCAGTTCGACCGGCAGGCGCTCCGGGCGGCCGACGCGGCGCTGCGGCTTGGGATCGTTCGCGTGGGCTGCGGGGTCGTTGCGCTGGCGATGTTCGCGATGATGTTCGCGTCTGCCATGGATATGCCGGACCACGGCCCGTGGACACATGTCTCGACGCTCGTCTTCTCGCTCGTTTTGTTCGTCGAGACCGCCCACGTCGCACTGCGCGGCAGGTCCGTCTTCTTGCGGTTTTTGCTTTCGGGCGCGAAGCGGCGGCCGGAATGCGGGAGTGATCTGCTCCGCATACGTGGCGACGGGACGCTCTGCGTATCGGAGTGGTTTGAAGTCACCTTCGACTCCGAGACGGTGCGGATCCGGGCCGCGCCTCCGGGCCGCGAACCGTGGGAGCAGGAGTTCCGTTGGGACGAGGTGCAAAAGGTGTGCTTCGCGCCGGAGTTCCCCGGTCCCGACGGCATCTTCGTGTTCACCAGCAGGAGACCCGAAAGCTACGCGATCCCCTCCGAGGCCGAGGGAGGAATTGATTTCTGGGGCGAGATCATCAGACGCGGACTGTTCGACGCGGAGCTTGCGATCAAAGCGGCTTTTGCCGAGGAGGGTCTCTTCTGTTGGCCGCCTGACGATGCGCCCGAAAGCAGCGGGTGATCATTTTGGAGGCCGAATGGCCAATCGGACGGGAAGCGCATCAGATGGTGATTTCATCCCGAACCCCCGAGGGCACGCCGAACCGCTGCCCGATCTGCGGAGCTGACGTCAAGATCGAGCCGTCGGTGCTCTTCGGCGATGCGCCGTGTCCCCATTGCGGCCACCTGCTGTGGTTCACCAACGTCCCGGAGCCCCGCCTGTTTGAGCACGAGGAGGCCCCAGGGCTCCGACGACGGCTCTGCGAGAGGCTTGCTGAGATCCTGGGAGTCTCGGCGGACGCGATCCAGGGCGATCCGACCTTTGCCAGGAGGCTCGATTCCCTCGACGTCGTCGAGCTGGTGATGGAGTTCGAGGAAACGGCATAGTCAGGATTCGGAGGCGAGGCGTCTCGAAGCGACCATGCAGCCGCCCGATCCGATTCAAGTCCGCTTCTACGGCAAGAGCGGCCCGTGGGTCGTTTTGCTCCATGGGGGGCCCGGGGCTCCTGGGGAGATGGCTCCGGTGGCGCGTCGGCTGGGTGATCGGTTCCGGGTGCTGGAGCCGTTCGAGCGCGCCAGCGGCGAGGTCCCGCTCACCGTGGCGCGTCACGTGGCGGATCTCGGCGAGGTGCTGCGAGAGCCTTTGCGCGAAGGGCCCGTGCGTCTGGTGGGCTTTTCGTGGGGGGCGATGCTCGCGCTGGCGTATGCCGCGCGCCGGCCGGGCGACATCGACCGCGTCGTACTGATCGGCTGCGGCACGTTCGACCGGCGCTCGCGGGAAGCCTACGTGGCCCGCATGGCGCAACGCATGAGCCCTGACGAGAGGCGGCGCATACAGAGCCTTGAGGCCCGGCTTGCCGTGGAAACGGACCGCGGGCGCCGGAACGCGTTGTTCGCCCAGCTCGGCTCCCTCTACGCGCGCGTTCAGTCTTTCAAGCCGCTTGCGAACAACTCGGAGGAGACACTGCCCTGCGACGAAGCGGGCTTCCGCGAGACGTGGCAAGACGCGCTATCGCTGCAAGAGCGGGGCGTGCAGCCTGCGGAGTTCGCGCGGATCCGGGCCCCCGTCGTCATGATCCACGGGGACGAGGATCCCCACCCGGGGCCGCTGATCCACGACTCGCTGGCTCGGTTTATCCCGGATATCGAGTACCGGGAGTTGCCGCGATGCGGTCACAAGCCGTGGATCGAGCGTTGGGCAAGCGACGCGTTCTATGAGCTGCTGACCGCCTGCCTTGGATAGATGCGGCGAAGTGCCTCCGATAGAATGGCGCCCGGCCCGGGCTCGGTGCGGGTTGGATCGACCGCAGCCGGCCGGAAGCAAGACGGACGCCGCCACCAGACGAAAGGAAATCCATGCCGCACGTGGAAGACCGGTTTGAAGGGTACGACGGGCTCGCGCTCTACGAGAACCGCTGGCTGCCGGAAGGCGATGCGGCCGCGGCGGTGGTCGTGGTGCATGGTTTCCTCGAGCACAGCGGCCGGCACGCCGAGGTGGCGGTCGAGCTGAACCGGCACGGCTACGCGGTCTACGCCATCGACCTGCGGGGCCACGGCAAGTCGGAGGGGGATCGGGTGTTCGTCGGCTCGTTCCTCGAATACCTCCGCGACGTCGAGCTGTTCCTGGCCCACGTGCGCTCGCAGCAGCCCGACCGGCCGGTGTTCCTGGTCGGGTTCAGCTTGGGCGGGACGATCGCGGCGACGCTGGCGGCACGGGGCCTGGCGGACGTGCGCGGGCTGGTGCTCGCCGCGCCGGCCGTTCAGATAGGAAGAGGGATTTTTCCCGTGCTTCGTCTGTTGGCGGGCTTCGTGGGCCGCTTTCTGCCTCGGCTGCGGGTCGTGCGCATGGGCTTTCGCAAGATGTCGCGCGATCCGGCGGTCATCGCCCAAGTCGAGCGCGATCCGCTGGTCTTCCACGGCCGCTTCCCGGCGCGGACCGGCGCCGAAATCCTCTCCGCGGTACGGCTCATCCAGGACATGATGGAGGCGATCGAATTGCCCCTGTTGATCCTCCACGGGACGGGCGACCTGGTGACCGACGCGGAGGGCAGCCGTCAGCTTCACGCCCGGGCCCGCTCGACCGACAAGACGCTCAAGCTCTACGACGGCCTCTACCACGATCTCTTCCACGAGCCGGAGAAGGAGCAGGTCCTGGCCGACCTGGTCGAGTGGCTCGACGCGCGGAGGTAGCCCGCGCGCTGCGGCCGGTCTGCGATGGCACGGTGGCCGGTCTCCTGACCGAGCCACTTTCGGCGACCGGAGGTCTCCCCGGGCACCAGGGAGACCTGCGGTCGATGCCTCGGCGGGGTCGGGAGACCCGCGCCGAGCGCGTCCTGCCGGAGATCGAGGCGAACGGGCGTCGGGCGGCTTGCAGCCCCGGCGGGCCCGGACTATGGTATGGATTGCACCACGCCCAGGGTGGACCGAGCGAGACCGAGTTGGGAGTCCCGACTGGCGGACGCCGGTTCGCGTGTCCTGATCCGACTGCCGGAAAGATAGGCGTCCTTCTTGCCAATCATGAGGAGGTTACGTGATGAGCGAGCATTCAAGACGGGAGTTCCTGGTCCGCTCGGCGACGGCGGGCGCGTTGGCCTTCGGGGCGAAGGACCTTCTCGCGGCGCAGGCGGCGGCCGCGGATATGACCATCGCCAAGTGGACGGGGGCCGAGGCCACGAGCAACAGCCAGATCGACAAGGTGGCCGCCCAGCTCACGGAGAAGGCGATCGAAGGGCTCGGCGGAATGAAGCGGTTCGTGAGCCGGGGCGACGTGGTCTGGGTCAAGCCGAACATCGGGTGGGACCGGACGCCGGAGCTGGCGGCCAACACCAACCCCGCCGTGGTCGCCACGCTGGTGCGGCTCTCGTTCGAGGCGGGGGCCAAGACGGTCAAGGTCGGCGACAACCCGTGCGACCTGGCCGAAAAGACGTATGACGCCAGCGGCATTGCCGCCGCGGTCCGCCCCCTCGGCGCCAAGGTCGTGCTGCTCGACCGCAAGCGGTTCCGGGAGACCTCGGTCAAGGGCGAACGGATGAAGACCCTGCTGATGTATCCCGAGATCCTCGATTGCGACGTGGTGATCAACGTCCCCGTCGTGAAGCATCACGCCCTGGCCAGTTGCACCGCCTGCATGAAGAACTACATGGGAGTGATCGACGAGCGCCGCCCCTTCCACCAGGCGCTGCCCGAGTGCCTCGTCGACCTGACGCGTTTCATGAAGCCGCGGACCGGGCTCCACGTGCTCGACGGCGTGCGGATACTCCAGGGCCACGGTCCCAAGGGGGGCAATCCGGCCGACGTGGTGCTGAAGACCACCATCGCCGCGGGGGTCGACCCCGTCGCCCTGGATGCCTTCGGGGCCGAGTTGATGGGCCGAAAACCGAGTGAGATCGGCTCGGTCGTCAAGGGGAACGAGGCCGGCCTGGGCACGATGGACTATCGCTCGCTGGCGCGGGAGATCGCCGTTTCATGACGAGACGTCGCGTTGTGAACGGTCCGCGGGTGCGGCGGGCGGTGCAGTTGGTCTTCCTGGTGCTCTTTTTTGCGCTCCTGGTGCTGGCCCGCCCTCGCCCCGGCGTGGACCCCAGCCCGCTCCTGCATGCCTTCTTCCACTTCGACCCGTTGATCCTGGTCTCCACGTGGCTGGCCGCCCATGCGGTGCCGGCGGCCGCCCTGTTGTCGCTTGTGGTGATCGGGATGACGATCGTGCTGGGCCGGGTCTTCTGCGGCTGGGTCTGTCCGCTGGGGACGATCCATGCGCTGGCGAGCCGCCTCTTCCACGGCCGCCCGCGCAAGCCGAAGCGCCCGGATCACTGGTCGCGGTGGCAGTTGGCGAAGTACTACCTGCTCGTCGCCTTTCTGGCGATGGCGGCGTTGGGGGGACACTGGGTCGCGATCTTCGACCCCTTGGTGCTGTTGTACCGAACGACCACCGTGGCCCTGCTGCCCGGTCTGCAATGGGCGGTGGAGGAGGGCTCGACGGCCGTCTGGCAAACCGACCCCGGCATTGGCCCGATGCGATTGAACTCGGTCACAAACCCCGTCTATGAACTCACGCGGGACCACGTGTTTGTGGTTCCCGATCAGGCGTTTCTGGGGGCGGGTTGGATCGCCGCGGTCTTCGTGGTGACCTTGGCGCTCAACGCCTTTCGGCGGCGCTTCTGGTGCCGGTATCTCTGCCCCCTGGGGGCCCTTCTGGGGCTTTTCGCCTGGCGGCCCCTTCTGCGGCGGAAGACGCGGCCGGAGACGTGCAATCAGTGTGACCTGTGCGGGATGGCTTGCCACGGCGCCGCGGCCGCCGCCCCGGGCGACGGGTGGAGGGCCGCGGAGTGTCTGGGGTGTCTCAACTGCACCGACTCCTGCGCCCGCCAAAGCCTGCGCTTCGGCCCGGCCGGGCCGTGGAAGCGAGCGGCCGCCGAAGAGCGACTCGGCCTCTCCCGCCGGGCGGCGTTGGGGGCCGCGGCCGGCGGCGTGGCGGCGCTGGCGCTAGTGCGGGCCAATCCGCAGTCCCGCGGCCGGCAGAATCACCCCCGATTGATCCGCCCGCCGGGGTCGCGCCCCGAGCGGCAGTTCCTCGAGCGATGCACCGCCTGCGGCTTGTGCATGAAGGTCTGTCCCACCGGGGGCCTGCAACCCGCGATCGCCGAGGCCGGCCTGGAAGGGCTATGGACGCCGCGACTGGTCCCCAAGATCGGCTACTGCGACTACACCTGCAATCTGTGCGGGCAGGTGTGTCCCACCGAGGCGATCCAATCGCTGACCGTCGAGGCCAAGAACGCGACCAAGATCGGCCTGGCGTGCTTCGACACGACGCGGTGCATCCCCTACGCGTACGCGCGGGATTGCATGGTCTGCGAGGAGCACTGCCCGATCCCCGACAAGGCGATCTACGTCGTCGAGGTCGAAGTCGAGGATCGCCAGGGCAACAAGAAAACCGTCAAGCAGCCGCACGTCGATCCGGACCTCTGCATCGGCTGCGGGGTCTGCGAACACGTCTGCCCCTACCGCGACCGGCCCGCCATCCGCGTCACCAGCAGCAACGAATCGCGCAACCCCGACAACCAGCCGATCCTCGCCGAGCTGGACTGGGACGACCCCTATTGATGGGCCCGCTTCCGGTGCTTGCCGGGGAAGCCCCCTGGGCCTATCATGGAGGCTGACGTTCCGTCGCAGGGACTCCGGTGATCGCCCGCTCGGGCTTCACCCGGGATGCCCGGTGGAATCGACGGGGGTCTGATTGGAAAGGTCCATCTATCGCGAGGGTCGGTGCCATGAGAGAGAAACGGCAGTTGGGTTTTGCGGTTCTCGTCGGACTGGCGGTTTTCCCGGCAATCGGCCAACCGTCGCCGGGCGCGGAGGCGACCACGTATCCCGCCATCGGCCGAATCGAGCGGGTCGATCCGCGCTTCGACGCCCTGATCCCCCGCGACGCCGTGCTCGAAAAGCTGGCCGAGGGGTTCGAGTGGTCGGAGGGGCCGGTCTGGGTCCCGGAGGGCGGCTACGTTTTGTTTTCCGACATCCCCAACAACGCGGTGATGAAGTGGAAGGAGGGCGAAGGGGCCCGCGTATTCCTGAAGCCGAGCGGCTACACCGGCGCATCGTCGCGGGGCGGCGAGCCGGGCTCGAACGGGCTGCTATTGGACTCGGTCGGGCGGCTCGTCCTCTGCCAGCACGGCGACCGGCGCATGGCCCGCGTCGAGAAGGACGGCCGCTGGACCACGCTCGCCGACCGCTACCAGGGCAAACGCATCAACAGCCCGAACGACGCCGTCTTCAAGTCCAACGGCGATCTCTACTTCACCGATCCCCCGTACGGCCTGGAGGGCGACGACCGCAAAACGCTCGGCGAGCTGGGCTTCTGCGGCGTCTATCGCCTGGCGACCGACAACCGGCTCACGCTCCTCACCGACCAGATGACCCGGCCCAACGGGATCGCCTTCTCGCCCGACGAAAAAACCCTCTACGTGGCCAATTCCGACCCGAAGCGGGCCGTCTGGATGGCCTTCGACGTGACCGCCGACGGGCTGATCGCGAATGGCCGCGCGCTCTACGACGCCACCGAGTGGGTCGGGAAGCGCAAGGGCCTGCCCGACGGGATGACCGTCGACCGGTCGGGCAACCTGTTCGCCACGGGCCCGGGCGGGGTCAATGTGTTTGCCCCCGACGGCACCTTCCTCGGCCGCATCGACCCCGGCGAGGCCACGGCCAACTGCACCTTCGGCGACGACGGCTCCGTCCTCTACGTCACCGCCGACATGGTCCTCTGCCGCATCAAGACGAACACCAAGGGCCTCGGCTTCTGAGCCGGGCGCTCTCGCGCAAGTCGACCCGTCCCGTAGGAACGCACACTTCCCCCGCTCATGCGCTACCGACGATTCGGCCGAACCGAGATCCGCATGCCCGTGTTCACCTGCGGCGGCATGCGGTTCCAGCACAAGTGGCAGGACGTGCCGCTGGACGAAGTGCCGCCCGACGACCAGGCCAATCTGGAGGCGACGGTCCGCCGGGCCTTCGAGCTGGGCATCAACCACTTCGAGACCTCCCGCGGCTACGGCTCGTCGGAACGGCAGCTCGGGCTGGTGCTGCCCAAGCTCCCGCGCGACGAGATCATCGTCCAGACGAAGCTCACGCCGCGGGCCGATGCGGAGGAGTTCGCCAACGAGTTCCGCGATTCGCTGGCGCGGCTCCGGCTCGACCACGTCGACCTGGTTGCCGTCCACGGGCTGAACACGCACGAGCATCTGTGGTGGTCGATCCGGCCGGGCGGGTGCCTGGCGGCGGCCCGGCGCCTGGTCGCCGAAGGGAAGGCCCGGCACGTGGGCTTTTCCACCCATGGCCCGACGGACTTGATCCTGGCCGCGATCGCCCACCAGGGCGACGGCGGGTTCGACTACGTGAACCTCCACTGGTACTACATCTTCCAGCAGAACCGGCCGGCGATCGAAGCGGCGGCCCGGGCCGACCTGGGCGTGTTCATCATCAGCCCGTCCGATAAAGGCGGCATGCTCTACCGGCCGCCCGACAAGCTGGTAAGCCTCTGCCGGCCCCTGCATCCGCTCGTGTTCAACTGCCTCTTCTGCCTTTCCCACCCCGAGGTCCACACGCTCTCAATCGGCGCTGCCCGGCCGAGCGATTTCGACTTGCAGCTCACGACGCTCGAGCTACTGGACCGGGCCGAGGAATTGCTCCCGCCGATCGAAGCCCGGCTCGAAGCGGCCATGCGCGAAGCGATCGGCGAGGACGTTGCCCCGCGATACACCGAGGGGCTGCCCGACTGGCACAAGACGCCCGGCTACGTCAACGTCGCCACGATCCTCTGGCTCCGCAGCCTCGCCCTGGGCTACGACCTCCGTGAGTACGCCCAGGCCCGCTACAACCTCCTCGGCGGAGGCATCGGCCACTGGCTCCCCGGCATGAACGCCGCCGGGGTCGACGAGCTCGACCTGACCAAGGCCCTGGCCTCCTCGCCGTTCAAGGACCAAATCCCCGACTGGCTCCGCGAGGCCCACGCGATGCTCTATAGGGTGCCCGAGAAGCGACTGAGCGAGAGCTGAGCCCGCCGGTTTGTCTACCAGATCGAAAGAGACTCTGGGATGACGGCACGCATCACGGGGCCGGCGGTGATGGTTTTCCATTTTCAACCGGCCCGGCCCGCCGGCTCCGCGTGGATGCGATGGTTCGGCCTGGATCCTCAGTCAATCGTGTTGCCGACGAAGTACCAGCCCACCGGCTTGCCTTTCTCATAGAACGGGAAGCAGACGCACTCCCCGCGTCCCAATTCCTTGTTGATCTTACCGACCGCCTTGTTGGCCTGGGCAAGAGTTGGTTGAGTGGCCCCCGCAAGGCGCGCCGTCTCTTGCTGACTTAGCCGTTGCGCGGTCTGAATATCCCGCTGGCTCGACACACCGGTCACATCGAGAACGTTACCGATACCTTCCCCGCTGTCGGCATTGATTCGGCGAACGATCTCGATCTGCGCCTCTGGGCTGTCGGGGATCGGGTGGCTGCACAGGCGTTCCAGTAACCTCACCTTCTCCTGGTATATGTCCAACACCCCATACGGATCGCCGTCGTCTTGCGCAGCCACCACAGATTCGCGTGCCCACGCAAGGTGCTGGGCCAAGAGTGCCGGCAAGTCATAGTTCTCGGCTAAGAAGCGCGCTTGGAGTGCTTTCAGCGTCGCATCCGCATCGGGGTGCCAGGGCGCCTCGTGGCACCAGAGTTGCGCTCCCATGCGACGTGCTCCTTGTGGCCGAACAAGGATTATGCAGTCTGCATGAAAACCTGGAAACGCAGACTGCTTCCTTCTGCATAACACCTGCGATGTTGTGCAGGCCAAACCTCGCAACTCGTGCGACGACAACGTTCTGGACCGTCTCGGAGCTCGTCGGTCATCCGGTCTATACAGACTGGACAAGCCCGCGTCGAAGCGG
>DATKZH010000526.1:0-2158 GCA_035528065.1 Thermoguttaceae bacterium | reverse complement strand
TCGCCCGTCCGGCGGCCACGTTCATCCGGTTGGTGTCGGGCTCGTGGGGGGCGGGTGTGCCGACCTTGCTCCAGGTGGCGCCGCAGTCCTTCGTCGCCCAGCACTCGACGTCGCCCGCCATGCTGCCGTGGCTGGGCCGGTTGAAGATCGTGGCCACGATCGTTCCGTCGTCGAGGACGGTGAGGTTGGGCCACGCGCACACGTTGTCCGCGGCCACGGTCGGCGCCGGCCTTTGGCCCTCTTTGGTTTCGACGTAGCGCTTGCCCTCGCCCTCCTCAGCGCCGCCCGACGGGAGAGGCAGCGATCCGATCAGCAGGGCCAGGAAAGCCACGGTTTTCGCAAGGGTTTTCGCGTTCATCAGTCTCCTCCTTCGTCGTCGCGTAGGGAGCGGCGGAAGAGTGACTTTTGCACTCCCGGAGTAGCAGGCACACGCCGTGTGCCGTAGCCAGCGGACGGCACACGGCGTGTGCCTGCTACGGGAGTCGGGGAGCCATTTTTCAGCCGATCCAGAACGATTCCCGGGATCCTCGTCCCCGCCGCGTGTCGTTTCCGAGGACGCTGAAACCAGCATCGGGTCCCGACCGGGCCTTGTCAAGCCGCGGGCATCGCTCGCCGGTTGCGCAGAAAACGCAAGAAAGCGGCGACAGGTCGCCGCACTCCAAGAAAACCTCGCTTGCACTTCGGGTTGGTGTTCGCGCTGGACCATTAGCGCGGTCCCTCGGGGAAGTACGGCTGGACGTGGGCGAAGTTGCAGATCAGCTTCCGGCCGATCCGGCCGCCCGGCTCGGAAGGGCTTTGCCAGTCCGTGACGGTGACCCTGGCCGTGGGGGCCTTCGCCCTGAATACCCGCCAGACGTAGTTGAACCACGCCGGGTGCTCCGTGCTGTAAGGGCCGTGGGTGTGGCTGTAGCAGTTGTGGCCCACGTGGTCGAAGCACTTGCCCTCGACGACGTCGACGCCGTCCAGCGTGACGCTGACGGCGTGACGCTCCTCTTGGGACATGTCGTCGTAGTCCGACGCGAACATCCGGAAGGAATACAACCGGCCGGGCTCGAGGTCGCGGATCTCCTGGCTGAACCGGTTGGGGCGCCGGCCGCTGCGGATCATCACGAGACCCGTGTCGCCCTCGCTGGTCCGCGGATAGCGCCCTTGGAGCCAGCCGAGGCCCTCCTGCCTGGCCGGGCGCACGCTGCCCTCTTCGGCCGGCTCGACCGTCCAGCCCGTGGTCCCGTCGGCGAAGTCGCCGTTCAGCATGTGCGCGAGGTCGTGCGGGTCGGTGCATCGCGGCGCCGTGTTGCCCTCGATGCCGTAGTAGCGGAACAGGTGGTGCAGCCAGCGGATCGACTCCTCGTCGGCGTAGCTGGCCAGGTAGCTCATCAGCCCGTAGGTGCCCCAGAACGCCGGGTCGTTGGCCACGACGTTCACCTGCATGTCCAGGTACTTCTTGTAGTTCACGCCCGGGTTGGTGTTGAGGAACTCGTTGGGGGCCGAGAAGTATCCGAAGCAGACGGCGACGTGCGAGAGCGCTTCGGGGACGGCCCGGCGGTAATCCCACGCCCGGTCGACCAGCTCCTGCTGGAGGAAATGCCGGGCCGCCTGCCCGTCGGCCTGCGTCTTGAGATACCGCTTCCAGGCGATCGTCGAATCGACGTCGACCAGGGCCTCGGTCAACGCGATCCCCTCCGCCCCCGTGGTGAGGTGGTTTGCGTAGGGATAGAACAGCCTGTCCTTGTATTCCGGCGCGGCCGCCAGCTTGCGCAGCGCCGCGGCGTAGGCGGCGCAGTAGTCCTCCGAGTCGCCGAACTCGTCGGCGATCGACCCGCCCAAGCCCGGTCGCGCGAAGCCCACGGTGCCCGCGATAAAATCGTACGCCTCGTCGGCCGTGATCAGCTCGTGCTCCTGCCCGCCGGGCCAGCGGGTCGTGATCTCCCAACCGTCGGGGGTCTTGACCCGGTACTTGGGCACCGTGCAATGAAACAGCGACCGCCCGCCGCGGGCGTGCCATCGCTTCAAGAACGGATTGTCGGCCTGGCCGGAGCTGAACACGAGCGTGTTGACGTTCGGCAGGACGTGCCGGTCGATGAACGCCGTGCCGTGGCTCGGCTCCCCACCGGCGTGCGTATACGGGCCGAACTCCGTGGTGTGCGGGTTGGAGCCG
>DATKZH010000525.1:0-15308 GCA_035528065.1 Thermoguttaceae bacterium | reverse complement strand
CTTGGGCATGGTGGACCGTGGCGGGCGTGAGCAGTCCCAGGCCCCCGTGGTGGTGCTCGAAGTTCTGCCAGTGGAAGAACGCCGAGCAGAAATCGAGCGCCTGGTGGTAGGAGGCGAAGCGGTCGGGGAACTGGGGGCAGTGCTTGAGGGTCTTGAATTGGCTTTCGGAGAACAGGTTGTCGTTGGAGACGTGCGGCCGGCTGTGCGACTTGGTGATGCCCAGGGAGGCCAGGAGCTGGACCAGTTCAGGATTCTAGTCCCATCCAAGGTTGGATTCGCGGGGCACGCCGCTGGCCGTTTTTGCCCGAATCGCCGCGGAAGGCCCATTCCCGAAAGAGGTATGGGGATTCTGAAACACCCTAGCCCGCTTGCGTCCCCACCCGGCAGAGGCATCGCGGCCGTCCCCGCTACCGCCTGGCCCTTGGCCTCGCGCCCGTCCGATTTTGGGGTGGGTAAATCGGACAGCAACATCCTGCGAGTTCGGTCAGCCGGATCGGGCGGCGGCACCGATGAGGGATCAACCGTCGCTTTTCTTCTTCCGTTCTTTCAGGGGAGTCGTCCACAAAAAGACGTTGTGGTCGTTGTCGTCCTCCTCCGACGTGAACTTCACCACTTTATCGGGCTTAATCCCCTTCATGCGGAAGTCGTGCGAAACGATCCGCGAGCCGGGTTTGAGCTTCTTCAGTTGGGGGATGAGCTTTACGTTGAGTTCTGGAAGCAGATAAAGTGTGACCACGTTGGCCGGGCTCAGGTCCAGCGTGAAAATGTCTTGTTGTTCAATCTTCACCAGCTCTTCAACCCGGCTCTTCTTGACGTTCTCCCGCGACTCCTTGACCCGCTGCGGGTCGATATCATACCCGACCGCGTGGCATCCAACTTTCTTCGCCGCCGCGACCACGATTCGACCGTCGCCGCAGCCGAGGTCGTAGAGAACATCGGCCTTTTTCACGTCGGCCAATTCCAGCATCTTGTCCACGACGTCACTTGGAGTGGGGACGAAAATGACGTCGGGCTCACGGACGGTCGTGGGTTTCTGTTCCGCCTCTGCGGCGAAACCCTGAGCTAAAAGTACGCAGGTCAAAGCGACGGCGACAACGGCGATGTTTCTTGAAACGATGCGTGTCATGGTGGTATCCTCGAATTCCGATGGTCTCCGTAGATTGTTCCGGCTGGCGGTACCATTAAGGTCCGGCCGTCCCGGCGACATAGTCTCACAGGGATCTCTCGCCGTGAATACCTGAACGTTGTCCCTCGGAGACGCCTATTCCACCGTCCACAGCGTCACCGCGTCCTCGTCCTTCACGAAGATCCGGTTGCCTGCGATCACCGGGTGTGCATAGGTGGGTGTGTCGGAGACCTTGATCACGGCCAGCTCCTCGTATTGACTGCCAGCCGGCTTGAAGGCGATCAGCTCGGAGGTGCTGGGCAGGGCCACCAGACAGGAGCCGGCGTCAACAATGGCCGCGAAACCACGGCCGTGCTCGTTGGTGTCGATCCAGGCCGTCTGGCCACTCTCGGCGTTGATGCAGAAGAGTCTGCCTCGGTCGGACAGACCGAACAACAGACCATCCTTGAGCACCGGCGTGTTAAACTGCGGCGCAACCTCCGAGTTGCTCCAAAGCTCTTTGGCGGCAAAGCCGTCGCCTTGCTTCTCGATCTTCACGGCCTTGGTGCCCCGGCCAGCCCCCGTGTAGATGACCGTCCGGCCCTCCACGATTGGGGTCGCGGCGTTGTAGGCTCTCCTCGCCGGGGCAAACGGAAGCTGCCACAGGAGCTTTCCGGCGGCCACTCCCACGCCAACGATACTTTTCTCCGTCAGCGTCACGAGTTGCTTCGTGCCGTCGACGGTCAGCAGGACGGGCGAAGCGTACTCGGGTCCTTCAGCGCCCCATCGCCACTTTTCGTCGCCGGTGGCCAGGTCGTACGCGATGATCGCCCCATCGCCCTTTCCGCCGAGGTGCGCGATGGCCATTCCGTCGACGATGATCGGCGACATGGCCGTGAAGAACATGGGCACCACTTTGGGGAACGGGTCCTTGCGCCATACGGCGTTGCCCGTGGCGGCGTCCAGGCACGAGAAGACCCCGCCCACGCCCAGGGTGACGACCTTCCCCTCCGCCACCGCCGGCGAACTTCTGGGCCCCGGATGTCGAGCGGCCGCTCCGGTAACGGCCTGCGCCGCGTACTTGTCCTGCCACACTTGCTTTCCGTCGCTCGCGTTCAGACAAAGAGTGACTTCATCCTCACCCTGCCGCGCGAAGACATACAGCTTGTCGCCCACCAGGGCGGGCGTCCCATCACCCCAGCCCACCGCCGTCTTCCACTTCTCAACGAGCGCCTCCGGCCAGACCTGGGGGGCGATGAACCCGTCTACCTTCCCGTCCCGATCGGGTCCTCGCCACTGAGGCCAATCCTGGGCAAAGACACGGCTCGCGCTGAGCAGAACCACACAGACCACAATCACGCCGATCGATCGATTCGCGCCAGTCATGGGTAGCTCCAGTCCGAATTCCCGTTGGCAGTCGTTCAAGGCCCAGCCCACGCTGAGCAGTTTGCCTGAACAGCACACCACTGCTTAATGTGCAGATGTGGCAATGTCAATAGTCGCGGCCCTCCAAGGAACATGACATCTGCGATGAAAGGCCGGCCGGGCCGCTCAACGAGGAGGTCGTCGGAGGTTTCCATGCCCCGGGCGGACTTATCGAGGCCCGGGGTACGGCCCGTCCGACACAACTCTGGAGTCTCAACGCGTGCGGCGGCGTCTCCTGGCAGGAATCCGCACGGTCGGCCCAAATCCGGGAAAACCCGTGGAGTAGACGGGACGCCCGGCCGCCGGTGAGTCTCCCCCGTTGGGGGGTCTTTGAGCATGAGCCACGGCGACCGGGCTCGCGTCTCACTGAGGGTGGCTATTCTCTTCTCTGTGACCGTTTGATGTTTGACGGCGACCGGCGATAGGGTTTCTCGTTGAACATCGTCTTTGTTCCAGGATAGCGTTGAGCACGTTTCGCTGAAGGTGGTTGTCGTCCGTCATGCATTTTGCTACCGTCAAGTGGTTAGGATCGGCCGAAGAATAACTTCCGCATTTGCGGAGTAGCAGGCACACGGCCTGTGCCGTCCGCTGGCTACGGCACACGGCGTGTGCCTGCCACTGAAGTCCGGAAGTTGTTTTTCGGCCGATCCTTAATGCGTTGTGCGGCACCGTTGGGCCGCTCCGACTCAGCAGTACGGGTCATTGACGATGAACACCGTTGAGGGCAAGGTTACCAATCCCGGTTGGCAGACGGAGGTCAAACAGACCGCCCGGGCCGTCCGTCGCCGCGTGTTGGCACATACGCTGGAGAACAACGGTGGATACCTGAGCCAGGCCTGTTCGTCGGCGGAGATTTTGGCCACGCTGTACGTCCGCGTGATGAAACTCGGGCCGAGCCAAGGCCCCAAGACGCCGCGCCCCTTTCTCGGGGTGCCGGGCCGATCCAATCCGAACAGCTTTACCGGAGCGGAATACAACGGCCCGAAGGCCCCGGACTTGGACCGCTTCATCTTCTCGCCGGTTCATTATGCCTTGGTTCTCTATTCGGTCTTGATCGAGGTCGGACGTTTGGGGCCGGATGCCCTCGACCAGTTCAATCGCGACGGAAGCACCCTGGAGCTGATCGGCGCCGAGCACTCGCCGGGCCATGAGGTAACCGCCGGCTCGCTGGGCCAGGCGATCAGCCAGGCAGGTGGTATCGCCCTGGCCAGAAAGCTTCGCGGCGATTCGGGCCGCGTTTGGGTGTTCATGTCCGACGGCGAATTCCAGGAAGGCCAGACCTGGGAGGCCTTCGCCGCGACGTCCTACCACGGGATCGACAACCTCGGCGTCTACGTCGACGCCAACGGACAGCAGTGCGACGGCCTGATGGAGTCGGTGATGAACGTCGAACCGCTCGCGTCCCGGCTGGAGTCGTTTGGGGCCGCCGTGTACGAAGTGGACGGACACGATCCGCTCGCCTTGGCCGCCCCGGCCGGGGAGTCTCACGAAGGCAAGCCGCTCGTCGTCCTCGCCCGAACGGATCCCTGCCGCGACCTGGAGTTGCTGCGCCGGCGCGCCCCGAAGCTGCACTACGTGCGTTTCAAATCCGATGAGGAACGCCGCGCCTATGAGGACGCACTGGCTCAGATGAATCAATAACCCCCCATAGAGTCCAAGCCATTCTCGCCGGCAAAGCCGGTGGCTCAGCATCGAGTGGGTCGTAGAGGGCAATGCGATGGAATTCGTCAAGCGGGCGCATGCCGAAAACCTGGTTCGCTGGGCGAAAGACCGGCCCGAGGTCGTTGTCCTGTCGGCCGACTTGACCTCTTCGTGCGAGGCCGACCTTTTTCGCGACACGTATCCCCGCCGGTTCTTCTCGGTCGGCATGGCCGAGCAGAACATGATGAGTTTTGCCGCCGGGTTGGCCCGGGAAGGCTTCTTTCCCTACGTGCACACGTTTGCGGTGTTCATCTGCCGGCGGCCGTTCGACCAGGTGGCCATGTCGATCGCCTATCCGAACCTGCCGGTGCGGCTGATCGGCTTCCTGCCCGGCATCACCACGCCCGGCGGAGCGACGCACCAGGCGATCGACGACGTCGCCCTGATGCGCGTGATTCCCAACATGACGATCCTCGAGTGCGGCGACGCCACCGACGTCCAGTCGGTGCTCGACGTGGCCCAGGCGGTCGACGGGCCGGTGTACGTGCGCATGCTCCGCGGCGAGGTGCCCCGGCTCTTTCCTCGCGATGAGCCGATGCGATTGCGGCGCGCCCGGGTGCTCTCCGAGGGAGACGACGTCGCCGTACTCTCCAGCGGGATCTGTACCGAGGAGGTCATGCGGGCGACGCAGGCGCTCGGCGATCGCGGGATTTCCTTGCGGCATCTCCATATCTCGACGCTGAAACCCTTTGACGATCCCACGGTGGTCGAGGCGATCCAAGCCGCTCGTCTTGGGGTGATCACGATGGAGAACCATACGATCATCGGCGGCCTCGGTTCGGCGGTGGCCGAGCTGATGGCCGAAGCGGGGCTCCCCAAGCGGCTCGTCCGCCTCGGCATCAAGGACCAGTACGCCCACGGGGCCAGCCGGGCCTATCTGATGAAGAAGTACGGCCTGGATGCGGCCGCGTTGGTTCGGGCCGTGGAAGGGCTTTCGGGCGAGTCGCTCGGATTGGCCGACGAGGATCTCCGCGCCGTAGAGCTTGCACCCGTCGAGAGCACTTCGAAACCGGAAGACCTGTAGCCATGGGCGATGCCCCACTCCTCAAGCTGAGCGGCGAGCGTTTTCGGGCCGTGTATCACCTGTCGGGCACGCGGGAAGAATCGCTGGCCTGGGCCCGCGACATCTGCATCGAGCAGACCGTCGAGTACCCGGAGGACTTGATCACCCGGCAGGACATTCGCGAGCAGATCTTCGGGCGGATTGCGTCGTTCGAGCCCGTCGGCAGCGAGCGGTTCGAGGCGACGATCGAGTTCCCGATCGAGGCGGCCGGGCAGGAGTTACCCCAGTTGCTCAACGTGCTGTTCGGCAACATCAGCATCAAGCCGGGCTATCGGCTGGTGCGGTTCGAGCTGCCGGAAAGCCTGCTTCGGCATTTCCGTGGTCCGCGGTTCGGACGTCAGGGTCTGCGCGATTTACTCAACGTTCACGATCGGCCCCTGCTCAGTACGGCGATCAAGCCGATGGGGCTGTCGCCGCGGGAGCTGGCCGAGTTCGCCTACCAGTTCGCGCTGGGAGGGATCGATCTGATCAAGGACGACCACGGATTGGCCGACCAGTCGTTCTGCCGATTCGAGGAGCGCGTACGGCTCCTCAGCGACGCCGTCAACCGGGCCAACGGCGAGACCGGATTGCGGTGTCTCTACGTGCCGAACGTCACCGCCCCGGTCGATCAGATCGTCGACCGCGCGCATCGGGCCAGGGAAGCGGGAGCCGGGGGATGCCTTATCTCGCCGGGGCTTGTCGGTCTGGATGCCATGCGCCAAATCGCCGACGATGATCGGGTGGGGCTGCCGATCATGAGTCATCCGGCGCTGATGGGCTCCTTTACCATGAGTGCTACAGCCGGCATTGCGCACGGGGCTCTGTACGGCCGGATCTCCCGTCTGGCCGGGGCCGACGCGGTCATCTTTCCCAACTACGGCGGCCGCTTCTGCTTCAGCGAGGAACAGTGCCGCGACATCATCGACGGAACGACGTCTGCGATGGGCGCGATCTCGCCCATCTTTCCCGCGCCGGCCGGCGGGATGAAGGTCAGCCGTGTGCCGGAGCTGTGCCGATTCTACGGCAAGGATTCCGTGCTCTTGATCGGGGGCGATCTCCACCGCCAGGGTCCGGATCTCGCGGAGAACTGCCGGCGATTTGCCCGGCTCGTCCAAGAGCAGCCGTAGACGGCGTTCCGGTGGATTGATTGCGGCCGCCCTGCGGATGGAACCGGGTCAACCGGAAGCATCCCTCGGACAGGCGGACGCGGTGCTCCCCTGCCCCGTTGCGGGCCAGAGCCTCGTGTTTTGCATGCCCGGGCACGCGAGTGCCGTGTGTGCCGGTTTGATCGTGTGCCGTCCCGCGGGTCCCGTATCGGGCCGTGACGTCTCGGTCGGGAGTTTCCCTCGACCGACATGCCCTCTCAAAATGGGGGCCAGGTTCAAATCGCGTGGTTTTGGCTCGAAGAAGACCGGGGATTTCTGTTTCCGGCGCCGAATCCCGACCGCGCTTCGGCTCAGAACGGGTGTTCCATCAGACGTTCCTATCTCGGGGCGCGACCAGCGGTTTCCCGGCGCACGCGGCTCCCGCGGGACCGCCAGACCCAAAAAGCCGTCTCGAAAATCAACGTCCCATTTGCTCGTCGCAGGCGTAAGCGTCCGGCCTGTCCATGGGGTCTTGCCCGAGCGGAGGAGGCGTCGGCCTGGGGGCTTCGACCGTGGCCGAGACGCGGCGGCGACGTCGGCGGTTGTGCTTGGCGGCCGGGGTCATACGCCAGACGCTGGCCCTAAATCGGCAACTGGACGTTGTGTCGAGAATCTGGTTTCCCGGCCAGTGACCGACCCATCCATGGCTCATGGGGATAGCGAGCCTGGGGGCGCGGCGTTATTTTTGGCGGGCACGGCGATGAGCCCGGCGGGTGCGGGCGGCTCTGGCTCGAGATTCGTCCAGTCGATGGGTGAGGATCGCCTCGGGCTACGCCCTCCTTCCGTTCCGCCCACCACCCCCTGATCCACTCCAGACCACCTTGTCTTTTCCATCCTTCTACCTCCTCACCCTCTACGGTAATAACGGAGGAGGTAGTTGTGTCACCTATCATTGACACAGAGGGGAAGGCTCTATCGAGCGCATTCATCCAGTTGGCGCCGTACATCGAGGCACACAAGAGAGCAATGAAATCGTCCGGTTGACCGGCCCGCATCGTGGTGGAGTTGGCTTGTCCTATCCGTACTTCTCGTTCAGCCCGTCGACGAATTCCTTACACTCGGCCGTGGCCTCCCAGGCGTCGGGCCAGAAGCAAAGGTCGACGGTCCACCAGTCGTCGGGGAGGTCTTCGACCACCAGCGCGGGGATGACCTGGTCGAAGTCGATCACGCCTTGACCGAAGGGGACGTGGGCGGAAGTCTCGTCGTTGCCTTGGGCGTCCCGGTGGCAGGTGTTGTCGGAGTCGATCAGGTGGACGTGGTTGATCCACCCGCTCAGCATGCGCAGAAGCCCGAGCACGCCGCCGGAGAGCGTCTCCTTGGGCGGCGGCTGCCGGGCGCCGACCACGGCGACCATCTGGGCGTGGCAGGTGTCGAAGAGCACCCCGAAGTTCGGCTTGTCGACCGCGTCGAGCACGTCGATGATCTCCCAGGGCTTGTTGAACGCAAACCCCGGCTCGAACTCCCACGTGACCAACAGCCCGCGATCGGCGGCGACGTCGCAGCAGTGTTTCCACGTTCGGGTGAGGCGGCCGAGGGCGGTCGGGTATTCGACCTCGTCGAAGATGGTGGGCGGCTGGACCGTGTCGATCCGCAGCGTGTGCATGCCCAGGTCGGCGCAGAAATCGGCGGCCTTGGTGAACTCGGCGACGTAGGGCCGGGGATCGTCGGTGTTGAGCAGCTTCCGGCCCCACAGGTCGGCCCCCATGCCGGCGAACTCCAACCCCCAGTCCCGCATCTTGCCCACCAGCTCGTCCCGCTGCGACTTCTCCGGCATATCGTTGGGATTGGGATGCGGGGAGAACGCCCCGAGCTCGACGCCGTCGAACCCCAATTCCTTCACTTGGCGGCAGACGGTGTCGAAATCGACCGGGTCCTTTTCGTAGGGGCCGATGGCGTAGGCCCATGATCCCATGGCGATACGCTTCATGGCAGGGTCTCCTGTGTGGCGGACGTCTGGAGAGCGACGTGTTGTCGTCTTATCGGGCGACATTATAGGGAGGGCGATCGCATGCGCAAAGTCCACCTGTGGGGTTTTGCGAGGTCTCGGGACGTGGCGCGGAGCCGCCGCCGGGCGACACGCGTCCGTCCCACGGGACGCCGCCCGTGGGCTTGGGCCCCAGGAGCAAACGAGGAGCAGATCGCAACACTCGGGAATGGGGGATCGCGGGCCGGCTCTTGCATCGGGCGTCGGCAGCGGGCAGAATGGAAGGCCGATCTCCACGAATCGTCCTCGCACTGATCGACGTACCCATGACAACAGGGAGTAGCGAATGCTTGCCCGGCGAACGACCGTGTGTTGCCTTGTTTTGGTTGGCCTGGCGGTGGGGTGGATGACGGCCAGGGCCGCGGATTGGCCGCAGTGGGGTGGATGCGACTCGCGAAACATGGTCTCCGAGGAGAAGGGGCTGCCCGACTCGTTCGAGCCGGGCAAGAAAGCGCCCAGCGGCGGAGGGATCGACCCGGCCACCACGAAGAACGTGAAGTGGACCGCCCGGCTCGGCTCGGCCGCCTACGGCAACCCGACCGTGGCCGGCGGCCGCGTGTTCCTGGGCACCGACGACCTGACCGCGGCCGAAGACCCGCGATTCACCCGCTCCAAGGGCGGGCTGGTCAAGTGCCTCGACGAGGCCACCGGCGAGCTCGTCTGGCAATTGGTTTGCCCTAAGCGGACCGGGATTCCCAAAGAGATGCACTTCTCGCAGCAGCACCTGGGCGTCTGCTCGTCGCCGACCGTGGACGGCGACCGTGTGTACGTGGTCTCCAGCACCGGCGACGTCCTCTGCCTCGACGTCGACGGCCAGGCCGACGGCAACGACGGCCCGTACACCGACGAAGGCCAATACATGGCCGGCCTGGGCAAAAAGCCCGTCGAGCTTGCCGAGCACGACGGCGACGTCGTCTGGCGATTCGACCCGATCGAGGAGCTGGGCGTGTTCGTGCACGACGCGGCGAGCTGCTCCGTCTTGATCCACGGCGACCTCATCTACCTGAGCACGTCGAACGGGGTGAATCAGGCGCACGACGCCATCCTCGCTCCCGAGGCCCCGGCGATGATCGCGCTCGACAAGCGGACGGGCCGGCTGGCCGCCCGGGAGAGCGACGGGATCAGCGCGCGGCTTTTCCACTGCCAGTGGTCTTCGCCCTCGTTGGCCAAAGTCGACGGCAAGACGCTCGTGTTCTTCGGCGGCGGCGACGGCGTCTGCTACGCGTTCGAAGCGCTGGCCGAGGCACCGGAAAGCCCCGTCGATCTCGAGAAGGTCTGGTCCTACGACTGCAACCCGGCCGAGTACCGGCTCCGCGACGGCAAGCCGATTCCCTACTACGAGGGCGACAAGCGCAAGCGGTACAGCACGAACAAGAACGACGGCAACTACCTCGGACCCAGCCAGATCATCGCCACGCCGGTGTTCCACGCCGGCCGCGTCTACGTGGCCATCGGGCAAGACCCCGCCCACGGCCGCGGCCGCGGCCTGCTCCACTGCATCGACGCCACCAAGAGCGGGGACGTCACCGAGACGGGCCGCATCTGGACGTACGACGGGCTGGACCGCAGCATGGCCACGGTCACCATCGCCGACGGCCTGGTGTACGCCTCCGACGTCGCCGGGCGGCTCCACTGCCTCGACGCCGACACCGGCCAGGTCTGCTGGGTCCGCGAGACCGGGGCCGAAACGTGGGGCGGCGCGCTGGTGGCCGACGGCAAGCTCTACCTCGGCAACAAGCGGCAGTTCTTCATCATGGCCGCCGGCAAGGAGCCCAAGGTGCTCAGCGAGCTCAGCCTCGGCTCGCCGGCCTACAGCACCCCGATCACGGCCAACGGCGTCGTCTACGTGGCCTCGCAGCGATACCTCTGGGCGGTGGCCCAGGAGCAGACGGGGAACTGACCTCACCGCGCACGTGGAACTGCCGGGTGGTTGTGCGCGAATCGCAAGGTCTTTCCTCGCCGCCTTTCCAACACATGAGGGGAGAAAGAATGATGAACGGGTTTTCTTGTCTGTCGACCAAGATGATTCTCGCCGCGGTCGTCCTCGTGGCATGCGGCCGACAAGCTTTGCCGGCAGAAGAGCAGACGCAAGAAAGGACGTCGATCGATCTCTGGCAGCTTGCCCACCAGAAGCGGGACGTCCATCGCTTCTCCACGTTGGTGACCGCCTCGCAGGTCCGCGACCTGCTCTCGACCGACGAGGGCATCGACGCGGCCATCGACTGGTGCAAGCGGACCGCCGTGACCAAGCTCTACGTCGAGTCGTTCCGGAGCAACTACCAGGCGGAACGCAAGGCACTTGCGCACGCCCGGGACCGGCTCCGGGCGGCGGGCTTCGAGGTCTCCGGGTGCGTGACCACGACGATCGTCGGCAAGAAGTCGACCGGCTGGAACCTCATCTCCTGCTACACCGATCCGCCCACCCAGGAGAAGCTGGCCGAGATCTTCCGGTTCACCGCCGAGCTGTTCGACGAGATCATGATCGATGACTTCTGGTTCACCGACTGTGCGTGCCCCGAGTGCGAGGCCGCCCGGCAGGCCAAGACGGTCTCGGTCGGTCAGAAGACCTACCCGGTCGACGGCGACACGTGGGAAGACTATCGCTGCGAGCTGATGGTGCGACTCTCGCAGGACCGCGTCCTCGCGCCCGCCCGCGCGGTCAACCCCGACGTGAAGCTGATCATCAAGTACCCGCAGTGGTACGACCGGTTCCACGAGCGGGGGTACGAGGTGGTGCGCCAGACGGCCGATTTCGACCGCACCTGGGTGGGCACCGAGACCCGCGACTACACCGACAAGCGCTGGGGCGGCACGCCCCAATACGAGGGCTACTTCCTCATGCGTTGGCTGGGCGGTCTCGGCGGGGCCAAGTGCGGCGGCGGATGGTTCGATCCCTACGGCACCACCGAGCACACGTACGTCGAGCAGGCCAGGCAAACCGTGCTCGGCGGGGCGCGCGAGTCGCTCTTGTTCTGTTACGGCTCGCTCCTCCAAAACACGGGCCCGAAGAACGTCGAGGCGCTTCGGGCGGTCATTCCCGAGCTGTTCGACGTGGCCGAGGAGGTCGGCCGGCGCGAGATCGTCGGCGTGGCCGCCTACAAGCCGCCCAACAGCCACCCGGAGGACGAGCCCCGCGTGTTCGACTTCGTGGGCATGATGGGAGTGCCCCTCGTCCCCTGCCACGAGTTCCCCGAAGAGGCGAAGGCCGCCTTCTTCTCCGTCCACGCGTTGAAGGACGCCGAGCTGCCCGACAAGCTCACCAAGCTCCTCGCCGCGGGCAAGCTTGTGCTGGTGACCGACGGCCTGGCCAAGCGGCTCGCCGGCCGGGTCGACCTCGCGCGCCCCAACGTGCAGGTCCTCCCCGTCGACGGCAGCCCCAAGTCGCTGTTCGAGCTCGACCGGGCGAAGCTGGATGCGATCCGCGCCCCGTTGCTGCGGCCGTTCGGTCGTTCATTCCACGCACCGAACAGGGTGGCACTCTACCTGTTCGAGGACGGAAGCTGGGTCGTGGAGAACTTCACCGACGAGCCGGTGACCGTCGAGCTCGACGGGAAGCCCATCCGCGTCGATGCGCGCGCGTGGACGTATCGCTGGAAGTGACGGAACAGATCAACGGATCGGACCGTTCCTCCGTCTCGTGGCAATGCACTTTCTTGTCCCTCGCCCCAAGCTCCAACTTGCCCACGCACCGGGGGCGCAGCTTCGGCAACGTACGCGAAGCGCCGCTTCGTGAACGGGCGATCTCAGGGAGGCGTTGGGAACGAGGGAAACGCCGCGGATCCGCCAGCAGGGACGTCTCCCAGCCCCCCCTTGCGCACCCGCCCGCCGATCTGATACCATGACGGCATGTCGACCACCACTACCCCCATGATGAAGCAGTATCAGGAAGCGAAGCGGGCGTGCCCGGACGCGATCCTGCTGTTTCGCATGGGCGACTTCTATGAGCTGTTCTTCGACGACGCCAAGACCGCCGCCCGTACGCTCAACCTGGCGCTGACCAGCCGCGAGAAGGGCGAGAACGCCATCCCCATGGCGGGGTTCCCGCACCACCAACTGGACAGCTACCTGGGCAAGCTGATCGCGGCGGGCTTTCGCGTGGCCGTCTGCGATCAGGTGGAAGACCCCAAGCAGGCCAAGGGCCTCGTCCGCCGCGAGGTCACCCGAATCGTCACCCCCGGCACCGTCACCGACGAGGCCCTGCTCGACCCCCGCCAGAGCAACTACCTGGCGGCGGTGGCCCCGGGCGATCCGTCGGGCGTGGCCTGGGTGGAGCTGTCGACCGGGCGGTTCGTGGCCGCGGCCTTCGAGCGGCGCCAGTTGGCCGACCAGCTCGCCCGCGTCAGCCCCGCCGAGTGCCTGCTGGCCGAAGGGGCCGACGCCGTGCCCGGCCTGCTGGCCGAGCCGATGATGCTCACCCGCCGACCCGACTGGGCCTTCGCGCTCGCGAGCGCCCGCGACGCGCTCGCCAAGCACTTCGGCACGGCCACCCTCGAAGGCTTCGGGTTCACCTCGGAAGGCGACGGCCCGGCGATCCGCGCGGCCGGGGCAATCCTCGACTACCTCACCGAAACGCAGAAAAGCTCCCTCGACCACATCGAGCGGCTCACCCCCTACCGCTCCGGCGACGCCCTGGAGATCGACGAGTCGAGCCGTCGCAGCCTGGAGATCACCCGGACCATCCGCGACGGCCGCCGCGAGGGCTCGCTGTTGGCCGTGCTCGATCGCTCGGTGACCGCGATGGGCTCGCGCCTGTTGGCCGACTGGATCGCCGCTCCGCTCACGGACCCCAAGGCCATCGACCAGCGGCTCGACGCGGTCGCCGAGCTGGTCGACCAGCCCGCGCTGACCGAGGACCTTCGCCAAACGCTCCGCCGGGTGTACGACGTCGAGCGCTTGTTGGCCCGGGTCACCACCGGTCGGGCGAGCCCGCGCGACCTGAGCTTCCTCGGGCGCACGCTGCGATGCCTTCCGCCGTTGAAGGCGAAGCTCACGGCCCGCGCAAGCCGGCTCCTCAACCGACTGGAGTCCGAGATCGACCTCTGCGTGGACCTCCGCGCCCGGCTCGACGCCGCGCTGGTCGACGACTGCCCCCTGTCGAGCCGCGACGGCGGGCTCATCCGCGAGGGCTACCACGCCGAGCTCGATTCGCTCCGCCAGCTCCGCAGCGGGGGCAAGCAGTGGATCGCGGGCTATCAGGCGGAGGAGACTCGCCGCACGGGCATCTCCACGCTCAAGGTCGGCTTCAACAAGGTCTTCGGCTACTACATCGAGGTCACGAACGCCCACCGCGACAAGGTGCCCGACTCCTACATCCGCAAGCAGACCCTCAAGAACGCCGAGCGCTACATCACGCCGGAGCTGAAGGAGTACGAAGAGAAAGTCCTCACCGCCGACGAGAAGGCCAAGGAGCTGGAGCACGAGCTGTTCGTCGAGCTTCGCGACGCCGTGGCCGCCTCGCGCGGGCGCATGCAGTCGACCGCGGCGGTGCTGGCCCAGATCGACGTCCTGACCGGGCTGGCCGAGCTCGCCCGGGAGCGAAACTACGCCCGGCCCAAAGTCGTCGACGAGCCGGTCCTCGCGATCCACGACGGCCGGCATCCCGTCCTCGATATCATCGAGCCCGAAGGGACGTTCGTGCCCAACGACACCCACGCCGGCGGCGACTCGGGCACGATCCTCTTGATCACCGGGCCGAATATGTCGGGCAAAAGCACGTACATCCGGCAGGTCGCCCTGATCACGCTCATGGCCCAGATCGGCAGCTTCGTGCCCGTGCGCCGCGCGACGATCGGCATTGCCGACCGGATCTTCGCCCGGGTGGGCGCGAGCGACGAGCTTACCCGCGGGCGAAGCACGTTCATGGTCGAGATGACCGAGACCGCCCGCATCCTCAACACGGCCACCGAGCGGAGCCTGGTGATTTTGGACGAGATCGGCCGCGGCACGAGCACGTACGACGGGATCTCCCTGGCCTGGGCCGTGGTCGAGTATCTGCACGAGCACGTGGCGTGCCGGACGCTCTTCGCCACGCACTACCACGAGCTCACGGACCTGGAGCAGTCGCTCGATCGGGTGAAGAACCTGAACGTGGCGGTCCGCGAGTGGCAGGACGAAGTCGTGTTCCTCTACAAGATCGTCGACGGCGCGGCCGACAAGAGCTACGGGATCCACGTCGCCCGGCTGGCCGGCGTGCCCCGCCCGGTGGTCGAGCGCTCGAAGGACATCCTCGCCCAGCTCGAAGACGAGCACCTCGACGGCGAAGGCCGCGCCAAGATCGCCCGCCGCCCCGAACGCCGCCGCGCCGGCGATATCCAGCTCACCCTCTTCAGCCCGGCCGACCATCCGCTCTTGGACGACGTGCGCAACGTCGACCTCGACCAGACCACGCCGCTCGAAGCCCTCCAGCTCGTCAAGCGATGGCAGGAGTCGTTGGCTGCGGAAGCGAAGAAGAAGCGACGTTGAACGCGCGGGCGCATCACTCAGTCGCTCGGATCAGCTCGGCCAGGCGCTCCCAGGCGGCGCGGGCGTCGGCGTCGGTGATCGATTGGAGCTCGGCGCAGAGCGCGTCGGCAGCGGCTTCGACGGCGTCGGGGTCGAGCCCTTCCCGGCGACACCGCTCGTCGATCCACGCGTGCACCTTCTGGAGGTACAGGTCGCTGAACCGTTTGGCAGCGTGCAGCCACGGCAGGCCGACGTGGGTGAGCACGTATTTCACCAGCGGAAACATCAGCACCACCACGGCCGCCTCGGTGATCACACCAAATTGCTTCGGGTGCCCCGCCGACGCCGCCCGGCGGATCGGCCCGGCCAAATGGGGATCGGCGAAGACGACTCGTTGGAACTCCTCGCGGTCCACAGGCGTTCTCCTCGTGCTGAAATGGGGTCTTTTGGAGTGGGGGGGCG
>DATKZH010000524.1:0-14391 GCA_035528065.1 Thermoguttaceae bacterium | reverse complement strand
GCCCGGTCGCTGACCGACCCGCGGAGGCGCTCTTCCAGAAAGCGGTCGATCTTCTGGAAGACGGCGTCGATCCGGACGCCCGTCCCCAGCAACACGCCGCCGTACTTCTGCGACGGCCCCGGCGTGAGCAGGACTTCCTCGCGGATGTAGCCTGGCGTGTTGGCGTTGGCGATGTTCTGACCGACCACCTGGATGGCGATCTGGGCCGCCCTCAACGAGTTGGTCGCCAACTGGATGGATCCGAACAGCGACATAACCGCATTCTTTGCAGTTGTTCTATTTTCTCAATATTCGCTAAGCCGCCCGGTCTACGAGGGCCCCACGGGCGTCGGCCGACTCCTCCTTTCCATATGTCGGCTGCATCCGTCCGCCGGTCGCGATAATCTCTAACATCTGCGAAAGATGTATCAGCGTCCGCTGGACCAACACCCAATTGGTCAGGCTGTGGTGCCGCAGGAGTCGGGTTCGCCCGGTCGCCTCGTTGAGCTGATCGGTCAACTCCTTCTTCTCCCCGTCCGGCAAGGCGGCGGCAAGCGATCGAATGCTCTCCGACGGCAGTCCTTCCCGGCCCGCCCGCTCGAGCAGCTTCGCCCGACGCTCGAGGCACCCTTGGAGCCTCTCGATCAGGCCCTGTTCGCGCCGGGTGACCTCCGCCAGACCGTCGACGTCGGCAGCCACCAGCAACTCTCGCTTCTGGGTGAGGATTTCCAGCGATTCGTCCTGAACGGCCGACAGCTCGGTCAAGAAGCTGGCCAGTTCCGACTCCCAAGCAGTTTCCATGGGGGTTGCCTTCTGGGTTGAAAAATCGGCAACCGTCTAGCCAAACGAAGTGACTCCAGGTGAAATGGGGGGAAGGAAGAAAGGGGGAGAACGGAAAAGGCAGACTGATGTGATTATCGCCTCGTCCAGCTCTGCAATTGCTCGCTTTCCCTTTCCCCTCTTTCCCGTTTTCCCTCTTCTTACACCTCGTTTCAGATGGCTAAACAGTCACAAAGAATCAGTGGGAATCCGACGTGTCTTGCGGCTGAGGACTTGTCCCCCCATCACTGTCGCCCCAGCGCGAACAACTCCAGCATCGGCTCGCTGAGCTTGTCGCCGCTTGTCTCGGCGATCTTCTCGGCCAGGACCTGGTCGAGCTGCTGCTGGAAGATCTCTTCGGCGCGGCCGCCGTGGAAATAGGCGGGCTTGCCGACGGTCTTTCGCATGGCGCTCAGCAGTTGCCCGAACAGCGTCTGCCCGACGAACGACTGGAACGCCTCGCGGAGTTTCCCGCTATCGCCCTCGTTGGCCGAAGGTGGCTTGGGCCCCGCGGGCTGCATCCGTGCGGGATGCACCGCGGCGGGCGTCGATAGGTTCACGTTCATCCGAGCCTTCCTCCGATGCGAGGGCGTCTCGTCCGGGGGCTGCCCGGCGGACGAGGTACACCTACTCGATGATCAGTTGGGCGTAGAGCCTTCCGTTGCGGTGCAAGGCCTTGAGGATCTCGATTTTGTCTTCCGGCGGGACGCGAACGGCCTCCAGCGCCGCCAGCAGGGCCTTGAGCTTCGGGTTGTCGTCCGACTGGGAATCGACCGGCACGAACTGGCCGGCGGCGCCGGCGCCGCCCGCCTCGACCACGATGTTCTTATGCGTGACCAGGACCGGCCCGATCTCCACGTCGCCGTCGATGACGATGGTCCCGGTGCGCTCGTGGATGACCACGCGGGGGCCCATCTCCAGCTCGATCATCTCCAAGGTGAGGACCTCCGAGACGAACTGCACCAGGTGCTCGCGGTACTCCGGCGGGACGGTGACCTCGATATGGATCTGGTCGATCGCCTTGGCCAAAGGCCCGTCGCCGCTCTGAAAGGCCAACCGGCTGTTGATCAAATCGGCGATCTCCTGGGTGACCTGGAAACCTGCGAAATCCCGGTCGACAACCAGGGTAATACTCCCATCCTCCGAGAAGGGGTTGGAGAAGTCTTCCATGAGCTGACATCCGCGATGGACGCGTCCGGCGGTGGCGAGCTCCTCGCCGTCCACCGTGATGGCCCCCTCCGCAAGCGCGAACACCATGGGGTTTTGCTGGGGGACGGGTCCGGTCAGCGGCGTGGAGAAGAGCCGCCCGCCCGCCAGGCTCTTGGCGGAGATCGCGCTGAGCTTGCAGTCGAGTCGGTCCCCCCGGCGGGCGCCGGCGGCGGGGACCGTCGCGGTGACGATCACCAGGGCGACGTTCTTGGCGTCCTTCAGCTCGGCGGCCCCATCGGCGCCCAGCGGGACGCCCAACAACTGCATCATCGTGGCCAGGCTGCGGATCGTGGGCAGGGAGCCGCCCCCGTCGCCGGTCCCGTTGAGCCCGGTGACGATTCCCAAGCCGTGCAGCGTGATCTCCTCCTGCCCTTTCACCCGGCAGATGTTCCTCAGCGTTGCGCGTCCTTGGGCGGGCGTGCTCAGCATCGAGGAGAGGAAGACCCCGGCCACCAAGAGTTCGACGACGTGCCTCGATTTCATCGGAGAGGATACCCTTTGTTCGAGCTTCGTTTTCCGCAGGACTTGAGGCGGTTGCCAGTGTTGGGGAGCGGTGCACCTCAGAGAACCGGTCAGATCGGCGAGAATCGGTCGAGAAACCGCATGAAGAACCCCCGCCGATAGCCGTCGCGCACGTGCCCCGACTCACGCTTGATGATCCTCAGCTCGGCCACGTTCTCGCTGAGCACCGTGTTGTTGGGGAGCAAGTCCTCGGGCCGAACCGTGCCCATCAGCCACATCTCCCACGATTCGTCGTTGTTCTGGATTTGGCGGCGGCCCTCGAGGAGCAGCGTCCCGTTGGGCCGGATATCGACCACGCGGCAGGCGATGCGGAACTTGATGCTTTCCCGCGTCTCCAGCTCCGACTCCGCCCGGTACTTGCTCTGCATCTCGCCGCTGATGCCGGGCTCCCCTTCGCTTTGCGGGTCGGGGCGGACGGCCAGCCCGTCGAGCCCGATCCAGTCTTTGAGCACGAAGGTGCCGTCGGCCTTCTTGCGGCGGTCCATCTCCCCTTCGCTGATCACCTGCGTCTTCTCGTCGACCAGAACCACGATCAGGTCGTTGAGTCTCAGCTCCCTGGGCTCCTCGGGCGGTTGGAAGTGCCAGGACGCTTCGGACAGCATCATCGGACGAGATCGGGAGCGACTGCCACCGGGCGGCGAGCTGGGAGCGGTCGCGTCGGCCGCCATCCCGACCACCAGCAGCAGGGCGATGACCAGGGACCGGCGGGCGGTCCTGAGCCAATGGCGGTTCATCTGCTATGACCTCTCGCTTTGGAGTTTACGGTTCACGGTTCAGGGTTCGGGGTTCAGGAACTCAAGGTGCAGAACTCGGGGATCGGGGTCGGGAGGGGGCGCAGATCCGTGGAGAGCGGCCGCCCCTATTCGATCGGCCTGAGCGGGCCGGGCGTACACCTCGACCTCCTGGATGCCGCTGACGCAAGCGAAATAGGTGGCCCGGTCGAGCAAGGACTCCACCTGGATCAGGTCGCCCAGGCTGCCCTCCTCGCGGGCCTTCGCCGTGCTTCGGACGCGGATGCCGGCGCTTCGGGCGTAGACGGTGATCACTTCCCCTCGACGGACCAGGAGCGGCTCTTGGATCGAGCCGCGGTCGACGACCTTGTCTTTGGGGAGGGCGCGCGTCGTCTGTCTGTCGACGACCTCGTCGATCGAGTGGAAGCCGGCTTCGATCGCCCCGCCCGGCTCCAACCGGACGTCGGTCGCGCGGATGATCGCATCTCGGGGAAGCGATCTGACGGCAACGACCCGTTGCGAGACGAGCGTGACCTCCGCGTCGACGTCGAACCGCACCGGACCGTCGGGCGAGAGGACGGTTACCTCGAAGCGCTGCATCCCCAGCCAGGGAGGCACCCCGCCGTCGACCGAGATCTCATTCTCCGAAGAGGCGACCCATCGGGCCTGGGGGGCGCTCAGCTTCACGTCGACGGTCCAGGGCTCGGCGACGGAGACGTACGCTTGGAGATATCGCATCACGGCTTCCGAGACCCGTCGTTGCACCTTCTCGACCGCCGAGGCCGGCAGGGCCTCGCCCTCGGCCGTTCCAGGCTCCTCGTCGGCGCGAAGGACTGCGACTTGACTGGCCCCGGAAATCGGGTGCTCCAAGAGATCGACGCCCCGCGCGAGGAGCAGGTCCTGGAGTTGGCGCACTTGCAGGAATCGCTTCGTCCCGGACGGAGGCGTGGGAAACAGCTCCACCGCCGCCAGGACCTCGGCTTCCGCGGAATCGGCGGCAAGCACGTCGGCCACGTCGCCCAGGGTGACCACCGGGCCGGAACACCGGCATTCGGGGCGGAGCTGCAATTCGGCGGCACGGGCCGCGGCCGGCCCGAAAAGCGCGATCCCGATGGCCGCCAGGGTGATTGCGTAAGTGCGCGCGGATGATGTGAGTGGCATTTCCATCGGACTCTGACGAGTTGGTGAGCTTGCGACGCTCATTTCCGTTGACCGGACAAAGAGTGACGTGCGGAAGGTCGTCTCGTGCGAAGCCGCAAGCGGCCGATCCACGGCTCCCCTTTGCTCCCTCTCGCAGCGCTCTTCTGACTCCCCACTCCCCACACCCCACCCATTACTCCCCACTCCCCACTCCTTACATCCGCCTCAGGTTCGCGACGAGCTGCATGAGCTCGTCGCCGGCCTGCACGGCCTGCGAGTTGAGCTCGAACGCCCGTTGGGTCGTGATCAGATCGATCAGCTCGCGGACCGGCTCGACGTTGGAGGCTTCGAGCACGGCTTGTCGGAGCACTCCGATGCCGTTCTCGCCGGGGGGCCCCGCGGTGGGCGCGCCCGAGGCGTCGGTCTCGGCGTAGAGGTTTTCGCCTAGCTTGAGGAGGCCTTCGGGATTGATGAACGTGACCAGCTCGATGTTGCCGACCTGAGACAAGTTCGTCGTGCCCGGCTGGCGGACGGCCACCACGCCCTGGGCACTGATGGAGATGGCCGTGGCGTCGGGCGGGATGTCGATCGACGGGTCCAGAAGCCGTCCGGTGCTGGCGGAGCCGATGACCATGCTCCCGTCCGCATTCACGGAAAAGTTGCCCGCCCGCGTGTAGACCGTGTCGCCGGTGGGATCGGTCACCTTGAAGAATCCGCGCCCCTCGATGGCCACGTCGAGCTCTCTTCCGGTCTGCTGGAAGGCCCCTTGGCGGAACTCCGTCTGGACGCTGGAGACCTTGGAGCCCATCCCGATCGAGGTCCCGGTGGCCGTGAACTGCCCTGCGCTATCCTCCGCGCCGGGCATCTTCTCATGGCGGTAGAAGAGGTCCTCGAAGTTGGCTCGTCCCCGCTTGAAGGCGGTCGTCTCGACGTTGGCCAGGTTGTTGGCGATCACGTCGAGCTTCGTCTCCATGGCCGCCATGCCGGTCGCGGCCGAGTACAGCGTCTGAACGCTCATTTACGCACTCCTCATCAACCGATTCACCAGCCCGGAGAGCATCTCGTCCTGGGCTTGCATCATGTTCAGATTGGCTTCCACCGCGCGGGACGCCTCGATCAGCTCGATCATCTCCGTGGTCGGCTGCACGCCGGACATCTCCAGGTAGCCGCCCAGCACGCTCCGATCCCCTGGGGCGACCGGCAGCGGGTCGGCCAGCGGCTTGAACACGTTCTCGCCCATCCGGACCAGGTCGCCGAGCGACGCGGGCCGGACGACGGCCAGACTCTGCGCCGTGCCGGCCTGGCGGATCGCCCCGGAGGTGGTCAGCTCCCAAGGGCCGCCCTCCGGATCGAGGACGACCGGGGTGCCGGCGTCGGTCAACACGGCGAACTCCTGCCCTCCGTACTGGGTGACCAGCTCGCCCCGGGCGTTGAGCAGGAAGTTGCCCGCCCGCGTCAAAAACGTCTCCCCCTCCTTCCCCACAAGGAAGAAGCCCTCGCCTTGGATGGCCATGTCGGTGGGCACGCTGGTCCGCTTCAGCGGGCCGGGCGCAAAGTCGGTCTTCGTCTCCTGGACGAGCACGCCGCCGCCCACGTCGTTGATCGAGCCGGAGCCGGGGTAGTCTTCCCCGCGCTCGGTCTCTTCGGCGTAGCGGGCCTGAAACACGGCCAGCTCGCGCTTGAAGCCGGCCGTGTCGACGTTGGCCAGGTTATGGGCGATGACCTCCAGGCGAGTCGCCTGCGCATGGGCCCCCTCGGCCGAAAGGTACAGACCGTAAGGCATGACCGCCTCGCGTCGATTCCGCGAACGCGCACCCCCTGCTCCCTGCCGCCTGCTGCGGCACTTCCGCGGCCGTTCCTTATGCAAGCCGCGTGCCAGACCGAACGCCGAGGCGAGAGAAGCCGACCGGCCGGCCGGACAACTACTGAACGGGAAAGGACTTACGGTCGCACGCGGCGAGGCGAGGGTTCATCGAGGCAACCCCCTGCGTCGCTTCGCAGGATCTGCGATTCCTGCCGAAGCGGGCGCAGAAGCGGCCGGCCACGCGGCGGGCCGCTCATCCTAAACCCCCGTTGGCGAGAGCAGAGAATTCCCGATCGGGAATGCCCAGGATTCGTCCTGACACGTTCATTCTTCCCGTTCGGGAAGAAAGCTTCAATCCGCAGACGTCTGATTGACCATAGATACACGACGAATCAGACCTCGGCGGGACAGTGCTTCATTCCCGATCGGGAAGACAGACTGCCTGAGGGCGAGAGGACAGGAAAGCCTGGCCCTGTCGATCACGTAGATGTACGGCACTGACAGCATCCTCACGGAGGGTTCAAGCTACTCCCGACCTAGACACTCCCGATCGGGAAGATGTCTTCCTTGACAAGCCCGGTGGAGCGAGATACGATTCGTTGTATTCCCGATCGGTAATACTCCCGATCGGGAATCCTGTGTGGCGCAATTCCCGATCGGGAAAGGTCTCCCCGTGAAGAACGCGATCGAAGAAAGTCCCCAGACCGTCGGATCTTTCGTACGAGAACGGCGGCAAGCCAACAACCTCACACAGCAAGAACTTGCAGAGTTGGCTGGCGTCGGGACTCGGCTCGTTTCGGAACTGGAGCGAGGAAAACCAACGCTACGCATGGACGCGGTGAACAAGGTGCTTCGGGTTTTCGGTCAGATGCTTGGTCGTGTCGAGATCCCAAGAGATGAGCGTGACTGATGAAGACTAGAATTGGACGAGTCCTGCTTTGCGGGCAGCCGGTCGGCGTCATCCAAGAAGCCGATGACACGATCAGCTTCACATACTCGTCAGAATGGCTGGCCCGCAAACACGCCGTCCCCGTCTCACTCACCTTGCCTCTTCGCTCCGAGCCGTACGTGAGTCAAGGGCTGCATCCGTTTTTCGAGAACCTCTTGCCCGAAGGATGGCTACTGGAAGTGTCGTCCAAGAAGCTGAGGATCTCCAAGGACGACCCGTTTGGCTTACTGCTTGCAACATGCGGCGACTGCGTTGGGGCAGTTGAAATCGAACCGCTCGAATCTGAGACCAACCAGCGATGACTTCATGCGCAATCTGCCTTGGTAATCTCCCCGGCGACGAGGAGTACCACCCTGACTGCATTGAGTCCCTTTTCGGAACCACGACACTCCCCAGACTCGACGTCGAATTGTCAAAGCTGTACAGCCTTGCCGCCAGCCGGATGGCGGGAAAGATGTCCATCTCGGGAGTCCAGGCGAAGGTCTCTCTCGCGCTCTCATCAGACAAAAGCGCCCTTGAAGTGGCCGCCGCGGGAGGACGGTACATCCTTAAACCCGAAACGTCGCAATTCCCGTCGGTCCCGCAGAACGAACATCTCTCGATGCGGATGGCACGGCTCGTCTCAATCGAAGTGCCCCCATTCGGCCTGATTCGACTCAAGGATGGAACGACAGCGTACGTCATCAAGCGGTTCGACCGGTTGGATGACGGGACAAAGCTTCAGGTGGAGGACTTCTGCCAGTTGGCGGAGAAGCGGCTCAGAGACAAGTACGATGGCTCCGCTGAACTCTGCGTGAAAACACTTCGAAAATATGCAACGGAACCTTTGATCGAGATTCGGAAACTCTATCGCCTCATCCTGTTTTCCTGGTGGATGGCGAACGGTGACATGCACCTGAAGAACTTCTCGCTGATCACGACGACGGATGGCATTCGCCGCTTGTCACCGGCCTACGACCTTGTCTGTACCAGACTGGTCATCGGAGATGATACTCTCGCCATGCCGATTGGAGGGCGAGACAAGAGCTTCACACGGGGAAGCTGGCTTCGTTTTGCAGAGTATTGCCAGATTCCCGAAAGAGCGGCAAAGCGTCTGATTTCCGATCAAATTGAAGCTCTCGAACCAGCTTTGCGTCTCATCTCGTCGTCGTTTCTCCCCGATCAGATGCAGGAAGAGTACGAAGGGTTTCTTCGGGAGAACACATCCGTGTTGACCGGCTAGCAAAGAAAAACAGGTGTCAGCATCGAGTGGAAGTGCCGTCGATCCGCCTGACCACAACATCGCGTGTCCGCCGGCAGTTCTGGCACTCCCAGTCAGTCCTGACCGCTTTTCGCGACTCCACTTGCTTCGCGCGCGGCGCGAATCAGCTCCGCAGCGCCTTGGGCCGCCAGCTCTCCGGCGACGCGGTCGCCAAGCTCGGTGGGCTCGCTGAGCGGGCCGGTGAGCGTGGTTTCGATCTTCCGCGTGCCGTCGGGATGAAGGACCCGGCCGGTCAGCTCGAGCACGTCGCCCTCCGGTCGGCCCCACGCGGCGATGGGTGCCAGGCAACCTCCCTCCAAGGCGGCGAGCATCGCCCGCTCGGCCAGGACGGCCGCATGGGTGGGCCCGTGGTCGAGCTGCCCGACGACGGCCCGGGTCGCCTCGTCGTCACGCCGCGTTTCCAGGCCCAAGGCCCCTTGTCCGACCGCCGGCAGGACGATCGCCGGGGGCAAGACCTGGGTGATCCGCTCGGCCAGCCCCAAGCGCCGCAACCCCGCCTCGGCCAGCACCACCGCGTCGTAGTCGCCCGTGTCGAGCTTTCGCAGCCGGGTGTCGACGTTGCCGCGGACGTCCCGGATCCGCAGGTCGGGCCGCACGTGGAGAATCTGAGCCCGGCGACGCAGGCTCCCCGTCCCTACCACGGCGTCCTCGGGCAGCTCGTCCAGCGTGGCATGCTCCCGACCGACGAGCACGTCGCCCGCCGGGCCCCGCTTGGGCACCGCCGCCAGCGAGAGGCCGTCGACCGGCTGGGTGGGCAGGTCTTTCAAGCTGTGCACGGCCAGATCGATTCGGTCGTCCAGCAGGGCCTGCTGGATCTCCTTGGTAAACACGCCCTGGCCGCCAATCGCCGCCACGGACCCCCGCTGCTCCCGATCGCCCTGGGTGGTCACGGGGACCGGCACGACCTCGACGCCAAGCTCCTCCAGGCGCGCGGCCACCCAATCGGCCTGCCATCGGGCCAGGGCGCTTGCCCGCGTACCAAGGCGAAGACTTCTGGGTGAGGGCATGAAGGGAGCGTGACGTGGTAAGGGAGCGGGCAGGGGCCAAAATCAAGTATCGCCGGAGGGGGATTCCGGGGCGTCGCTCGCGGCAATGAGCTGGGGCGAGGTCTTGGTGGCCGACTGCATCCGGCTCATCTGGTCGGCCGGGACGACCACGCCGCAACTGACGATGAACTGAATCGCCTGGTCGATCGTGATGTCCAGGTCGATCGTCTCGCTCTTCTTCACGGTGACCGTGAATCCGGTCATCGGCATCGGCGACGTGGGGATCAGCACCGAAAGCACTTCCTCTCCGGCCCGCTCCTCGACCGCCTTCAAGCTCGACCCGGTGACCAGGGCCAGGCACCAGATTCCCCTGCGGGGCCACTCCACGGCCACCACGCGCGAGTAGTCGATTTCCCGGTTGGCGAAGATGAAGTCGCTGACCTGCTTGACCGAAGAATAGACGTTGCGAACCAGGGGAAGGCGATTGATCCCGCGTTCGAAGGTGCCCCAGAAGAACCTGCCCACCGCGCCCGCCATGAACTTGCCCAACAGATACAACACCAGGATGAAGCCGCACAGGAAGTAGGGGATCACGTGGTAGGGCTGCAAATACCTCAGCTCGACGTACTTCCGATAGATCTCCTTTGCGGAAGTGGGCATCGACTCGACCCGTTTGTGGTCCCGCACGAAATCATAAGCTGCCCTGGGAACGTACTTCTTCTTCCCGTTGCTGACCTCGATGAAGAGATCGCGCTCCGAGGCACTCAATTCGCCCTGGGTCCGGACGTCGGCGATGGACCAGACGATGACGTCCCGTACCAGGCCCGTCAGCGGTTCGAGCACGTAGACGTTGATCGTGCCCGCGATCCAGAGGAAGATCACGATCGTCAGAAGCGGTGGCATGACCACCGTGAGGCCGCGGATCACGGCCGTCCGAATGGGGCCCGGCGGTGGCCGGACCCCGGCAAGTTGGGTCTTTCTCGCAGTCATACCGACTACCGCTCTACTCCTCTTTTCCGTAACATACCTCGGCTAACATTCGTTCTTTTCGTTAGCCCGCATTATTCACGAACGCTGTAGCACAGGCTTCCAGCCTGTGAAATTGGCAGCACAGGCAAGATGCCTGTGCTACGAGTCGACCGTATGAATAATCCGGGTTAACCTGCGTCGGGCAAGCCCCCCGGCATGAGGGGGCAGCCTCTGCTGTCTACGAGTGGCGACCTCCAGTGCCTCGGGCGAGCACGACCGCCGCGACCCGCGAGACCCCGGCCCGCTTCAGCACTTTGGCCACTTCGCTCGCCGTGGCACCGGTCGTCAGGATGTCGTCGACCAGGACCACGCGAAGGCCATCCCAATCATATCCCGCACGGACCCGAAAGGCGCCGCGGACGTTGGCGAATCTCTCTCTCGGTTTCAACCTCGCTTGTGGCAACGTGTTACGACAACGGACTATCATCCCCCGCGCCAACCGCACACGCAAGTGCCGGGCCAGATTCTCGGCCAGGATCTCCGCGCTGTTGGTGCCTCGGGCCAGCCGTCGCGTCCAGAACATGGGGACGGGCGCGACCAGATCCGGGCGGAACGCGGCCACGTCTCTACCCCGGCGGAGGTATAGCAACCGGCCCATCGCCACGGAAAGCGCGTCCCCGGCGGGATGCTTCATCCTCAACACGGCCTCGCCCAGCTCGCTTCGATACGGCCCCAACGAGACCGCCGAGTCGAACTTCAGCCGCGCCCCGTCGCACATCTCGCACCACCGGGGCGCCGGCTGGTCGGGTGACACTGGGCCGCCGCAACGCCAACAACACGCCCAATCCTCGGGGGCCAGCAAGCCCCGACACGGACTGCAAAGCAGCAAGCCGTCCTCGGCGGAGGACAGCTCGGCGTCGCAATAGCCGCATCGAGGTGGAAACAGGAGGTCCAAGCCGCCATCGCGCCAGTGCCCTGCCCAGCGCGATATCCGATTCGCCACCGAGGACATCCAACCGGTTCGGGAGGTCCTGGTCACCATGATTTGCCCCGCGTTTCGCCACTCGACGCATGCCGGACTCACCCGCCATCATAACGGCTTCACGCCCCCATGGGCAGCATCGTCTTTCGCCTCTGCGCGCAGCCCGGCCGACGCCTTCGGCCATGGTCCCGGCGTTTGGTGCGCTGGGCACGGATCTTGACTCGGACCGCCGAAGTGCCCTATGCTGCCGCCGCAAAACCCGTGGCAGCCAACCCGGAGCCTGCGAAGATCCATGCCTTTGGAGAACGGTCTGAGCCGGCGAGCCCACTGGGCGGGCGGGGAGCCGATCGCCAACCTGTTGATGGCCAAGGCGCTGGCCCACCCCGAGCTGGTCTCGCTGGCTGCCGCATTCGTCGATCACCAGACGTTGCCCGTCGAGGCCACGGCCCAAGCCCTGGACCGGATCTGGTCGGACCCCCGGAAAGCCCGAACCGCCCTCCAGTACGGAACCACGATCGGCTACCTGCCCCTGCGCGAAGCACTGCTCGACCGGATGCTCGAGGCCGACGGCCGCACCGCCGCGCAAGCCAAGCTGGCGGTCGAGCAGGTCGTCGTGACCGCCGGGAGCAACCAGTTGCTCTATCTTGTGGGGGATAGCCTGCTGGACCCGGGCGACGTGGTCATCTGTGGGGCACCCAGCTACTTCGTTATTTTGGGGACCCTGGGAAATCTGGGGGCACGGGCCGTGGGGGTCGAGATCGACGAGCACGGGCCGATCCCCGAGGCCATCGACGACGCGTTGGCCCGACTCGATGCGGCCGGAGACCTCGCCCGCGTCAAGCTGATCTACGTCTGCACCTACTACGACAACCCCAGCGGCGTGACGGTCCCGTTGGAGCGTCGGGCGGCCCTGGTCGAGTTGGCGCATCGCTGGTCCCGGGCGGGCCGGATCCACTTGATCGAAGACTCGGCCTACCGGGAGCTCCGCTACTACGGGGACGACGTTCCCAGCCTGCGGTCGCTGGACGCCGAGGGGGATACGGTGATCCAAGTGGGGAGCTTCTCGAAGACGTTCTCGCCGGGGGTCCGCGTCGGTTGGGGCATGTTGCCCCCGGGGCTCGTCGAGCCGGTCGCCAGCGCGAAGGGGAACCTCGACTTCGGCTCCCCGAGCCTCAACCAGGTGCTCATGGCCACGGTGCTGGAGATGGGGCTTTTTGATCCCCACGTGGAGAAGCTCCGCACGCTCTACCGCGGGAAGATCGACGCCACGTTGGAGGCCGCCGACGAGTTCCTCGCCCCGATCGGCCGCGTGGAGTGGGTTCGCCCGACCGGCGGGCACTACGTCTGGCTCCGCCTGCCGGAAGGGATCGACACGGGCGTGGACGGCCCGTTGTTCGACCTGGCGGCGGACGAGGGCGTTCTCTACGTGCCCGGCGAGTTCTGCTATCCCCGGGAAGGAGAGCCGGCGCCGAACAACATGCTCCGATTGAGTTTCGCCTTCCCGTCGTGCGAGAACGTCCGCAAGGGGGTTGAGGCCCTCGGCCGCGCAATCCGTCAGGTGACGTGATGAGGATCATCGATCGCTACCTGCTGCGTCAGTTCCTTTGGACGTTCGTGATCTGTTACGTGAGCCTGACCGGGCTCTACATCGTGCTCGACGCGTTCACCAACCTGGAAGAGTTCCTCCGCTATGCCCACAAGGGGGGCGGGGTGCTGGCCATAATGGGTTCGCACTATAGTTACCGCGGGATTTGGTTTTTCGACAAGTTTGCCGGGCTCTTGACGCTGATTGCGGCCATGTTCACCGTCACCTGGATCCAACGCCACAACGAAATGACCGCGTTGATGTCGGCCGGCGTTTCGCGGATTCGGGTGGTGGCGCCGGTGATCGGCGCGGCGATCGCGATCGCGATTCTGGCGGCCGCCAACCGCGAGCTCGTGATTCCCAGGTTGCGCGAACAACTGACCCGGCAGCCCAAAGACCTGGTCGGCGAGGTCGCCCAGAAGCTCCAGTCGCAATCCGACAACCGGACCAGGATTCTCTTCCGGGGCAAGGCGACGTTCGCGGACAACCAGCGGATCGAAGAGCCCGATTTCCTCCTTCCCACCTCGCTGAGCGACTACGGGAGGCTGCTGGTGGCAGAAAACGCCTTCTATAAGCCGCCCGAGAAAAATCGCCCCGGCGGATACCTTCTCGACAAGGTGAAGAAACCCAAACATCTCGACACCCAGCCCTCGCTGGTGCTCCACGGAGAGCCGGTCATCATCACCCCGCACGATGCCCCCGACTGGCTTCGCCCGGACCAGTGCTTCGTCGCCAGTGACGTCCGCTTCGAACAGCTCACCAGCGCGGAAGCGTGGCGGCAATACTCGTCGACGGCCGACCTGATTGCCGGGTTGCACAATCCCAGCCTCGGCTACCGCGCCGAGGCCCGCGTGGCCGTCCACAGCCGATTCGTGCAGCCGTTTCTCGACGTCACCCTGCTCTTTCTGGGGTTGCCCCTGGTATTGAGACGCGGCGACCGGAACGTGTTCATCGCGATCGGGATCGCGGCGGTCGTGGTCGCCGTGTTCATGCTCGTGGTGATGGCGTCGCACTATCTCGGCTCGACCTCCTCCTTGAGCCCGGCCTTTGCCGCCTGGGCACCGCTGATGCTCTTCGTGCCGGCGGCCGCGGCGATGTCCGAATGGATCTGGCAATGAGCGGCGCGGCCGTCTCGTTTGGGATCGGCCGAAAAACAACTTCCCGACTTCCGTAGCAGGCACACGCCGTGTGCCGTCCGCCGGCTACGGCACGCGGCGTGTGGGCTGCTCAAAACGGCCGTCAATCACTCGCCACATTGTGTCCCGTTTGTGTTCCATCCCCGTACGCCGAAGGCGTTCAACAACACAGCCCAGCGTTGCGAAGCTACCCTGGGTCCCGGTTCCGACGTCGCCCATCAACCCCGAAGGGGTTGCACAGCGCCCGCTCGAGGGTTGCGCGGGGTGCAACCCCGTTGGGGTTGGGGGGGGACTCGGTGCCCGCCAACCCAGGGTAGCT
>DATKZH010000523.1:0-6006 GCA_035528065.1 Thermoguttaceae bacterium | reverse complement strand
GAAGGAGGGGGGGAGATGGGGATTGGGGTGGGGGCTGAGACTCGGCGGATGACGCAGGAGGAGTTTGGGGCGCTGGCGTACGAAGTGATGGAGTGCGTCTTCGGCATCCACAACCGGCTGGGACGGTTCTTCGACGAGAAGATCTACCGCGACGAAATCGCTCGCCGCCTCCCCGACGTGAGAACCGAAGTGCGCGTCGAGGTGAGCTTTGAGGGCTTTGCGAAAACGTATTTCATCGACCTGCTCGTCGACGACGGGGCCGTGTTCGAGCTCAAGAAGGTAGCAGCCCTCAACGACAAACACCGTGCCCAGTTGTTGAACTACCTGTTGTTGGCCGAGTTGCCGCGCGGTAAGCTGGTGAATCTCCGTCCCCCTCTCGTCGAGCACGAATTCGTCAACACGACGCTGGCCCGTGACGATCGGACGGGCTTCGCCGTGCGAGAGGAAGCCTGGAGGGATCGGGACGGCAGCGGCACCGCGGTCAAGGAGATTGTCGTGGCTTTCCTGAGGGATTGGGGAACGTGCCTCGATTTGCACCTGTACGAGGAGGCCTTGACGCACTTCCTCGGCGGCGACAACGCGGTGGTGGCCGAGGCGAACGTCGTCACGGACGGCCGCCGGCTGGGGACGCAGAGAGTCCGGTTGGCCGGCCCGGCGACCGCCTTCAAGATCACGGCCCTCCGCGACCGAGACCGCCCCCATTTCCAAACCCACACCCGCCGCTTCCTCCAACACACCGACCTCCAATCCATCCACTGGATCAACGTCACCCGAACCGCCGTCACCTTCACCACCCTCACCAAATGACCCCTTCCTCTCCCCCATTTTCCTGTCATCAATTTTCCTGTCCCAAATCTTCCCCTCCAAACCCCATGATCCACTACCCCAAGCGCCTCATCGAAGTCGACCTCCCCATCGCCCGGATCTCGGCGCATGCGAGGCGGGAGAAGTCGATTCGGCATGGGCATATTTCGACGTTGCACATCTGGTGGGCGCGGCGGCCGTTGGCGGCGTGTCGGGCGGTGATCTGCGCGGCGCTGTGGCCCGACCCGGCGGATGAGAACTGCCCACAGGCGTTCCGCGATAAGGCGGCCGAGCTGGTAACGGCGTTTGCCAACAAGGTCGTCAAGGGCAAGATCGGCAAGCACAACCTGATGAAGACGGCCTCCCAGGAGAGCCTGGCCCGGTGGGAGGCGATCGCCACGTCGGGCATCCCGCTCGACCCGACCGACGCGGCCCACCAGAACGTGCTGCGGTTCGCGCTGTTGGACTTCATTGCCGACTTCGCCAACTGGGACAACTCGACCGTGCCCGCGTACCTCGAAACCGCCCGGGCCCTCACCCAGTCCGCCCACGAAGCCCTCGGCGGCCAGCCGGGCACCCGGCCGCTGGTCGTCGATCCCTTTGCCGGCGGCGGGTCGATCCCGCTGGAGGCCCTCCGCGTCGGGGCCGACGCGTTCGCATCTGACATTAATCCTGTGGCCGTAGTCCTGAACAAGGTCGTCCTAGATTACATACCCAAGTATGGGCAGCGTTTGAAGGATGAGTTTCGCAAGTGGGGCGAGTGGGTTAAAGGCGAGGCGCAGAGAGTGCTTGCGGAGTTCTATCCTTTGGACCCTGATGGCGCCCTCCCGATCACGTACTTCTGGGCCCGTACATTCACCTGTGAAGGTCCAGGCTGCGGCGCCGAAGTACCGCTAATCCGAGCCACAACTCTGACTAAGAAGCGGCCAATTGCCCACGTCGTAGTCTCGAAAGGCCCCGAGAAAACGGTCCGAGTGAAGGTGTCCGAGGGATCAGAGGCATCGAGTACAGCTACAGTGCGACAGGGAATCGCGACATGTCCACTCTGCGACTACACTACACCTGCTGCGAATGTCAGAAGACAAATGGCCGCGCGCGACGGCGGTGCGAATTCTTCGCTGCTGTACGCCGTGTTGTTGGATCACAACGGAACTCGCCGTTTCCGGCCGGCGCGTCCAGGCGACACGAGACCGGTGGATTTAGCATCAAGTGCAATTGTTCGACTAGAAGGCGCTTCACCTGACGCGATACCCGACGAAGAGGTTAACCCGCTTCGCCCCTACAAGAACACGGTTGGAGTATCCGTCATCACCAGTCTGGGCATTCGCAGCTTCCGAGACCTCTACACGAGCCGGCAGCTACTGAGCATTCTGGTTTTCCAAAGGGCGATCGACGCTTACCGTAGCTCTCGGTCTCAGCTCGACGGCGAGTTGTCAGATGCAGTAGCACTCTTGCTTCATTGTGCCCTGGATCGGATAGTCGGCCAGAACAGTTCTCTGTCTCGCTGGGATTCGTCTCGGTCGACCGTCAAATCGATGTTTTCCAAGCAGGCACTGCAGGTCCTTTGGGATTTCGCGGAGACGAACCCATTGGGTACGGGGACGGGGAACTGGGATGGCGCGATGGAGTGGATCGAGAGAGTGATTGAGGCAAACCTCTCGCTGACCGGGAGCGGAACGGTAGAGCGGTGCGATGCCAAGCAGTGCCCCCTTCCGGACGACTGTGCGGAACTGTACTTCACAGACCCGCCCTATTTCGCAGCAATCCCATACGCAGACCTATCTGATGTGTTCTACGTATGGCTTCGAAGGGGAGTCAAGGGCGCAGCACAAAGCCTTTTCAGAACCACGCTCGTCGACAAGAAAGACGAGCTGGTGGTTACGAACTCAGCACTTGGTCCGGATGGCGTTAGAAAGGACGAGCATTTCTTCTCTTCTGGGATGGCTGCGGCGCTCACGCGGGGCCGCGAGATCACCCGGCCCTCAGCCCTCGCGTGCATAGTCTTTGCAGATAGCAGCACAGCCTCATGGGAAGCATTGCTTTCAGCCGTTCTCGAAGGAGGTTGGACTCTGCAGGCTTCTTGGCCTCTCGACACCGAGATGCAGAATCGAACCCGTGCTCAGGCGTCGGCCTCACTGCAGTCGTCGGTATTCATGGTCTGCCGTCCCCGCGAGAATCCTGACGGTTCATTGCGAGAAGACGTCGGCGAATGGCGGGATGTGTTGGCGGCGTTGCCGGCGAGAATTCATGAGTGGATGCCACGTCTCGCCGAGGAAGGCGTGGTCGGGGCTGACGCGATCTTCGCCTGCCTGGGCCCCGCCCTGGAGATCTTCAGCCGCTATAGCCGCGTCGAGAAGGCCAGCGGCGAGGAGGCCACGCTGCGGGAGTATCTGGAGCACGTGTGGGGGGCCGTGTCGACCGAGGCGCTGCGGATGATCTTTGACGAGGCAGACGCCGCCGAACTGGAGCCGGACGCCCGGCTGACGGCCATGTGGCTGTGGACGCTGGGCGGAGGGACGGGCGTCGCGGGCCGTCATGGAAACGGCGGACCCCCTCACCCCGACCCTCTCCCGGAGGGAGAGGGAGAAGATGACGCCAAGAAGGACCAGAGCACGGGCTATACGCTGGAGTTCGACGCCGCCCGGAAGATCGCCCAGGGCTTGGGCGTGCACCTGGAGAAGGCCGAGTCGGTGGTCGAGGTCAAGGGCGACAAGGCCCGGCTCTTGCCCGTGGCCGAGCGCACGCCGTACCTGTTCGGTAAGGATTCGGCGGCCCCGGCGACCACGCGGCGCAAGAAGAAGCCGAAGCAGAGGTCGCTGTTTGCGGAGCTGGACGAGGCGGAAGAGGCCCAGGAAGCCGCCGCCGGGGAGCCGGCCGGCGCGTCGCCCGGGGCGACCGTGCTGGACCGCGTCCACCAGGCGATGATCCTTTTTGGCTCGGGCCGCGGCGAGGCATTGAAGCGGTTCCTGGTCGACGACGGCGCGGGCAGCGACGCCCGGTTCTGGCGTCTCGCCCAATCCCTCTCCGCCCTCTACCCCCGCGGCACCGACGAGAAACGCTGGGTGGACGGGGTGTTGGCGAGAAAGAAGGGCTTGGGTCTGTAGGTGGTATAATGAACCGCGGAGGACGCGGAGGCACGCAGAGGTTCGGTGCCTTCTGCGCGATCCTCGGTTTTCCTGCGGTTGGTTGACAAGGAGCGACGAGATGAACTGGAAGGACCGAATCACGGTGGATCCGAAGGTGCTGGTGGGGAAGCCGGTGATCAAGGGAACGCGGCTTGCCGTCGAGTTCATCATTGAGCTATTGGCGAACGGGTGGACGAGGGAGCAGATCCTCGACAACTACCCCGGGCTCACCGATGAAGACATCTCGGCGTGTCTGCACTACGCCAGCAACACGCTCAAATCCGAGCGGGTCTATTTGATCCCCAGCCCGACATGAAGATCCTGGCGAACGAAAACTTCCCGCGGGTGGCGGTGGAAGCGCTGCGCGAGGCGGGTCACGACGTGGTCTGGGCACGAACCGACATGCCCGGCGAAGACGACCGAGGGATTCTGCGTCGCGCGCAGGAGGAGGGCCGGCTGGTCGTCACGCTCGATAAGGATTTCGGCGAGCTGGCGTTTCATACCGGCCTGCGCGCTGAGTGCGGCGTGATCCTGTTTCGTGTTGGGGTCCAGTCACCGGAGTACGTCCGGGATCGCGTGTTGGAGATTCTCCAGAGCACGTCCGATTGGCAAGGGCATTTTGCCGTGGCCGAGCCGTACCGCATCCGGATGCGACCGCTTCCTGGTAGTCCAACTCCCCCGGCTGATGCCGAAAGCTGAGAAGATGTCGAAACGGAAGCCCTGGCATCACGTCGTCACTGGCCGCGAGGACCACCGCGACAATCGGCCGCTGGATGCGAACGAGGCACTTCGATGAGAGCCGGCCTGCTTGAGACGTGGCAGTCCTCCTTTTGGGAGGTCATTCAGGAGCCAGCCACAGCTGGGCCGCTGAAGGACGCTTCGCTCCGGGCTGATCGGAAGGCATGGACCTCGCTCTTGACGACGGCCGTGGTGCGGTCGTGCGAAGCCATCGGCCTACGGGCGGCCGGGAAAGGGCACCGGCTCGACCTATTGCCGCAGCCGGGGCAGGAGTATCTCGCGATCGACGTGATGGCATTCCCGGGCACGGAGCCGGGGGACAAGTGCCGGTGGCCCCAGCCGGTCGCCGCTTTCGAGTTGGAGAACGCGAGAAAGGACGACCGCGTGGCCTACGCGTTCTGGAAGCTTCTGTGCGTTCGGGTGGCGTTGCGGGTCCTATTCGCGTATCGCCCGGACTGGGAGAATGTCCGCAGCCTGGTGGGCACGTTTCAGGATGACGTGATCGGCAGCCTGACCATCGAGCAACGGACGGCCCTGGAGGGAGACACCGTGGTCGTGATGGGGAGCCGTGGGGAAGGCGGCACTTTCCCGTGGGGCTATTTCAAGGTCTGGAAACTGGACACGAACCTCGGGCGCTTTGGGAAGGCGTAGTCGCGGCATCGACGAGAAACGCTGGGTGGACGGCGTGTTGGCAAGAAAGAAGGGGCTGGGGCTCTGAGGTTTCCCGGTCTTAACGCAAAGCGTTATAATGACTTACGTCGCGAGTCCAGTTCAGCGGACAAGTTCGAGGAGAGAACCATGGTAACGGTAACGATTGAGGAGGCCCAGGCAAGGTTGGCTGAGCTAATCGACAGCCTGAGTCCGGGCGAGGAACTGGTGATTATGCGCGACCAACAGCCAGTGGCCCGGCTGGTCGGCGAACCGGTGCCCAAGCGGCGGCCGCGCCGGCCGGGCAGCGCCAAAGGCAAGATCCTCCACATGGCCGACGATTTCGACGCCCCGCTGGAGTAAGCATTCACAGCGTCCGGCTGAGACCAGCATTCCAGGCAACCAGTGGGTTGCCGGGCTTACGGGGGTGGGCGCGACGTAGGAGGATGTGAGCGTCGGGAAGAGGGGTGAGGCGGGACCGTCGGGATCCGGGGGAATCAGCGCGAGTCAGGGCGGGATGGCCAAGAGGGACGGTGAGGCATGGCCGGAGTAATGGGCCACGATGGACTGGTAGAGGAAGTGGAACGCCGAGCGGCCTTGTTGCACGCACGTGGCCAGCACGGTCCAGATCCGCTCGCACCAGCGGCGACCGCGTTCTCCGCGCGTCCCCTGCGTGATCTTGCGGTCGATG
>DATKZH010000522.1:0-2265 GCA_035528065.1 Thermoguttaceae bacterium | reverse complement strand
AGATGTCGGAGTCGATCCAGGCGAAGTTCCAACAGGCACGCGTGGCCTTCGGCAGATTCATCCATCCGTTCAACATGACCACGAAAGAGCAAGGCGAGGGCGGGGTCCAGGAGCTGGCGGGGGCCATTGACGCCCAGGTCCGTGCAGGATGTCGACCAGCGGTCGTCGTGGTCGATGGCCTCGACTGGGCCGTTGGTCGCGAGATGACACGGATGGGTGCGCCGGCTTCCCAGACGGGCGCGTGCATGGCGCACTTCGCCGAGCAATTCAGGGATCTCTGCCGGGCACGAGGGATTCGGGGCGTTGTCACGCATTGCTTCAAGCCGCCGACGCGATGGCGGCCTCGTGCCAAACCCGATCACACCATGGCCGTCGGCTGCAAGAGCCTTGGCAGCCGCTTCGATCACATACTCGTTCTGGGCCACCTGACCCCCGATGGATATGGGACCATTATACGAACCAAGGGCTGTTCGACGTCCGACTTCGGCTCGGAGGTCGTCCTCCGGCTGAATGACGGCCTGAGCAGATTTGAGGGATCGGGAGACGTCGTCTTCGACCGGCGCAACGGCGAGTACGTCCTGAAAGATCCTTTGGGACTGAGCGACTGAAGGACATCCTTGGAATCGCAGGCCCAGCCCGAGTTGGCTTGGACGTGCAGAAAGACTGTGGAGGCAAAAGAAATAATGAGCTTTATCGTCGGATGCAGAAGGAGCTGGATCCGGAAGACTATCCGTGGATTGAGGCATGGTAGGACAGGATCATGAAAAGAGAACTGAACAGAGAAGGCGATCTACTGACGTACACTGACGAGGATGGGCACCCCTCGCGCCCGCCACACGCTTGCGACGAACGCCTTTCCGAGATTTCGTGATCGAACGGAGGGGCTCTGGAGGCGACTGCTCCTCTTCGTCTTCGACCAGACGGTGCCCGACGAGAAGATGGACATCGGCTTGGCCGATACGATCGTGGGCAACGAGCTATCCGGGATCTTCAACTGGGCTCTGGCAGGGGCAAAGCGGCCGAGGGATCGAGGTCAGTTCACCCCGTCGGAGGTCTGCGACCGTGCGATGGCAAGCCACAAGACCGCCTGCAACCCGGTTGCTGCCTTCGTGAATGAGTGTTGTGAGGTGGGTCCGGGGGCCTCGGCGGTTAAACGATCAGTCTACGAGACCTTCCGCGATTGGTGCGAGGCAAACGGGCATAGGCCCTTCAGTCACTCGAGCTTGGGCCGAGAGTTCAAGCGAGTCGTCCCCGGACTGACAGATGCCCGACCTCGTGTTGAGGGGGACCGCGTGACCGAGTATGCGGGCCTGCAGCTCGCCGGTTGCGGCATCCCACCGCGGCGAAGGACGTGGTAAAGGCCAACCCGTCCGGGATTCCTGTGGGGTTGGTCATGGTGGTCATAGCAAATTCCTATTGAGAGACGTAAGTGAAAACTAAACAAGAAAGATAATTCGTTCTTCTGCACGGGAGCAAGTTTCTTCTTGCCGTGACCACTATGACCGCCCTGACCGCTGGGCGATGGTCAGCTGTCTTGGTGCGCTGGAGACGGCGCGCCCACGTTGGGTCGTGGCGCGGCAAGTGGTTACGTTTATGCGATCCGGTCGGAAGTACCGCGGAAGGGCGTGTGATAGCGGCATGCTTCGTTTTCGACGCATTGGGTAATATTACCCATATTTGGCGGTTTTGTGCGTGTATTCTTGTTATGCAGGGAACACGCATTCTGAAATCGGTAGGACATCGCTCGAGTGGATACGACCCACTTGGGTCAAAACGCGAATAATCCGAAAACGTAAGTCCAGTATTTACCAGTACGATGCGTCAAGTCGGAGTTGGGCAACACAGGCCATGGGCTCCAAACGGCGGGCGAGGCGCGCGAACTAATGGCCCGTACGCTGAATTTAATCACGACGAAACATTGCGGAGTGTATCGCCGACACATAAACAGGAGCACGCAATGTCGGACCTTTGACCGCTTCCGACCGACTGATTGCCTGGGAGCCTTGTCCTGGCGATGGTAGGCGTCGAGCTCGTCGTTCAGGGATACCGGCTCGTCCGCAGCCGGCGGAGACGTGCACCCCGCAGGCATCGCTACCCCCGGTCGTCATCCTGGCCGCCCGGCTTTCCGGCCTGAGCCGATACTTCCGGAATGAACACTCGCCTGCAACCGTCGTGGGCCATGACAGGTTGTCATATCCGGCGGCGCCAAACGGCTGTACTTCCACGTCGCCGCCGAGACGAAGCGGTTCACGGTCACGGCAAAGG
>DATKZH010000521.1:0-5266 GCA_035528065.1 Thermoguttaceae bacterium | reverse complement strand
AAGAAGGGATGAAGGAGCACGGCATGACTAGCGAGGCAGGGCCTCAGACCGAGGCGAGAGGTCAGTGGTCAGGGTTTGGGGTTCAGGATTTGCGTGTATACGTGGAACTCCAAGTCCTGAACCCTGACCCCTGAACCCTGGACCCCACAGACTTGACTCATTTGCAGCAAATGTCCGAAGGCAAGTGCGATAGACCGCGACGATCTGTGCGAGCCGGCGGATGGCCGGTGAGGCGCCGTGTCCCCCGTTGCCCCGCGCACCGAGAATCGCCCCTTCGCGTTCCCTCCACCGCCAATCATCAATCGTCGTTCATCGGCCTCCCATCACGGCTTAGCATTCATCATTCGTCATTCAGCATTCAGCATTCAACATCCGTCCTTCATCCTCCATCCTTCATCCTTCATCCTTAGCCATGCGCTGGTCCCTCTATCCCATCGCCGACAGCTACCTGCTCGTGGGCGCGGCTGCGCTGGTGCTCTTGGGGCTGTTGCTGGTGGGACCGGCTCGGGAGAAGGTCGCCGGACCGAAGCGCAGGGTCCTGGCGGGGCTCCGCCTGGCCGTCGTGGTGCTCGTTATCCTGGCGATGCTCCGGCCGACGCTCGTCTACACGCGGACCGAGCATGAAGCGGCGACGTTGGTCGTGCTGGCCGACCGGTCGCGGAGCATGACGGTGCCCGACGAGGTGGGCGGCAAGACCCGCTGGGAAGCGCTGCGGCGCACGCTGGCCGGCGCCCAAGACGCGCTGGCCGCGCTGGCCGAGGATCTGGAAGTCGCCGCGTTCACCTTCGACGCCGAGGCCCATCCGGCCGACGTGGTCCGCGGCGAGGTCCGCCTGGGGCAAGAACCGGACGGCGACGAGACGGCGATCGGGGCCGTGCTGGAAGACGTGCTGCGCGGGCAAGCCGGCAAGCGGCTGTTGGGCATCTTCCTGCTCAGCGACGGGGCACAGCGGGCCCGGCCGGCTCGCGACGTGTTGCCCCAGACCGCGGCGAGCCGGCTGAAAGCGCTCGGCTATCCGCTGTTCGCCGTGCGATTCGGCAAGTCGCGAGGGCTGGGCCAGGCCCAAGACGTGGCCGTCAAAGACCTGGTGGCCAACCAACGGGTGTTCGTCAAGAACGAGCTGACGGTGACCGGGCAGGTCCGTGCCGACGGGTTCACGGGCCGCGAGATCTCCGTTCAGTTGCTCGTGGAGACCTCGCCCGGCAAGATGGAGCCGGTGGACCAGAAGAATCTCAAGGTGATGGCCGACGGCGAGCTGATCCCCGTCCAATTCACCTACGTGCCGCAGTTGCCCGGCGAGTACAAAATCGCCCTGGAGGCCGTGCGCCAGCCGGGGGAGCTGGTGATGACGAACAACCGGTTGAGCACGTTCGTCAACGTGCTCAAGGGCGGGCTGAACGTGCTCTACGTTGAGGGGTTTCCGCCCCGGTTCGAGCAGAAGTTCCTCAGCCGGGCGCTGGACGCCTCGGAGGACGTCCAAGTCGAGACGTTGCACGTCGACCCCCGCCGGCCCGGCGACACGCGCCCCTCCGACTTGCGCGAGCGACTCACGCCCGGCAAGTACGAGGTGTACGTCCTGGGCGATCTCGACTCGTCGGCCTTCGAGCCCGGCGAGCTGGACGCGTTGGCCGACACCGTGTCGAAGGGGGCGGGCTTGATCATGCTCGGCGGCTTCCACAGCTTCGGGCCGGGCGGCTACGCGGAAACGCCTTTGGCGAGCGTGCTGCCGATCCGAATGAACCGGTTCGAGCGCCAGGGGCTGGACGACGAGGTCTCGGAAGACCTGCACGTGCCCGGTCCGCTCAAGATGATGCCCAGCCGGATCGGCAGGCTCCACTTCACCCTGATGCTGGCCGGCGACGCGCCCGGGAGCCTGGCGGTCTGGGAGCGGTTGCCGCCGCTCGACGGGGCCAATCGATTTCGCACCGATGCGATGAAGCCTCTGGCGTTGGTCCTGGCGGAGGCCGGCCGGGAGCAGCCGCTCCTGGTGGCCAACGACTACGGGCGGGGCCGGGCGATGGCCTTCGCCGGGGATACCACGTGGCACTGGTGGATGCGGGGGCACGAAGCCGCGCACAAGCGGTTCTGGCGCCAGGTCGTGTTGTGGCTGGCGCGCAAGGACGAATCGATGGAGGGCAACGTCTGGATCAAGCTGCCCGGGCGGCGGTTCCGTCCCGGCGGGCGGGTCGAATTCAGCGTGGGGGCGCAATCCCCGGCCGGCGGGCCCGTCGACGACGCCGACTACCAGGCCGAGGTCGTGCTCCCCGACGGGTCCGAGCGGGCTCTCACGCTGGTCCGTGGGCAAGAGCAAATGACCGGCTCCTTCCAGGCCGGGGAGGTCTCGGGCGACTACACCATTCAGGTCACGGCCGCCAAGGACGGCGAGCCGTTGGGCAGCACCCGCTCCCGGTTCTTGGTCATCGAGCAAGACCTGGAGCTGGACAATGCCGCCGCCGACGCCACGATGCTGGAGAGCCTGGCGGCGATGACCGGGGGCCGGTCGCTCGTGCCCGAGGAGCTCCCCGATCTGATCGAGCGGCTGGCCCAAGACGCCGAAGGCCTCGAGGTCCGCACCGAGACCAAGAGGCCGCTCTGGGATACCTGGGCTTTCTTCCTCCTGCTGGTCGGCCTGCTGGCGGCCGAGTGGTATCTGCGGAAGCGGTGGGGGTTGGTGTGAGATCCCTCAGCGTCTTAGTGAGCGTTGCATAGCCAATGAACGGACGGCTTCCACCGGAAGCCCGGGACCGAAGGGTCCGGTCCACGTCGGGTGATCATTGGCAATGCAGACGTCAATGGTGACCGAACCCCCCCGCCAGGGCGTCCCGGCCGGGCAACACGTCTGCCCGACGGGCGCCAAGATCGAATCAAGTTGCTACACTGAAAGGACTAGCCCGTAATCCATCGTTCATTCTTCGACCATCCGGAGTCAGGCGACCCGTTGCGCAGATTGGCCCAGCGTCTTCCGGGGATCTTTTTTTGGGGGGGGGAGGGCTCGCGACTTCTTTGGGGCCTTCCTCCGCATCGCTGAAGTCGCCAGACTCCCCAAAAGACCGCGGTTGGGCCCAAATCCCGGCCAACATGCCTGCGGGCGATCGCCAACAGGCTTGAATTGACGATTGGGGCGTGAAAAAGGCACCGCCTGCCCATCCGTTTCCCGAATAATGGTAGGACGGGCCCAACGAGGGCGGCCGCGGCGGCACGAAGGCGGTGGGCAAAGCCGATCCCCCGCGGGCAGTCTCACGTATCTTACCAATGTCGGCGCGATCGCAGGACGCAGTGTGAGCGGGGGGCGGATATGCGGATTGCGCAGGTTGGGCGGGAGGCGGGAAGATTGACGCCCCGACGGTTGCCTAACCCTAAGCTACCTTTGAGCATAGCGCAGCGTAGCCGCAACCAACAGGGTTCGGGGTTCAGGACCTCGAAATAACGGTGTGAAGCGAAATCCTGAACCCTGAACCCTGACCACTGAACCCCAAACCCGTTGTCACTAAACACGTTGCGACCTCGCCGCGTGAGACTTTGAGGACGTTTCCTCAATCCTGAGAACTAATGGCATGGGGCACCGGCGGGACACACGACAACCCAGTCGCGCCGGCCAAACGGGGTAGCGCTCGGCCTGCTATCCTGGCGCCGCGCCTTGACGTAATTCCCTAACCCATCGCTGGGTCGGGCAGACTTGAGCCCGATGGATGATGAGGACATGAGCAGCGAACAATCCCTCGACCCGCAACTGATCGAACAGACCAAGCAGCAGATCCGCATGCTGGTCGGCGAGATTTCCCAGTTGGCCAAATCGGAGATCGCCCCCGAGGAGTTCTACGGGGAGTTCCTCCCTCGGGTCGTCTCTGCCCTGGCGGCCGTCGGCGGAGCCGTTTGGGTCATGGAAGACCAAGGGCGGCTGGCGCTCGGCTATCAGATCAACCTCCAACAGACCCGGCTCCGTGAGAGCGAAGACGACCAGATCCGCCACGGTCGCCTGCTGCAAAAGGTCCTCGCCAGCGGCGAGGGGGCTGTGGTGCCACCACACTCCGGGGCCGCGGGCGACGATCAGGGGGGCAACCCGACCGAGTTCCTCTTGGTGCTGGCGCCCCTGAAAGCCGCCGAGGAGACCGTGGGCGTCGTGGAGGTCTTCCAGCGCCCGAATACCCGACCCGCCACCCAAAAGGGTTACCTGCGGTTCCTGATGGAGATGTGCGATCGGGCGGGCGAGTTCTTCAAGACGCACCAGCTCCGCCACTTCACCGATCGCCAGGTCCTCTGGACCCAGTTGGAAGACTTTGCCCGGGGCGTGCACGCCAGCCTCGACCCCCGAGACACGGCCTACACGATCGCCAACGACGGGCGGCGGCTGATCGAGTGCGACCGGGTGAGCGTGGCGATCCGGAAGGGGCGCCGGTGTCACGTCGAGGCGGTCAGCGGCCAGGACCTGTTCGACAAGCGATCCAATACCGTGCGTCTTCTGGGGAAGCTGGCCACCGTGGTCGTGGCCAGCGAGGAGCCGGTCTGGTACACGGGCGACACGAGCAACCTTCCCCCGCAGGTCGAAGACGCGATGCAGGAGTACGTCGACGAGTCGCACTCGAAGACCGTCGCCGTCCTGCCCTTGAGGCGTCCTCAGCCGGTGGGAGAAGAGGAAGAAGACCCGGACAAGCGTCTGGAGCCCGAGCCGCCGATCGGGGCCCTGATCGTCGAGCAGATCGAGGACGTTCGGGTGCCGCAGAAGATGGTTCAGCGGGTGGAGGTGGTCTGCGAGCACAGCTCGATCGCGCTGGCCAACTCGTTGGAGCACAACAACCTCTTCCTGATGCCTTTGTGGCGCACGCTGGGCAAGGTCCGCTGGGTCGTCAAGGGCCGAACGCTGCCGAAGACGGTTGCCGTCGTCATCCTGATTTTTGCGCTGCTTGCGGCGATGGTGGGTCTGCCCTGGGGATTCAAGATGCAGGCCAACGGGAGCTTGGAGCCGGTCGAGCAGCGCGAGGTGTTCGCCGAGATCGACGGCGTGGTCGAGGAGGTGCTCGTCAAGCACGCCGACACGGTGGAAAACGGCCAGTTGCTGGTCCGACTCCAAAACACCGATCTGGAAATCATGATCAAGAAGCACCTGAGCGAACTGGCCGCGATTAGGGATCGCATCGCGTCGCTCGTGACCGACCGCTCGGCGGCGAGCGGCCAGCGGGACATCCGGCAGCAGCTTCGGTTGGACGGCGAGCTTCAAGAAGCTCAGACAAGGAAGAAGTCCCTTTTGGCTCAGCAAGCGCTCTACGAG